>JAZRAF010000163.1:0-7343 GCA_045634425.1 Eubacteriales bacterium | reverse complement strand
TTTTATTCTATTGCCTTTTCCATCCACTCGTCGTATGTATATACGCCTTCGGGGCGGAGAACGTCAATTTTCGCTCTAAATCCTGCCCACTCATTTTCGATCGCCTTTAGGCGTAACCGAATAAAAACAAGAACCTTTGTCAAAACAATCCCTCAGGTCGCTTCGCGTCCAGCTCCCTTTGCACAAGGGAGCCTTTGGCACAATAACATTCTGCGCCGACTTTTTCTCTGCTTTTTTTATCGGCATAGCCTATATTGAACCACGCGTGGTTTTCGTTATACAAAAAGTGAGGACGTCACCCTGACATCCTCACTTTTTTATTTGATTATTCTGCCGACTGTGTAACAGTGGGCTTTCTCTTTCTCGGGGTCTTGCGCTTGGATTTTCTTCTGACCGCTACCCTCTCAAGGCTGCTCTTGAACTCGGCCACGCGCTCCTCGCTTGCCCTGTCGATGGTGACCTTGGCGCGCCAGGTGTCGTTGAAGTTGCGGTAGAGCTTAAGGACGAGGAACATCTCGCCGTCCTTCTGACAGCCGCAGTGGAAGGTGTATCTCTGTCCCTTGGAGTGAAGGGGCTTTGAGAGAAGTGCGAGCTTGCGGTCGCAAATGGGACAGTGAGGCTCCTTTACGATATCGTCGTCGAGAAGCTCGCCGATGGTTACGTAGCCGTCGTCGCCTGCATCTGCATCACCGATAACGTCGGTGAAAAGAGAGTCGCCGTTTGTGCACTTGTAGCTCTTGATACCCTCCTCGACGTCAAGCTTTTGTGCCACGAGGGCGGTAAAGTATGCGTCGTTGAGTGCGTCGTGCGCAGGAAGATTCTGAGGTATTTCGTAGTACTCCATAGCGAACTCGAGCGAGCGCTGCTTTTTGGAGTCCTCGGTCTGCTTATTGAAGATGCGCTGAAGGTCGTAAACGTTATCAAGCCAGCCAGACTCGATATCGTGCACGTTGAAGTTTTCCTTAAGCATCGGGATGTCGTCGGGGCCCCAGGTGAGGAATGCGAAGTCCTTACCGCACCAGCGCTTGAAGCGCTCTGCCGCCTCGGGCAGGGGTGTGCCGAGGTCCATCTGCGTTTGGGTGATGCCGGTGAGCTCGGAAACGTGCTTATGAAGCTTTGTAAAGTACTTGGGCTTTACGATTATCTGGTAAGAGCCGCAGATACGCATATTTTTGTCAAGCTTTACCGCACCGATCTGGATTACCTCACCGCGAAGACGGGAGCAAAGGCGGCGCTGTACCGCGAGCGCCTTTTGTGCGTAGGCCTGATTCCATTCAAGGTCAAGTGTTATATAATACATTTTCAAAATTCCTGTTTTAGTTGTCTTTTTTCCGTTCTTTGCCACTGTAAATTATATCACCATGCGACACAAAAGTCAATAAAAACTTGACAAGTTCAAAAATATGTTATATAATATCCATATTATTTTAGACATAAATAGCTACGGAGGTATTACCGTGACTGAAAGAACCGCAAGAATATCGGAGATATACGCATCCAAGGTCTTTTCTGAGGACGTGATGCGTGAGCGCCTGCCCAAGGAGGTATACAAATCCCTTCTCAAGACTATGGAGACGGGCAAGGAGATCGACCCCGGAATTGCTGACATCGTCGCAAGCGCGATGAAGGACTGGGCGATCGAGCACGGCGCAACGCATTTCACACATTGGTTTCAGCCCCTGACGGGTGTCACGGCTGAGAAGCACGATGCATTTCTTACCCCCGTTGGCGGCGGCAAGGCTATAATGGAGTTCTCGGGCAAGGAGCTTGTAAAGGGCGAGCCCGATGCCTCATCCTTCCCCTCGGGCGGACTTCGCGCGACCTTTGAGGCGCGTGGATACACCGCGTGGGACCCTGCGTCATACGCATTTATCAAGGACGGATCACTCTACATACCCACCGCATTCTGCTCATACACCGGTGACGCGCTCGACACCAAGACCCCCCTGCTTCGCTCGATGGATGCGATCAGCACTGCGGGACTTCGCATAGTTCGCCTTTTCGGTGACACTACCGCACAGAGAGTTACCACCACGGTTGGTGCGGAGCAGGAATACTTCCTTATTGACGAGGAGGATTTCAAGGCTCGCCGCGACCTTTTCTACTGCGGTAGAACCCTTTTCGGCGCTCCTGCGGTCAAGGGTCAGGAGATGGACGACCACTACTTTGGCACTATTCCCCCGAGAGTAAGCGCATTTATGCACGAGCTTGACGAGGAGCTGTGGAAGCTCGGTATCCCCTCAAAGACCAAGCACAACGAGGCAGCACCCGCACAGCACGAGCTTGCGCCCATATTCACCACGACTAACATTGCGGTTGACCACAACCTGCTTATAATGGAATATATGAGAAGGCTTGCGCCCAGACACGGCCTTGCCTGCCTGCTTGCTGAGAAGCCCTTTGCGGGCATTAACGGCTCGGGCAAGCACAACAACTGGTCGCTTGGCACGGATGCCGGAAAGAATCTTCTTAAGCCCGGCAAAAATCCTGCGGAAAACAAGCTCTTCCTGCTTATGCTTGCGGCGGTTATCAAGGCCGTTGACGAGTATCAGGATCTCTTGCGTATTTCTGCCGCTACTGCGGGCAACGACTACCGTCTTGGCGGTAACGAGGCCCCCCCTGCGATAATCTCGATATTCCTTGGCGAGGAGCTTGAGGCGATCGTGAACTCGGTTATCGAGGGTCACAGCTACGCAGCGGGCAAGGCAAAATATATGTCCTTTGGCGTTGCTTCCGTGCCTGCTATTCGCCGCGACAACACCGACAGAAACAGAACCTCACTCTTTGCATTCACGGGTAACAAGTTCGAGTTCAGAATGGTTGGCTCGTCGCAGAATATAGCGATGGCAAACATCGTGCTTAACACCGCGGTTGCAAACTCGCTTACCGTATTTGCGGACAAGCTTGAGGGCGCGGAGTCCTTTGAGGACGAGCTTAACACCCTTCTTGCGGACACCTTCCTTGCACACAAGCGCATACTCTTCTCGGGCAACTCCTACTCTAAGGAATGGGAGATCGAGGCAGCAGAGCGCGGCCTTTCCAACTTTAAGACCGCCCCCGAGGCATACGAGCACTTCACCGACGAGAAGAACGTAGAGCTCTTCACACGCTTTGGCGTTATGAGCGAAACCGAGATGCGTTCCAGACGCGAGATCTTCTTTGAGAATTACAGAAAGATCAAAAATATTGAAGCACGTACGATGCTTGAGATGACCATTCGCGATATTATCCCTGCAGTTTCGGGATACGCAAAGACCCTTTCCGATGCGGTCAATGCAAAGCGCCTGGTATCCAAAAATATTGACACTGGGTGCGAGGTCGACGTCATAGAGAAGCTTTCTGCCCTGCTTATCAAGACCTACGATGCGTACGGCGCACTTGACAAGGCAGAGCGCACCGCAATCTCGAAAAAGGACGAGGATGCGGCATTCTACTACAAGAATACCGTTGAGGCAAAGATGGTTGCCCTCAGAAAGCTTGTCGACGAGATGGAGACTCTCACCGCGCGTGATGCGTGGCCGATGCCCACCTACGGCGATATTACGTTCAGACTTTAAAAACAACCGCTAAATCGGCAGGGATATTAATTCTCTGCCGATTCTAAAATTTTGAAAGGATGGGGCAAAAAAATGAACAAAAAACTGTTTGTGCTCTCTATTCCGACCTTGCTATCTCCCTATATTGCAATTTTCACTCTTGCTGTTGTTTTCCTTTCGACCAAGGTTAAGCTTTTCGAGGCAATTATGGAGTCGATCTTTCAAAACGATGGCTTGTTGCTGATAGCGGCGCTGGTCATATATTTTCTGTTAACGTTTGCGCTTTGCATTGCCACCTTCTTCATATCCACGTTCAAATTCCGCGATGCTATCTCGATGGCAAAAACCGCTATGCTGATAAAACTGATTCAAATTCCGGCATACGTCGTGATCTTCGTTTTAGGCGTTGCGATGACTATTGCAATATGGACCATTCCATTCACTATTGCATTGTTTTGGATTGATTGCCTGTGCCTGTTTTTGACAGGGCTGCCGATTTTGTCGTCAATTATATGCGCGCTGCGACAGGGGACGATAAAATTCCGCGAGGTAATCTGGGTAATTATCCTGCAGTTCGTTTTTTGCGCTGACGTTGTCGCCGCTATCATTTATTACAAGAGGTTGAAGGAAGCGACAGTCAACGCCGATCAAATGTTGGCAGATCAATAACACTTAAAAAAATGACGTAGATCTTCGGATCTACGTCATTTTTGTGTTTTCACTATGCTGTTCTGAACTGGTATTCGTAGAGCTTGCGGTATTCGCCGTCTTTGGCGATAAGCTCGTCGTGAGTACCCTTTTCTATTATGCCGCTGTCGCCTATTACGACGATCTCGTCGGCGTTCTTTATAGTGGAGAGTCTGTGCGCTACGACGATAACGGTGCGTCCGCGCGAGAGCTCCTCAAGAGATGCCTGTATCTGCATTTCGGTGGCGTTATCGAGTGCGCTTGTCGCCTCGTCAAGGATAAGGAGCTTCGGGTTTTTGAGGAATACGCGCGCTATCGCGATACGCTGACGCTGACCGCCCGAGAGCTTCACACCGCGCTCGCCGACCTCGGTATCGTAGCCCTTGTCAAGGGTTGCAATATAGTCGTGGATATTTGCCTTCTTTGCGGCGGCGATTATCTCCTCCTCGGTTGCATCGAGGTTGCCGTATGCGATATTCTCGCGCACGGTGGCGTCGAAGAGGAACACGCTTTGCGAAACTATGCCGATGCTTGAGCGAAGAGAGTTAAGCTTGATATCCTGAGTGTCGATGCCGTCAAGGAGTATGCGGCCGGAGGTAACGTTATAGAATCTCGGGATAAGGTTACAAAGGGTGCTCTTGCCGCCGCCGGACGGGCCGACGAGGGCAACGGTGCTACCTGCCTTTACGTTAAGGGAGAGGTTTTCGATAACGTAGTGCTGCTCGCTATCATCGGTTGCGTTGTAGCCAAAGGTCACGTTCTCAAAGGCTATATCACCCTTGATATCGTCGATAAGGACGGTACCCGTGTCAATTTCTTCGCTCTCATTCATAATATCACAGAAGCGGGAGAAGCCGCTCATACCCTCCTGCATCTGCTGGTAAAGAGCAACGAAGCGGTGGATAGGAGTTAAGAACATATTGATATAAAGAAGGAAGGCTGCGAACTCGCCGCCGTCGATCTCACCGTTGTAAAGGAAGATACCGCCGATGAAGATTATGACAAGGTAAAGCAGGTCGGTGAGCAGCTCGATGATCGAGTGGAAGCCACCGAAGGCGTGCATCGCACGCTCTCTAAGACGGCGGAAGATGCCGTTTGTGACCCTGAATTTGCATATCTCGTGATGCTCTGCGGCGTAGGACTTGGTCTCTCTTATTCCGCCGATCGAGTTTTCAACGCCCGAGTTGATGGCGGACATCTTGCGCCTTGATTCGGTCATCACCTTGGTTATGGTGCGACGGGAAAGAATGGTGAATATAATGATGATCGGCACGATCGAGAACATTATGAGGGTGAGCTTCATATTGATGCTGCCGAGCATTATAAACGAGCCGACAAACATAAGCGAGCCTATAAGCAGGTTTTCGGGGCCGTGGTGCGCGAGCTCGGAAACGTCGAAGAGGTCGTTTGAGATACGGGTGATAAGGTCGCCCGTCTTGTGCTCGTCAAAGTAGGAGAAAGGAAGCTTCTGATACTTTGCGAAAAGATCGCGGCGCATATCCGCCTGCATGCGCACGCCGACCACGTGACCGAAGTAGCCCATTATATAGTTGCAGACTGCCTTTATGAGGTAGATCTCAAAAAGTATGAGCGCCCATATAACGATGCGCTTGATGGTGTCGTCGTATATATATTCATTTATGATATTTTTCGCTATCGTGGGGTAAAAAAGATTGCACACCGACACGACTATTGCGGCGAACATATCAAAGATAAACAGCCCAAGATGCGGCTTGTAGTATTTTACAAATCTTTTAATCATACGCTATATCCGTTTTTATATAAAAGTTTCTTGATTTCGTCGTCAGTGGCACCCCGTGCAAGCTTTTTTTCGATAAGAAGCCTTCGGGAGCGGTCGAAATCGATCTCGCCCGAGTCGCAAAGCTGCTCGATGATCCCGTCAATATCAGAGCCGCGGTAGCCCTTTGCGGTGAGCTTTGCCTTTATCCTGTGGGGGCCGATGAGGTTGCGGTTTGCCTCGGTGATAATAAGTCTTTCGAGCTGACGCTGCTCGTCAATATATCCGCGGCCGACCATTTCGTGTGCGACCTCTGTGGCGAGGCTGTGCGATATGCCGCGCGATACGAGCTTGCGCACGAGTGTGCGCTCGTTGTTGTCGGCGTAGGAGAGGATGCGTAGGGCGTGAAGCCTTGCGCGGTAGACCTCATCCGAGTGTGAAAGGGCGGCGAGCATATCGCCATCAAGATAGTCACCCGGGCGGGGGGAGCCTGCCTCAAGGTAATCGCGCTCGGAAACAGTGAACGTCTTGCGCTCTTCCCCGTCTGTGACAACGACGGTGAGGTAGCCTTGACTTTTTCCTGCGCGTACTGCTTTTACCTGCATATGCTCTCCTTTCATTTTAATTATGAGGCTGCTTCGTCTGAAACAGCCTCATACCAATATTAGTTGTTTTCGTCGAAATCCTCGATCTCAAAATCCTCGTCGGAGAGTGCTTCCTCACCGAAGCTGGTCATACCCGCAACCTTCTCACGGATAAGGACCTCAAGCTTGTTCATAAGCTCCTTATCGGACTCGATAAGCTTTCTTACGTTGTCCTTGCCCTGGCCGAGTCTTTCGCCGTTGTAGTAGAACCAAGCGCCGCTCTTCTCAACGATCTCAAGGGTGATCGCCATATCGATGATCTCGCTAGACTTAGAGATGCCCGAGCCGTAGAGAATATCGAACTCTGCGGTCTTGAAGGGGGGAGCAACCTTGTTCTTAACGACCTTACACTTGGTGTGAGAGCCGTAAACGTCACTGCCGTTCTTAAGCGACTCAACGCGGCGAACGTCGATACGCACGGATGCGTAGAACTTAAGCGCACGGCCACCGGTGGTAACCTCGGGGTTGCCGTACATAACGCCAACCTTCTCACGAAGCTGGTTGGTGAAGATAACGATGCAGTTAGACTTTGCAATAGAGCCGGAAAGCTTTCTCATAGCCTGAGACATAAGACGCGCCTGCACGCCTACGTGGGATGCGCCCATATCGCCCTCTATTTCCTGTCTCGGTACGAGTGCCGCAACGGAGTCGATAACGATGATGTCGATAGCGCCGGAGTTTACGAGGGTCTCGGCGATCTCGAGCGCCTGCTCACCGCAGTCGGGCTGAGAAACGAGG
>JAZRAF010000162.1:0-23163 GCA_045634425.1 Eubacteriales bacterium | reverse complement strand
TCCTTAAGACCGTAGCAGAAAAACCGCTCGCCCTTAACCTCGGCATCGCTGTCCGGCCACTCGAAGCGCTCACCCCATTCAAGGTAGATCTTGTCGCGTATCCTTATGCCACGCGTGTTTTCGCGCCATTCGCCGTCTATTCTTTCACGCAGAAGTCGGAGCGCACTTTCGTTTCTGCCGCCGTCAAAGCCGCGGTTCCAAAGCCTGAAAACCACGATAGTGCCCACCCGTGCAGCGTTATTTGCGAAATTTGCAAGACTTGTGACGTATTTTTCATATGCTTCGTCAGAGCCGTCCTCAAAGCTATGCAAGGAAATATTGACCTTGTGAAGCCCCGCCGAAAGAAGCTCGTCGCCCCGTCTATCAAGCAGCGTGCCGTTGGTGGTGATGATCGACTTGTAGCCGCCCTCCCCTGCCATTTTGATGAACTCGGGAAGCTCGGGATGCGTCAGCGGCTCGCCCATCAGGTGGTAGTAAATGAACTTCGTCTTGCCCTCGAGCTTATCGAGAACAAGCGCAAATTCATCGCGCGACATACGCCGCGCCCCCCTTTTGTGTCCGTGACAAAAGGAGCAGTTCATATTGCAGATATTCGTGATTTCAACGTAGACCTTATTATACAAAGCGCCCCTCCTGTAATGTATTTTCAAACCATTTTACCACAAAGTGCGCGCGCTTGCAAGTAATATTATAATAAATCCTTGACAATTAGAAAAATATGTACTAAACTTGTTACAACGCCCCCCTTAAAAAGAGGAAAAATATGAAAAACAAATCAACCGCCCTCGCATACGTGGGCATAATTTCGGTCGTTCTTATATGGGGTCTTATCCCCTCGGCGAAAAAGGCGCTTATCGGCGACAGCTTCTCGGCATCGGTGTACAGTGCGATAACCGCATTTGCCGCCGCTTGCGTGCTTCTCATCATGTCGGCAAAGCAGCTTAAAAGCCTGAACCGCGACTACTTCAAGATCGCTATTCCGACCGGCACCTGCGTTGGACTTGCGGCACTCGTGCAGGCGCTTGCCTACAACTTTAACGCCTCCCCCACAAACCAGGCATTCCTCGAGAATCTCTCCTGTGTTATCGTGCCCGTGCTTTTGTTCGTGATGATCAAAAAGCGCCCCTCGATACTGACGGTGGCGGCAAGCGCGCTCTGCCTTATATCCTCGATGGTGCTTGCAGGTGTGTTTAACGTCGGCCTTAACTTCGGCGCGGCAGATATTCTCAACGCGCTTGCGGGTCTTTTTTACGGTGTCAACATCGCAATAACCGGCATCTACGCCAAGAAATACGTAGCATCCCTTTACGTTATGATCCAGCTTTTCGTGCAGGCGATACTTTCGGCTATTATGGCGGTTGCCTTCAACTTTATAAACATCGGCGGCAAGCCCGTCGACCCCTTCGTATTTACCCCAAACGCGTGGCTCATACTCGCCATCGTGGGCATCGGCATCGTGTCGAGCGCAATTTGCTGGACGGTGCGCACCGCGGCAATGAAGTACGTGAGCGCAAACGTGGTTGCGGTAATTATGCCCTTCTCTGCCGTTGTGACAGGCGTGTTTGCGCTTATCCTCGGACAGGATGAGCCGTCCGTAACCCTGCTTATCGGCGCGATACTCGGCCTTGCGGCAAGCTTCCTTTCAAGCGCGGGTGACATTCTTGAAAACAAGAAAACTCAAAAATAACATACAATAAAAAAATCCCCCGGTCAAACCGGGGGTATTTCATTTTCGGGTAAAACCCTAAACGTTACCGGCTACGCACAAGTGCGTCGTGTATTGGCCTGCCAGCCACACAATTGTTACTTGCTACCCGTAAACGGGTTTCACCATAAGCCTCCCTTGTGTAAAGGGAGGTGGCATTTTCGCAAGAAAATGACGGAGGGATTGTTACTTACTTCCCCTTCCCCTTTTTTGTTATTTCTGTAGCATTTGACAATCCCTCAGTCAGCTTTGCTGACAGCTCCCTTTACACAAGGGAGCCTTTGACACAAAAATATTCTGCCACTGCTTTTTATTTGCTTTCTCTTCATCGGCAGAGCCTCTTTTGAACCACGCGACTATCGCGTGGTTTTCGTTATACAAAAAACCGTATCTGACACTCTCGTGCAGATACGGTTTTGCTTTTTTATTTTACAAATGATAGATGTCTTACTCCCACTCAATCGTGCCAGTGGGCTTCGGAGTTAAATCAAACAGCACGCGGTTGATGCCGGGAACCTCGGCGGTGATGCGCGCGGTGATCTTGTGGAGGACGGGGTAAGGAATTTCCTCGATGGTGGCGGTCATAGCATCGGTGGTGTTCACCGCGCGGATGATTGCGGGCCAGCCCTCGTAGCGGCTTTCGTCCTTTACGCCGACGCTCTTGATGTCGGGAACGGCGATGAAGTACTGCCATACCTTCTCAGCAAGGCCGCACTTGTCAAACTCGTCACGGAGAATTGCATCAGCCTCGCGAAGAGCCTCAAGGCGGTCACGGGTGATTGCACCGAGGCAACGCACGCCAAGACCGGGGCCGGGGAACGGCTGACGGTAAACCATAGCGTGAGGAAGGCCGAGCGCCTCGCCGACAACTCTAACCTCATCCTTGAAGAGGAGCTTGATGGGCTCGACGAGTTCGAAGTTGAGATCCTCGGGAAGACCGCCAACGTTGTGGTGGGACTTAACCGCCTTCTTGCCCTCTGCCTGCTTTACGCTTTCAAGGATGTCGGGGTAGATAGTGCCCTGCGCGAGGAAGGAAATGCCCTCAAGAGCTCTTGCCTCGTCAGCAAAAACGTTGATGAACTCAGCGCCGATGATCTTTCTCTTCTTCTCGGGGTCGGACACGCCCGCAAGAAGTCCCAGGAATCTGTCAGTGGCATCCACGTAGATAAGGTTCGCATCAAGCTCATCCTTGAAGATCTTGATAACGTTCTCGGACTCGTCCTTGCGCATAAGTCCGTGGTTAACGTGAACGCAAACGAGCTGCTTGCCGATTGCCTTTACGAGAAGTGCGGCAACGACGGAGCTGTCAACGCCGCCGGAGAGTGCGAGGAGAACCTTTTTGTCGCCTACCTGCTCACGCACGAGAGCGATCTGCTCCGCGATGAAAGCATCAGCAAGCTCGCGGGTAGTGATGCGAGCCATAGTTTCGGGTCTTTTGTTGGGATCCATTTTGATTCCTCCGAATTATTCTAAATTTTTGATAAAAATATTATACACTAAAGAAAAAGCAATTACAATACAAAATTATCACAAAATTTGCGCCTTTGTATAAAATAGAGATAGAAATTTCACACAAGAAAGGGGCATTTATGCTTGTACAAAAGCCTTACATACGCGAAAACGCAGTCGCTTATGCTCGCAAGTTTGCATTTTCGCAAAACCCGCTCTTCTCAAGCTTTGCCGGCTTTGGCGGCAACTGCACAAACTTCGTTTCACAGGCGATCTACGCGGGCTCGTGCGAGATGAACTACACACCGACGTTCGGGTGGTATTACATTTCACTAAACGAGCGCTCGCCCTCCTGGACGGGGGTGGATTTCTTCTACAATTTTATGACCGAAAACGCAGGTGTCGGGCCGTTTGGCCGTGAGGCAACGCTCGACGAATTGGAGATCGGGGACGTGATACAGCTTGCCAAAAACGGTGAGGGGTATTACCACACCCTTTTGGTGGTCGGGTTTGACGGTGAGGATACCCTCGTCGCCGCGCAGACCGACAACGCCTACGGCCGCCCCCTGTCAACTTATACCAACGACTACGCGCGGTATATCAAGATACTAGGTGTGCGCTTCGAGATGGCGGATAACTACACCTGCTACGAGCGGATTATGAACCCGCCCGGGCTTGAAGCACCGCCACCCGAGGCACAGCCGCCTGCAACGAATTAAGCCTTTTTGAAGATTGCTCTGAAGGGTGCGCTCATAGAGCCCTGGCAATTGACCTTGATAGAGGTCACGCCGCCCTCGGTGGAAGCTGCGACCTTATCGTCAGCTGAGATAAGCTCGAGGGGCATCTTAATTTCGGCAGAAAGCTCGGAGAGCTCCTGAGTAGGATCGGATATAGAGAATTCAAGGGTATTTTCGCCCTCTTTGATCATTACGATGGCACCCGTGTCAACTTTTACGCCCTCGCACTCGCCTGCCTCGTAGAATACGAAGCTTGAGATTCCGAGGGTATTTTCCTTAACCGCCTGAAGCTTGGGGGTGTTGGAAAGGATCTTAACGTCGGGGTTCTTTGAGTAATTTTCAAGGAGTGCCTTGTCAGCGTAAGGAAGGATAGCAAAGGCGTAGGTCGCATCGGTGGGGTTAGCGCCGTGCTCAACGCGAAGCTCAAGATAGGGCTGTTCCTTGTTTGTTGTATAGTTGTATCTCGAAACGTAAAGGTCGGTGTCCTCGAGGAATACGAATCCTGCGTGACCCTCCCAAAGGAGATAGTCGGGATTCTTATATCTCTTCTCGAACTCGGCCTTTTCAAGCACCTCGAGAGTACCGCCGCACTTGACCGACTGAGAGAGGGTCTCGTCGTTTACGATTCTTCTGTGTGCGGGGATGGTGTTTACGGGGGAGTTCATAGTTGAGGTGATGCCTGCACCGAGAAGGACCGCCTCGTTATCGAAGCAGAACCACGCCTTCTTTGCGCGAAGGTCGTTCTTATGAATGGCACGGCAGTAGCCCTTTACCTCATCGTAGGTGCCGTCATCGTGGTCGCACCACTCGGAGATAAATTCCATACCTGCGGCAACGAACTTGTTGTCGATCTGCATCGAGCCTGCAAAGCTATTGGGCGCTTTCCAAGGACCGAATCCGATACCTCTTATCGCGCGCTCCTGCATATCCTCGGTAGTGCCGGGGAAGCGGTATGCGATGTTGATGTTGTTGATGAAGTTATCGCCGTCGTACTGGTTAGCGTCGTAGGTGGTGTAGAGGTGGAACGCACCGTCACCGGTGTACCAGCCCGTTCTGTTCTCCTGAAGGATAGACTCGTAGTTGATATGGCGCTTGGATGCCATAGCGATGCCGAATGCATAGTTATTTCTATGCTGTGCGGCGCGGTCGCCGGTGTACCAGGAGTACGCGTACTCGTAGTCGTAATCGGAGGGGATGGTGTCGTCGCCCAGGATCTGCTCATAGGTAGCAAGATCAACGAAGGAGCAGCTGCGAAGAATTGCATTCTTGAAGATCGGGTTGGCCGAGTGCTTCTTGATAAGTCTCTTTATGTAGTTATCCTCGTCCTCGCCGTAAACGCCGATCATCGAAAGAATGTAGGCGAAAATGGCAGCCGCCTTCTCTGCCTCGACGAGCTGCTTTGTGTATCTGCCTGCGAGCATAAAGAAGCCCTGGCCGTAGTACATTGCCGGCTCGTACATATACTTAACGCGGTTGAACTGCTTGTAAAGGTTGGGGCTGTTGTACTGAATGGGAGAGCCCGCAAGCACGGAGGAAATATACTGACATCTGCTCATATAAATGCCGCCGTAGGACATATTATGAGGATACGTATGCGTAAAATCGATGTAATCGGGGCGAGGAACGCGGAGAAGCGCGTCGAAGTCCTCAGCCTCCTGAATGAGGTAGGAGGGCTTGTGAAGAAGGATTCCGTACTCGGTGCAAACCTTGATACGGGTCATTTTCCAGTGCGGGCCAAGACACATCCAGCTTGCGATCCACTCGAAGCACTTGAGGTATCTTCTTCTGTCCTCAAGAGAGATCTCCTTATAGAGCATAAGAAGGATGGAGGTGAGGTGCTCGGGTGCGCCGATGTACATATACCACCAGTTGGGGAGGTTGGGGTCACGCCAGCCGCGGCCGGCGATCATATCCTCGCCGTATGCGTGGCGATACATCCACTCAAGACAGTATACGATGTCGTCAAGCACCGACTTGTCACCGTAATAATCACTGCCGTAGGTTGCGTAAGCAACGGTAAGGGAGCGGACGAAGGAATACTGTCTTGCGCCGTCCTCGGTGTCCTTTAAGAGCTTAGTGCCCCAAAGGATAGCGGGGTCGCCGGAGCGGTCAAGCCCTGCGAGCGCAGCGGCACATCTTTCGTTTATAGCCTTGATCTTCTCGGCAACGAGGGGGTTGGAGAGATCGTTGGTTTCTTTAGTACCTACAAGCTTATCGTGGAAGCTCTTTGCAACGGCCTCGTAATCCTCGTCGGTAAAGCCGGAGGCATCGTAATCACCGAAGAGGGCGTAAGGACCTGCCTTTACAAGCACCTCGTCAGCGGCGATCTTGGCTATCGCATCCTCGTTACCGATAAGAAGGAAGCTGTTTTCGCTCAAGGATCTGGTGTAAATACCGAGTGACTGACAGATAGACACGACGGGAAGGAGCTTTCCGCCCTTTTCGTAGGTCGCACATACCTTTTTGCCACCGAATTCAAGGGTTACGCCGCCGTCACACTCGGTAACGGTAACGCCTAAAAAGTCCGAAAAAAGTGACACGGGTGCGTATATCTCGCCGCCGAACACCACGGTACGGTCAACAGCGGGGTTGCCGCCGAAGGTCTTGCGATTGCCGCAGCAAACCGCCTTGTCAGTGTAGATGAATATGGCTGTAACGCCACCCTTGGTGAGGTCTAAGAACCTTTGTTCATCCTCTCTTGTAAAGCCGTCGAATCTCATTTGTTATCCTCCTCGATCGCTCTTATGTTGTTTTGTTTTTTTGCTCTTGCGTCGTTTTTCGTCCAGCCCTCGCCCTCAATTCCGTGTGCGAGGTGGATGGTTACAAACGCGTTTTTATCTATCTTTGAAATGATAGTCATAAAGTCGGCGTACTGCGACTTGGTGAAGGAAACCATTATCATAGGTCTTTCCTCGCCCGTATAGCCGCCCTTTGCCGTGATGATGGTGCTGCCACGCTCAAGGCTTGTGAGAATTTCGTGGTTGATCTGTTCGTATTTTTCGGAGATGATGTGTGCGATAAAGGACTTTCTCTCACCGAGAAGGACCTTATCTATGATGACCGCGCCGACAAGCGCCGATGCAACGCCAAGCAGACACATTACGATGTCCTTGTTGATGAAAAGACCGATAACGACGACCGTCGCATCGCAGGCAAACACCGCAACGGAGCTCTTAACGCCCTTTATGTACTTCGCCAAAATAAGTGCGATTATGTCAAGTCCGCCCGTCGAGCCGCCGCCACGGAACGTAAGCGCACAGCCCGCACCGATAAGAGCACCGCCGAAAACGGCACAGATGAGCGGAAGCGCATAGTCGGGATCGGCAGGATCGTAATTCTTCGCGAGGTCGAGCATTTCGGAAACGCTCTCAAGCTCGATAAGGCGCATCCACACCGAAAGCGCGATCGGGTATACGATAGACGACAGGAGCGTTTTTAAGGCAAACGCCTTGCCGAGGAATATAAGTCCGATGAAGAAGAGCGACCAGGTGAATATCGCAACGAGGATATCAAGATCGATCTCAAACGGCAGGATGTTTACGATTGCGACCGAGAAGCCGGAAACGCCGCCCGTTACAAGATCGAACGGGAAGATAAACACGGCAAATCCGAACGCCAGAACGGTCGAGCCCGCGATGACCCACAGCGCATTCTTTATCGCTGTGTACACGGCAGTCTTGTCCTTTAACACTTTAAGCATAGACAAACCTCACAAAAATTAAATTCATCTTTATTTTACAACCCTTTTCTCCCTTTGTCAAGGCAAGAGCGCGTAAAATAAACTATTATTTTTGAGCGCACCCACACGAGCATATGCGTATAGCGTGCGACACTTGACATTTCCTGTGCGGAGTGATACAATACCTAAGAAAAGACAGATCAACACCCGAACGGAAATGAAAATGAAAAAATATATCTCTTCCTTGTTGCTTCTTTTAGCGGCGATGATATGGGGCTTTGCCTTCTCTGCACAAAAATCGGCAGAAACGGTGCCCCCCTTTACCCTTGGCGCCGCACGAAGCGTAATTGCAGCCTTTTTCCTCCTACCTTTGACCCCCTTGCTTGATAAAATACGTCACACGGGTCGCACCCTTATAAAGAAAGGCGGTGGGCTTGACTTTAACAAAATCGAGCTTATCGGCGGTGCGATAAGCGGCACCGTGCTCGTTGCGGCAACCTTCTTTCAGCAGCTCGGAATGGCATCCGGCGCGGATGCGGGAAAGGCTTCCTTTATCACAGCGCTTTACGTCGTGCTCGTGCCGATATACGCAATAGCGCTTAAGCGCCACGCACCGATAAACGTGTGGATAAGCGTGGTTATTGCGGTGGTCGGCTTCTACTTTCTTTGCATCAGCGGCGACTTCACCGTCGAGGGGCCCGACCTTATAGTTTTCGTATGCTCGCTGATATTCCCGATCCAGATACTTGCAATCGACCACTTCTCACCTAAATGTGACGGCGTGCGTCTTTCCTGTGTACAGTTCTTCGTGGGCGCAATCGTCAACACAATTATGGCACTTTTGACCGAAATGCCCGTAAATTTTGGCAACGTATGGCAAAATATTGTGCCAATCCTGTTTCTCGGCATTATGTCGAGCGGCGTTGCCTACACCCTGCAAATACTCGGCCAAAGGGATGCTAACCCCGCCGCGGCATCGGTAATTATGTCACTTGAATCGGTTTTTGGCGTTGTGGGCGCAGCGATCCTGCTTGGCGAGCGTATGACACCGCGCGAATACCTTGGTGCAGCTATCGTTCTTGCAGCCGTCCTCCTCTCACAGCTTGACATCGCAGAAATCAAAAAATCCTTCAAAAAGTAAGAAAAATGCCAACATTTGTTTACAAAATGCTGGCATTTTTTGTTTTTATTCGGTTGAAATAAAGTTACACGGGTATGGGTGTCGGCGTGTTTTAGCCGGGCAATTCCCTGCCCTCAAGGGCTGCGAGCGCAATTCTGAACGCCTTAGCTGCAAGCAGGCGCTTGTCCTCGTCGTCGCAGGTGAGATAGGGGTAAAAGCTTCTGAAGATCTCGCCCTTTACGCTCATATCGCGCTTCATCTTTTCAGTGCCGTAAAGAGGAAGGGTTCTGTCCTCCATATCGAAGAAGTAAAGACCGAACGCATCGCTCTCCATATTTACGGGAACGGTGTATCTCGGATCGATGTAACCGGTAAGGCGGATGCGAAGTGCGGTTTCGTTATCGTACTTCTTTTCGCTGATCATCTTGCTGATACGGCTTATGACCTCGTTGTTGGAATCAACGCCCGTAATGTCAAGCTCCTCGGTTTCAAATCTTACGTGACCGAAGGAAACCTTCTTATGCTCTATCGAGAGCTCACCCTCGCTGTAAGCGACGGAAAGAAGAGTTGCACCGCCGATGCCGGGCTCGTCAAAGCCGATGCTTTCAAGAGAGCCGCAGTATGCGTACTTGGAGCCGCCCGCACTTGAGAACTTGGAGGCCTCGTGGCGAGAGCCGAGTGCGTAATAGTCTGCACCGAAGCGCTTGATATCAGCGGTAGAGATGGGACAAATGGTAGAATCAACTGCGCCGTCAAGGTCGGCGTATGCACACACGATGTTAACTCTCGAGGAGTCGTCTACCTGGCGGTCAAGAAGGGGGTTCTCGCGAAGCTCGCTATCCATAAACGCCCAGCCGTAAACGGTTACGTTATGCTCCTCAAAGTCGAATCTTGAGAGCTTGTCGGACGAGAATACGTGGCAGTTGCCGGGAAGACGGCCGGATTCGTATATGGGGTTGCCGTTGTAGTGGTCGTGCTTACCGGGTGCGATGATGAAGTGAGTGTCCTGACAGTTTTTAAACTCTCTGATAAGGACCTCTGCGGTGATGTTGGTTGCGTAATCGGTGTTGAAAAGGTCACCGCTTATAAGCACCACGTTTACGTTCATATCGCGAACGTACTGCATCAGTCTCATAAAGGATGAGCGAAGCACACGTCTGCGCTCCTCGCTCTTGTCGGCGGTCAGACCGACGAAGGGTATATCAAGATGTATATCTCCACAGTGTAAAAATTTCAAATGCGTCTTGTTGTCGCCCATTAAAGTGCTCCTCCGCTGGTTTATATTCAATCTATTATAACATCAATTTGCGGCATTTGCAACACATTTGTCAAAAAAACTCGCCGCCAAATGACACGCGCACGTCATATCAGTGGTAAAAACACACAAAACGCGGACTTTGAGATTGTACAAAAAAGAGATTTGTGTTACGGCATCTTGATTTGTCGCGCATTAGATAGTAAAATATAAGCACGAAAATATTTTCGAAAGGAAAGATCAATATGAAATTCACAAAAGCTCTTGGCGTGCTTCTTGCACTCGCGCTTGTGCTTACCCTCGGCCTTTCGCTCGTTGCGTGCGGCGGCGGTGAGGACCCCTGCACCGAGCATATAGATGCAGACGCTAACGGAAAATGCGACAACTGTGACGCTACCGTCGAGCCCGAAGGCGGCGACGAAGGAAACGGCGGCACTACCGCCGGCGACATCGACCTCGTATCCGGCGGCGCGGCTAATTTCACGGTAGTTGCATCCAACGACGTGCAGACCGCACTCGGCAAGACTCTTACCAACTTTGTAAAGACCCTCAACCAGTGTATCGCTGAGGAAAACGTTGAGCTCAAGCTTGACACCGTAGGCACACAGGACGTTGAGATCATCGTCGGCCCCGTTACCAACAGAGGCGCAGAATACGACCTTGACCCCTACGCACTCGGATATGATGGCTACGCAGTGCGCGTTATCGGCACAAAGATCATCATTATTGCAGGCTCTACCGGTGCGTACAAGGATGCTCTCGACTACGTCGAGGAAAACCTTTTCGGCATCGACGACTCCACCTTCTCTATTGACAATATCGTAGCAACCGCTGAGTCGGGCGTTGAAGCTCCTCAGACCAAGTTTGACCTTACCGTTACCGTTGCGGGCGAGAACCTCAGAGATTACGTATTTGCGATCAACGCAAAGGATTCCTATGCAAAGAGCGTGATCGAGGCGACCCGCCTTGCGATCTACAAGAAGACCGGCGCTTACCTCGAGACCGTGCTTATCCCCGATCTCAAGGAGGGCCAGCTTGCATTCTTCATTGAAACTCTTGAGCTTAACGGCGACAGAACCAGCGAAAAGGGCTATGCCGCTTACGTTGACGACAACAAGAACATCCACTTTGAGTCCGAGTTCCCCGAGTCGTTCACCAAGGCAGTTACCGATTATCTCAACTCTACCATTATCAACAACAAAAAGTCGAGCGTGACCATCTCCAAGGGCACTATCGAAAACAAGGACCTTCGTAACGTCTATTACTCCGACTTTGGCGCAAAGGGCGACGGCGAGACCGACGACTTCCTTGCTATCAAGGCCTGCCACGACTATGCAAACAAGTGGGGACACACCGTTAATGCAAACGAGGGCAAGACCTATTACATCGGCAAGTATACCAACGGCGAATCCATTATCGTAAAGACCGACACGTATATGCACGGCGCTAACTTCATCGTAGATGACCACGAGATCGAGGTCCACCACACAAGACCTGCGCAGTGTAACAATGACGTAAACGGAGAATGCTCTGAGTGTCTTACCAGAGGCGCACCGATCTTCTACTTTGACAACGACAAGGCTGACGTTGATATCACCAAGGCAATGCAGCAGTATCTTCCCATTATGGGCGGATTTAAGGAGGCCGACAACACCACCAAGTTTGAAAACTGGCCCCTCGATTACGACGCACTCGTAGTATTCGGCTCCAACGAGCGCAAGGTATACATCCGTAAGGGTGCAAACGCCGACGGCGGTGACGACCAGTACGAGGCTATTCTCGTTCACGCAGACGGTACCATTGACCCCTCCACTCCTCTTACCTGGGACTACACTAAGGTCTCCTGGGCGTATGCGTATGCCGCAGACGATAAGGCGATCGTCTTTGACGGTGCGCTTTACGACGATAAAGGCAACGTCGTTTCAATGTCCAACTATCACCAGATCACCACCAGACCCGAGAACAACGCATACAACTCGACCTCAAGAAACCTCTACGTCGCACGCTCCAACGTTACCGTCAAGAACTTTGAGCACACTATGACCGACGATTGGGAGTTCCGTACTCCTTACGGAGGCTTCCTTACCGTTAACCGTTCCAACCATACCGTATTTGAAAACATCATACTCCAGCAGCACGACAGAAAGTACGAGAACGGAGTTATCTCGGGCACCTATGAAATAGGTGGAACTGCCGCAAACGACATAACCTACAAGAACGTCCGCGTTTCCAACTTCTTCTGCGACGGCGGAAAGTGGGACTACTCAAGCGGAGCTATCAATCCCACCCCCTCCACCCCCGGCGCGGTAGAATACCGCGGCTGTATGGGAACCAACTATTGCCGTAACTTCTTCTTTGACGGTTGTACCCTCACATCATTTGACGCGCATAAGGGCCTTGGCAACCTCACTATCAGAAACTCCACCTTCGAGCACATCAACATCTTCGGTATGGGTGGCACGGCAGCGATCTACGACTCTACCGTATATGTTGACGGCGGCCTTGCGGTATTCAACTTCCGTGACGACTACGGCGCTACCTGGCGCGGCGACGTCATTATTGAGAACGTAGTTATGAAGTACTGCAGAGATTACAAGGAGGGTAACTCCGCCAACGAGCTTTGCATTATCCACACCAAGAACTTCTACGAATTCGACTTTGACAAGGAGCTTGTTAACGGTCAGTACGTAGACGGCAAGGGCTCTACCAACTACCTGCCCGTAAACGTACACATCAAGAACCTTCAGCTTAAGAGATACACCTACGAGTACGTATCTCCCAGCGAGATCATCGAGACTGAGGTACCGCTCGGCCAGAACTACATCTACCTTTACAACGCAAGACTTGACGGCTTCCACGACGATATCTCGAAGTTCCTTGACGATGGCGGACGCACAAACCTCAACCGTCTCATCGCAACCGAGTATATCTACATTGAGAACGTCAACGTAGATATCAGGATCCCCCAAACGCCTCAGTTTAAGAACACCGTCGTTGAATACGGCCCCGCCCCCTCCTCTAAAGAAGATTGACAATTAAATTTCTCGCGCCTCCCGTGCTGTTTCGGCACGGGAGGCTTTTTTTATACTAAAATCTTGCACAAAATAAAAATAAAAGAATTGTGCATAAGGGAGATTTTGACCAAAAGCGATACATATTCACAGTTTTGTTCTTGACTTAATACGCGTATAAAAGTAAAATTTAATGTAGTTATAACGATTATAATAAAATAAATATACAAAAAGGAACAATGACTATGAAAAAAAGAACCAGACTCGTCATTCTTGCAATAATGCTTGTTATGACCATTGGACTGTCCCTTGTTGCTTGCGGCGAGAGCCCCTGCACAAGCCACGTGGACAGTGACGCAAACGGCAAGTGCGATAACTGTGACGCAACCGTCGAGCCCGAGGGCGGCGACGAAGGAAACGGCGGAGGCACTACCGCACCCGGATCCGTAGAGCTCGTTAAGGGCGGCGCGGCAACCTTCCGCATCGTTTCCACCGAGCAGATGTCTACCGATCTCGGTAAGACTCTCACCAACTTCGTAAAGACGCTTAACGACTGCATCGAAGCAGGCAACGTTACAGCGATCCTCGAGCAGACCACAGCGGCAGGCCCCGAGATCATCATCGGCCCCGTTGCTACCAGAGGCGATAAGTTCACCGACACGGTTGCAGACCCCTACGCATACGGCTACAACGGCTGGTCTATCAGCGTAGTTGACGGCAACGTTCTCGTGCTTGCGGGCTCTAACGGCGCATACAAGGATGCGCTTGCATACCTCGAGGAGAACATCTTCGGTATTACCGACACCACCTTCGCGATCGACAACGTCACCATGACCTCCGAGCAGGCAGCGTCTGAGAAGCAGACCGAGTTTGACGTTACCGTAACCATCGACGGCAACCCCCTTTCCGAGTACGTTTTCGCTATCAACACAGGTGACGCCCCCGCCATCGCCGCGATAAACAGTGTGCGCAACCAGATCTTCAGAAAGACCGGCGTTTACCTCAAGACCGTAACCTCCAACAAGCTTACCGAGGGCCAGAAGGCCATCTGGATCGAGACTGTTGAGCTTAACGGCGACAGAACCACCGCCGAGGGCGCAAGAATATACGTTGAGGGCGGCAACCTCAGAATAGAATCCGAGTTCCCCGAAAAGCTTGAGGCGTTCGCATACGACTTCCTTGCAAGCGAGATCGGCGAGACTAAAAAGTCGAGCGTTTCCTTCAGCGCAAATTACACCAAGGTCAAGAACGTACGTGACATCTACTACTCCGAGTTCGGCGCAAAGGGCGACGGCGTGACCGACGACTTCTTTGCTATCAAGGAGTGCCACGACTATGCTAACAAGTGGGGTCACAACGTCCACGCCGACGGCCCCGACAAGACCTATTACATAGGCAACTACCTTGAGGGCAAGAGCAGCAGCACGATCGTTTCTGCGATCATCAAGACCAACACCAACTGGCACGGCTGTACCTTTATATTTGACGATATGGTCGTTCCCGCAAAGTCCGCCTGCTACAACTCCCCCATCTTCAACGTTGTTTCCGACGTTAAGGCGGTAACCTACAGCAAGAGCAAGTCCCCCATCACCTCGCTTATGAAGGACGCGACCAACGTAGGCTGGCAGCCCGGCAAGGAATGCATGATCCTTATCGAGAACAGCAACGTTCGCCACTTTATCCGTTACGGTAACAACGCCGACAACGGTCAGGCACAGCAGGAGATAATCATCGTACACGCTGACGGTACCATCGACCCCTCCACTCCCCTTCACTGGGACTATGAGCAGGTCACCTCGCTTACCGTTTACGATATAAGCGACACCCCCATCACCATCACCGGTGGCGACGGCGATCAGAGAGCGACCGTAAAGACCAAGTTCAACAACGCGCGCTCCCTGTACAACTACTTCTGGAGAAACATTCTCATTGAGCGCTCCAACGTTATCCTTCAGAACATCGACCACATCGTTGAGGGTGAGATTCCCGAGAAGGAGGGCGGCACCGGTGCTCCCTACAAGGGATTCATCCGTGCTAACAACTGTAACAACGTTCTTGTTCAGAACGTAATGATCCACAAGCTTAAGGGCTACCACCTTGAGACCGACCAGAACAACTCGATGGGCTCTTACGAGATGGGATCCTCCTACTCCAACAACCTTATCTGGAAGAATATGACCCAGAACGAGTTCTACAACGCTGACGGAAGCGTTTCCGGCCAGGGTCTTATGGGTACCGGCTACTGCAAGAATATGAGTCTTGTTGACTGCCACCTTCACTCCTTCGACGCTCACCAGGGTATCTACAACGTAACTCTTAAGAACTCCATCTTCGAGCACATCAACTTCATCGGCGACGGCGATATCACCCTTGAGGACGTAACCATCTACGTTGACCCCAAGAAGTACGCCATCAACCTCCGTTCCGACTACGGATCCTGGTGGAGAGGTGATATCTATATGAAGAACTTTACCCTCAAGTACGATCCCAATAAAACGACCTTGTCCAAGAATATATACCTCATCAATGCAATATGGAACAACCACGACTTCGGCAACGTCTGTTACCTGCCGCAGAACATATATATGGAGAACGTTAACGTTCTTGGATTCCAGGCAACCGTCGATCCGAATACCAAAATAAGAACAGAAACAATAGTAGAAACAAACACCAGATCGATCTACCTCTACACCCCCAGTCTTTACAACTATAAAGACGTTGATATTTCAGATCCCAACGCGACCATCACGTCCAACCCCAACGACTGGAAGCAGTGTAGCTGCTCCAAGTTCAATGATACCGACGGCAACGGACAGTGTAACAACACCGTCAAATCACCCAACGGCGGCTCTATGTGGTGTAACGGTTGGGAAAACGAGCCCGACAACAGCGTAAACATCAACCCTTACATTGGAACCAAGGAGATAACCGTTATAAACGGCAATACCAAGAACCCGGTGCTGATCATTTGGCCGCTTACACCTCAGTTTCACGACCTCGACGTTACCGTTGACGGTAAGCTTATCATTGAAGACGGCAAAGAGCTTGCAGAATAAAAAATTAAATTAACGGTACGGCGGCCTCCGCCGTACCGACAAAAACAAACACAGGAGAACAAACGATGAAAAAGATACTCGTATTTATCCTTGCACTTACACTCTGCTTCGCACTTATCGCGTGCGGCGAAACCCCTTGCACCGAGCACGTTGATGCAGACGCTAACGGCAAGTGCGACAACTGTGACGCAACCGTCGAGCCCGCGGGCGGCGACGAAGTTGGCGGCGGCACTCAGAACGCCGACTCGCTCGAGCTTGTAAAGGGCGATTCCGCAACCTTCCAGGTTATCTACACCAGCGAAACCGCAGACACCGTTGGTAAGCCCCTTACCAACTTTGTAAAGACTCTTAACGACTGTATCAAGTCCGGCAACGTTACCGCAGGCTCTGATACCACTGAGGAAAAGACTGTTGAGATCATCATCGGCGCCGTTTCTACCAGAGGCGATGCGATCGCAAGCGTTAACCCCTATGCTTACGGCTATGAGGGCTGGTCCGTACAGATCATCGGCAACAAGATCGTCGTTCTCGGCGGATCTGCCGGCGCCTACAAGGATGCGCTTGCATACGTTGAGGAAACCATCTTCGGTATCAACGACGCTACCATTTCCGTAAACAACGTCACTATGACCAAGGATCAGGTAAAGACCGAGGAGCAGACCAAGTTTGACGTTACCGTAACGGTTGGCGAAGCTCCCCTTAAGGAGTACGTTTTTGCAGTAAATGCAGACGACACCTACGCAACCGACGCTATCAACTCTATCCGCAACCAGCTCTTCAAGAGAACCGGTGCTTACCTTAAGACCGTTAAGATCAGCGATCTTGCAGCAGGTCAGAAGGCAGTATACATCGAAACCGTTGAGCTTGGCGGAGAAAAGACCACCAAGGAGGGTGCAAGAATCTACGTTGAGGACGGCAACCTTCACATTGAAACCGAGTTCCCCAACAAGCTTCAGGAGGTAGCGTACAACTACCTTATCACCTCCGTTGCAGAGTCCAAGAAGTCAAGCGTTACCATCAAGGCAAACCTTGACGAGAAGGTTGACGTACGTAACATCTATTACAAGGACTTCGGCGCAAAGGGTGACAGCGTTACCGACGACTTCTACGCAATCAAGGCCTGCCACGACTATGCAAACGAGTGGGGCCACACCGCAAACGCTGACGGACCTACCAAGACCTACTACATCGGTAACTACCTTGGCAAGAGCACCAGCATGCTTTCCATCGAGATCCAGACCGACACCAACTGGCACGGCTGTACCTTCATCTGGGACGACTCCGTGGTCGAGGTTGGATCGGGCTGCTATAAGTCCCCCATCTTCGCTATCGTTCCCTCCAAGGATGCTTACTCCGTTCCCGCGGCTCAGCGTCCCAACACCTTCCTTGCAAAGGGCTCGCTTGACCTTGGCGGTTGGGCACCCGGCATCGAGTGTCTTGTATACATCGAGAACTCCGACGAGCGTCACTACATCCGTTACGGCCTTAACGAGAACAACGGCTCGGCACAGCACGAGATCCTTCACGTTTACGCCGACGGCACTCTCGACCCCAACACCCCCCTTCAGTGGGACTATGAGAAAGTTACCTACCTCGCAGTATACCCCATCGATACCACTCCCATTACCATAACCGGTGGTGACGGTGATGAAAGAGTAACTGTAAAGACCATCTTCAACGGTGCGCGCTCTCTTTACAACTACTATATGAGAAACTTCCACATCACCAGATCCAACGTTACCCTTCAGAACATCGACCACATCGTTGAAAACGAGATCCCCGAGGAGCAGGGCGGCAGGGGCGCACCCTACACCGGATTTACATACGTTACCTACGCGCACAACGTAACCATTCAGAATATGCTTATCCACAACCTCGAGGGATACCACCTCGAGGACAACAAGCAGAACGGTATGGGCACCTACGAGATGAACGCAACCTGCGCTAACAACGTTTGGTACAAGAACGTTATTCAGGACGTTTTCTTTGATGCAGACGGCGGTGTTTCCTATGAGGGTCTTATGGGTACCAACTACTGTAAGAACCTTGGCTTTGACGGCAACTTCATCTGCTCATTCGACGCACACTGCGGCGTTTACAACGGCACGATCCTTAACTCCACCGTTGAGCACCTTAACTTCATCGGCGACGGCCTTATCACCATTGAGAACACTACCCTCTACCTCGACGGCTCAAAAACTGCCGTTCAGCTTCGTTCCGACTACGGCGCAACCTGGCGCGGCAACCTTTACATGAAGAATGTCGATCTCAAGTATCAGGTCTCCAAGGCGGAATATTACAACTGGAAATACTCCATCGTAAGCTCCGCTTGGACTAACCACTACTTCGGCTACACCTGCTATCTCCCACAGGATATCTATCTCGAGAACGTTAATATGCTCGGCTTTGACGTAAAGGTGGAGAACGGTGTAAGAGAAGAAAAGATCATTCAGACCAACGAAAGACAAATATATCTCTTCACATCCTCCATCTATAACTACACAAGCGTTGACCTTTCCGACCCGGATGCAGATATGACGTCTAATGTTAACGATTGGCGCAAGTGCACCTGCGCAACGCGACAGGACAGCGATTTCAAGGGAACTATCAGAAAGTATTTCTACGACTCTGACGGCGACGGAAGATGTAACAACTCCGTAAAGGGTCAGAGCAACCAGTCGGTATGGTGCTGGGGCTTCGAGGAACAGCCTGACACCACAGTAAACGCCAACCCCTACATCGGCACAAAGACAGTAACCGTAGTAAATAAGGATACCACCAAGCCCCTCAAGGTTGTTTGGCCTCTTACTCCTCAGTTCAAGGATATGGACGTAACCATTGACGGCGTGCTTGTCATCGAGGACGGCACAGAAAAAGCCGAAGACTAAACAAAACCGTGCAGCGGACCGCTTTGGTTCGCTGCACATTAAAAAAGGAACTTGCTTTATGAAGAAAATACTTATATTTGTTCTTGCGCTCACGCTCTGCCTTGCGCTTGTGGCGTGCGGAACAGACACCGCATGCACCGAGCACGTTGATGCAGATGCAAATGGCAGGTGCGATAATTGCGATGCCACCATCGAGCCCGAGGGCGACGGCGATGGCGATGGCGGAAGCACTACCGCAGGCATCATCGAGCTTGTAAAGAACGGCTCGGCAAACTTTCAGATCGTATCCACCGAGGATACCTCCATTGAAATCGGCAGACCCCTCTCCAACTTTGTTAAGACCCTTAACGATTGCATCTCAGACGGTAACGTTGTTGCAGTATTTGAGCACAAGCCAACTACCGATATAGAGATCATTATCGGTAACGTTGCCACCAGAGGCGATAAGTACACCGCCGATAAAGCCTCCCCCTACGCTTATGGCTACGAGGGATGGTCAATACAGATCGTAGATAACAATATCCACGTGCTTGCAGGCTCCAACGGCGCATATAAGGATGCACTTGAGTATCTCGAGGAAGCTATATTCGGCATCAATGACTCTACCGCCTCAATTGATAACGTAACTATGACTGCCGATCAGGCAAAAACAGAGATTCAGACCGAGTTTGACATCAACGTAACTATTGCAGGCAACAAGCTTTCCGAGTACGTATTTGCTATCAATGCCGGCGACAGCAGCGCTATCAAGGCAATAAACGGCGTGCGTATGCAGATATTCAAGAAGACCGGCGTTTATATGCCTACCGTTGTTGCCAACAAGCTTACCGACGGACAGAAGGCCATCTGGATCGAAACACTCGAGCTTGACGGTGCAAGAAGCACTCCCGCCGGCTCTAAGATCTACGTAGAAGGTAACGACCTTCACATCGAGTGCGAGTTTAAAAACAAGATCGAGGATGTTACCTACAGCTTCCTCGTCAAGGATGGCGTTGATTCGAAGAAGTCTACCCTCAACATCAAGGCATCCACCAATACAAGCATCGACGTACGTAACATCTATTACTCTCAGTACGGCGCGATCGGTGACGGCGTGACTGACGACTTCTTCGCTATCAAGGCGTGTCACGACTATGCAAACCTGTGGGGCCACACCGCAAACGCTGACGGCCCGACCAAGACCTATTACATCGGCAACTACCTTAGCGACAAGGATCCCGCGACCTCTATAATCGTACAGACCGACACCAACTGGCACGGCTGCACCTTCATCTTTGATGACACGGTAGTAAAGCCTTACTCCCCCTGCTACAACTCCTATATCTTCCACATGGCGCCCTCTAAGTCCTCTTATGCATACTCGGGCTCTTCCCTTCCCGTAACCACCCTCATCAAGGGTGCGACAAACCTCGGCGACTGGCAGCCCGGCATTGAGTGCATCCTCTACATCGAGAGCAGCCTTGAAAGGCATTACATCCGCTACGGCTCTAACAACAACAACGGCTCCTCTCAGCAGGAGATCATTTACGTTCACGCTGACGGTACTATCGATGCATCCACTCCTCTTCAGTGGGACTACGAGCAGATCACCAGAATGGAGATCTTCCCCGTTGATACCAAGCCCATCACCGTGACCGGCGGCGACGGCGACCAGAGAGCTACCATAATAACCAAATTCAACAGCGCTCCCTCTCTTTACACCTATTATCAGAGAAACCTTAAGATCACCCGTTCCTTCGTTACCCTCCAGAATATCGACCACATAGTTGAGGGCGAGGAAGAAACCGGTGCACCCTATTCCGGATTTACCAGCGTTTCATACGCAACCAACGTAACCATACAGAACATGCTCATCCACCGTCTCAAGAGCTATTATCTCGCGACCGACCCCTCTAACAACATGGGCTCTTATGAGCTTGGCGCCGGCCATTCCAACAACGTGCTTTGGAAGAACATTAAGCAGGACGTATTCTTTGATGCGGACGGCGGTGTTTCCTACAAGGGCGTTATGGGTACGAACTACTGTAAGAACCTTACCTTCGACGGAAACTTCCTTTGCTCCTTCGACGCACACTGCGGCGTTTATAACGGAACTATAAAGAACACCACCATCGAGCACATCAACTTTATCGGCGACGGTCTTATCACTATTGAGAACTGCACCGTTTACGCAGACGGCGGATCTACCGTGATCAACCTCCGTTCGGACTACGGCTCATGGTGGAAGGGCGATGCTGTATTCAAAAACGTTGAGGTCAAGTACGAAACAAGAAAAAACAAGACCATCTCCCTGTTCAGCTCGGCGTATACCAACCACTCCTTTGGATATACCACCTACCTTCCCAAAAACATCACCTTAGATAATCTTAAGATGCTCGGCTTTACCGTAACGGTCACCAATGGAGTAAGAAACGAGCAGATCGTTGAAACTAACGAAAAGGCGCTCTATCTCTTCTCACCCTCGATCTACAGCTATACGAACGTAGATATCTCCGATCCAAACGCAGTTATGACGAAGAACCCCAACGACTGGGTGAAGTGCACCTGCGAAACACGTCCTGAGAGCGAATTTTATAGCTCCAAATACGTTGTAAGATACTTCAACGACACCGACGGCGACGGCAGATGTAACAACGTCGTCAAGAGTAGAAACGGCGGCTCCGTATGGTGCTGGGGCTTCAAGGAAGAGCCTGTTAAGACGGTAAATGCAAACCCCTACGTTGGTACTAAGACAGTGACCGTCATTAACGAAGACCCAAAGAAGCCGCTTAAGGTGGTATGGCCCTTCACACCTCAGTTCAAGGATCTTGACGTTACTGTTGACGGCAAGCTTATCATTGAAAGCGGCACGGAGTTAGCCAACTAAATATTTTAACTGCGCGACAGGTCGTTAAGGCTTGTCGCGCAACAAGGTGGATATATGAAAAAAATATTTATAATTCTTTTGGCACTCACCCTCTGCCTCGCGCTTTTGGCGTGTGGCGGGGAGCCCCCCTGCACCGAGCACGTCGATGCAGATGCAAACGGCAAGTGTGATAACTGCGACGCTACCGTCGAGACCGAGGGTGGCGAGCAGGGCGGTGAGCAGGGCTCTGACCTTGTGCTCGTTACCGACTCCAAGACCGGATTTGCAGTAGTTGCGGCAGACGCACTCTCCGACAGATCCGTAGGTTACGTAAACGACCTTGTAAAAAAGCTTAACAAGTACTACCTTGACGACGAGGGCCTTAAGGTCAACTACGATATCCCCGGCTTTGACGACGCCGTTGAGATCATCTTCGGTGCGGCGACCAACCGCGGCGAGCAGTTCATAAAGGATGAGCACTACCTTGGCTACAAGGGCTTCTCCGTTGAGCTTATCGGCAACAAGCTTTTTGTGCTTGCGGGCGGTGAGGACGGATACAAGAATGCTATCAAGTATCTTGAGGAAACCCTTTTTGACCTTGAAAGCTACGCTGACGTTATCGACGAGCTTGTAATTCCTGCGGGAACTAAATACGAGTCCATCCCCACCGATTACGACATCACCGAGTTTACCATCAGCGACAACGACATCAGAAGCTACGTTATCACGTACACCGACAACTCCAAGATCGCAAAATCCTCTGCAACCCTGCTCCGTGACACCGTATATAAGCAGGCAGGCTTCTGGCTTCCCTACGCACCGATCTCCGAGGTTACCGACGATCAGAAGGTGATCTACGTTGAGTTCACCAAGGGTGACAAGGAGCGCACCACGGAAAACGGCTTCACCCTTTACGTAAAGGGCGGCGACCTTTATATCGAGTGCGAGTTTGAGAATAAGTTTGAGGAGATGATGTACTCCTTCATCGACTCCAAGCTTAACAGCTCTAAGGTAAAGATCGCATCAAGCTACACCCTTACCAAGGACGTACGCAACATCTATTACGACGATTTCGGCGCGATCGGTAACGGCGTTGTCGACGGTTTCAAGGCTATCAAGAAGTGCCACGACGAGGCTAACAAGTACGGCCACACCGTAAACGGCACCGAGGGCAAGACCTACTATATCGGTACAGCAAACGGCACCGACAGCATTACCGTTAAAACAGACACGTATTGGAACCTCTGCTCCTTCATTTTCGATGACAGAGACGTTGACGATCCCTCTGTAAACAAAAACTATCTTGCTCAGATCTTCCGCATCGTTCCCAGCAAGGATGCTACCATTCTCACCGGCTCAAAGCTTCCCGTAAGCTCGATCCCCTCCGGCTCGACCACCATCGGCGACTGGGTTCCCGG
>JAZRAF010000161.1:0-43618 GCA_045634425.1 Eubacteriales bacterium | reverse complement strand
AGCGTAACCTTCTTCTTTTCATAAACAGAATGATTCTTTATGACAGCAACGATCTCCGCTTTCTGTTCTTCAGTAATTAACTCTCCTTTAAGAAGGAACTGTATTGCAGTTTCGGCATACTGCATTTTGAAGAACGGAAGTCCTCTTTTTGCAGTTAGCTCACGGATCAGTTTTTTATTGATTTCAAAGCCATAATATTTTAGCAAAGTAACAAGAGCTATGTACTGCTTAGCATCAGTAAACAGCACCTCATAATCTTGCTCGGCATTTAAGGATTGGCATACCCCTGAAAACAGATCAAGCTTTCCAAGTTCTTCAACAGCAAGCAAAGCGCGTTCCTTATGCGTGCGGAAACTTTCAATTTCCGATTCTGTCGGATAATTGAAATATATGTAATCCTGATGCGGACACAAGGTATTTTGACCGACAAGCTCGGGAACGAAAATCTCTTCATCAATCTCTCCGCAGATATTCATATATCTGCTCCATTCCGAACCCTCCGAATCATACGGAGGGGTAGCCGTAAGAGAAATGATCATTACATCCTTATCGAGCGCGGAAATGAATTTTTCAAGTGCTTTCTGCCACTCGTTTTTGAGATGATGAGCCTCATCAAGACATACGGTTTTTATTCCATATTCTCTCATAGTAGCAAAAATATCAACATCAGAACAGTCAATATCTTCATCTTCGGTTGCAGATATCTTATCTACCGCAGTATATAGAGCTTGATATGTTATCGAATTTACAAGTTTGATGTGATGCAGGTCATTTGAAAAGAGTAAGGAGAAATCTTCCTCATCATCAAGGAACAGATCCTTAAATCTTTCTCCCCACTGCTGGCGAATTGCTGTTGTGGGGGATAAAATGATACAAGGTGAAGCTAAGCGGCGAATCAATTCAAGACCAAGGACGGTTTTTCCGCTACCCGGTGCCGCAACAATATTAATTTTACCGTCTTTGAGATACTTATCTGCGTTATCAAGTACGCGTTGCTGATAGTCTCGAAAATTCCCCTTGAAGTGTATGTTATTAAAACTTTTCATTGCATCTCCCTCCTTTCAAATATATTATAGCATAAAACTTGAAATAATTCAACAACAAAAGTCACACGTTCAGGTCCAAAAGGTGCAAGAAAAGGTGCAATGGTGAAAGGGGTGTGTTTTTTACCCCTAAAAACACGAAAAGCCCTTGAAAATCAAGGGCATCGACGAAACTCGCCATAAAATCACGCCAAAGGCGTGTATATCGTCAATTCCGCAAGGAATTGCATATCATCAAAGCGGAACGCTTTGTATATCATCATTGCGAAAGTTAAATACAGCCTACGGCTGATGATATACTCGCTTTGGCGAGATATGCTCGTCAAAGCGGATGAGATACACGCTAAAGCGTGATGATATACCATTGCTTTCGCAATGGATAAAAAAAGACCAAGTCGAAAGACTTTTTCTTTTTTGGCTCCCCGAACTTGGCTTAATTCAGTTGTCATGCGCACATCTCTCCACCGTCGCATAGTCGCAGCCTATCGCCTCGGTACACTCGGCTCTGCCTGCTCCTTGCTCCCGGCGGTTTCGCTGCGCAAAAACAGTTATCAACTGTTTTATGCTTGCTACGACCTCGCTACGCCCAGTCGGCAGAGCCCGTTAATCATGATGTCACAGACTCTCGCCCGGAAAGCAAAAAAAAGAACACCACCGTAAAGGTGGTGCTCTTCTTTTTGGCTCCCCGAACTGGGCTCGAACCAGTGACATCATGATTAACAGTCATGCGCTCTACCGACTGAGCTATCGAGGAATACTAACGGCGCTTGCCGCAAGCGAGAATTATTATAGCACAGATTTTCTCGCTTGTCAACTACTTTTTTAAAAAAACTTTCAAAAAATAAAAATATTTTTTCGGCCTGTTACAAGCGCAGTAATATTTGTATCTTTAGGCTCTTTAATATATTGAAAATCACGAATCGTTGTGCTATAATTGGCTGAGTAAGATATTAGCACGCGCGAGGGAATGATGGAAAAGAGCGTATTAAATGAAATTTTGAAGAAAAAGGACTACCTCCCCGTCGACAAAATGAACGACGGCAGCGAGGCGACCGCCGCAAATTGGCAGGAGCGCCGCCGCGAAATGCTCGAGCTGCTTATGGAGCACTCCTACGGCTACACCCCGAGCGTCGAGGTGTCGGTGGCAGGCGTAAGCCGCGGCTTCGGCAGATACACTTGCGCAGGCAAATGCACCGAGGAGCTTATCGACGTCGTATATAAGACCGCACGCGGCGAGGGCGTCATTCCTATTCAGATATTCACTCCGACGGCAACCGAAATGCCGCCCGTAATGCTACATATCGCCTTTGGCGAAGCCCCCCACAGATACATTCCCGTCGAGGAGATCGTGGAGCGCAGATACGCTCTTGTCGTTGTGGATTACACCAAAATGGTCAACGACAACCTCCACGGCGACTACACAGACGGCATCGCCGCCCACTTTGCCACAACCAATGAGCGCACAGCCACCGAATGGGGCAAGATCGGTATGTGGGCGTGGCGCGCAAGCCGCATCCTTGACTACCTGATCGCCGAAAGACGTGACCTCGATACCGAAAGGGTAGCCGTTATCGGCCACTCCCGACTCGGCAAGACCGCACTTTGGTGCGCCGCACAGGACGAGAGATTTGCTGCCGCAATATCCAATGACTCAGGCTACGGCGGTGCCGCATCCTCAAAGCACGGCGAAGGCGAGCGCGTTGCAGATTTTTTGCGCGCAGGCTCGTGGGATTGGTACTGCGAGAATTTCAAAAAATACGGCGGCGAGCTCGAGGACTCCAAGCCCTACGACCAAAGCTTCTTGCTTGCACTTATAGCACCCAGATACCTGCTTGTCGGCTCGGCAGAGCTCGACAGAGGCGCAGACCCGAAGTCCGAGTTTCTCACCACCCTGCACGCATCCCGCGCGTGGGAAATAAACGGCGCACAGGGCCTCATCACCGAGGACGAAATGCCCACCCCCGGCGCATTCCTTGGCGAGGGAGAGGTGCTTTACCACTACCGCAGCGGCACTCACTACCTCTCGCGTGAGGACTGGGCGGCGTATATGAATTTCCTTGACAATAAATTCCGCTAAAAAGAGGTGTCTATGTACAACTTAAGATACTATGCAATCGGCCATTCCTACCTCAAGCACGGCCCCTTCAACGGCTGGCAGACAGACGGATTTTGGGGTATGGCGGCAAGCGCACCCGAGTGCGACTACTTTCATAAATTTCAAGAGGGCTTGAAGGCTTCCTTCGACTGCAATATCGAGGCAATAGCCGAAAATCACGCCCCCTACGAGCGCCTTTGCACCACTGATGCCACCCCCGAAAAGTATAGATCCTCGGGCGATTACAGGCATATAGAGGAGGTGCTTGAGAGCTTCAAGCCTAACCTTATTTCGGTCTTTGTCGGCGGCGGAAACACCCCCGCAAACGACGAAAAATCCCTGACGCAGTTCTTTGCCGTGCTCTACGACCTTATCGCAAAATACAAGCGCGAGGAAACCGTCGTTATTTGCATAACGAAGCACCCCGTGCAGCATAAAATGTCCAAATCGGTTGCTGATAAGTACGGTTTTGTTAGCATTGACGTGTCCTTTCTGCACGCAAAAACGGGCAGGGAAAACCCCTACTATGCATTCAATAAATACCCCGAGTATGACGAGCGCGTCGCACAGGGCGCAGTCGAGTTCCGCACCCACCCGGGCGACGCGGGTCACCTCGCAATAGCAAGGGCAATGCTTGACGGTGCACTCGATGCCATCAAGACCATACCCGAGGGCGACTTCGGTGAGGAATACGCCTACGAAAAATACGCCGTCCCCGGCAATCCTACCTGGTTTGCCATAAAGACCGCACCCAAGATGAAGCTCTTTTACTTCGGCTTCAATCTTCGCCAGGTTGGTGACACCGTCATCTTCGGCTCAGCCCCCGGCACGGGCGCATCACTCCTTGCGGAAAAATTCACCGTAACCGATGCCAAGACCCTTTCCTTCACCTTGCAGGTCGACGGAGCAGAAAAGTCCGATACCTTAAAGATAGAGCTTGGCGGCGCTGCGGGTGAGGCAACCCTCACTACCCCGATAATCACGGGAATGCACCGCTACGAGCTCACTCTCCCCGACGATCTCGGCGAGATAAAATCACTTCGCATCTGTCCGAGCGCGATCGAATGCGTCCTCTCGGTCAAGGAAATTATATTTGAATAATCGAAAGGAATTTTACAATGGAGCTTAAGGGCAAAATTATCGATTTCCTCGGTGACAGCATAACCGAGGGCGTCGGCGTTACCGACAGAGAAAACAACAGATACGACAACATACTTAAAAGAAGATACGACCTCAAGGCGGTCTACAACTACGGTGTCGGCGGCTCTCGCCTTGCACATCAGAGCAAGCCTAGCGAAAAGCCCCGTCACGACCTCTGCTTCTGTGGCAGAGCCTACGACCTTAATCCCAATGCGGATATTATCGTTGTCTACGGCGGTGTAAACGACTACTTCCACGGCGATGCCCCGGTCGGCAAGCTCGGTGATAAGACCCCTGCCACCTTCGCTGGCGCAGTATATTTCCTTATGAATTTCATCACCACCGAGTTCCCCGGCAAGCAGGTAGTGTTTATGAGCCCGGCGCGCTTCTTCTATGACGGCCATGCAGGTTCCGCACCCTCAAAGCGCCCGATGAAGCTTCCCGATGCGCTGCCTATTCTCGGCTATACACAGATAATCAAGGACACCGCCGCGCTCTTTAATATCCCCGTCCTCGACCTCTTTGAAAACCTCGGAATTGACCCCGCAGACCCCGTACAAAGAGAGAAATATACCACCGACGGCCTGCACTTCAACGACGAGGGACACTATTTTATCGCGGACTGCCTCGGCAAGTTCCTCGAGTCCCTTTGATAGCAAAAAACAGCATAACAAGGCACCCGTGTCACGTTTTCTGACACGGGTGCTCGCTTTTTTTGTTATGACATTATATCAAGAAGTGCCGACTTTTCGCTCTCCTCGCTCGGAGAATAGCCAAAGTAGGACTTGTAATTGCGGAAGAATGTCGCATAATCGTTAAAACCGCAATCGGTGAACACCTCGGTCGGCCGTCCGCCGCGGCGTATCATCCTGCGCGCAAGCATCAGCCTTTTTGAGGTGACGTACTTCATCGGTGTCATTTTGATATGCTCGACAAACAGGTGGTGTAAGTGCCCCTTGGTTATGTAAAGCGCATCGCATATCTCCTCGACCGACTCTATCTGTGTCAGGTTTTCACGGATATAATCAAGCGCCTTGCCGATTATCGGATTCACGCTTCCGCCCACCTCGCCCTTCATCAGGGAAAGGTTGTAAAGTATCTCCTCGGTGACGTTGTTGATAAGTCGGGTGTAGTCCTCGTCAGAGAACTTGCCGTAGTAATAATCCATCTTTGCGAACATCTCGTATATAAGCTCGTTGCCCGCACATTTGTAAACGTCGCGCCCCAATTTTATCTTCTGCCACAATTCGCCCGAAAGCCTCTTGTGGTCGATTATGATGTCGTATCTTTCGTAGGTGGTTTCCTTCTTTGGATAGATGTTGTGAAGGATATAGGGCTTTGAGATAACGATATCGCCGTTCTTCAATTCATAGCTTCGCCCCTCTGCGGTGTAGGTCATCTCACCCTTGACGAGGTATATGATCTCACACCTGTCGTGCAGGTGCGCGCTGAAGCTGTCCGCGCCTATATTTTCGTTTATCGTATGGTTAAATGAAATATCTTCGTTCTTGATTAAGGATATTACCTTGCTCACTTGCGTGTCCTCCGCACTTTGATATTATAATAATATCACAAAATTACACTTTTTGCAATATGATTTCGCATTATTTATTATTTACTTGTAATTGTTTATAAGCTATAATGAAGGTACAATAATTTTATTTTGGAGGTTCTTATGAAGGACGTAAGAGTTGCCGTTATAGGACAGGGCAGAAGTGGCCGTAATATCCACGGTGCCTATTTTAAAAGCGAAGCTAATGAATTTTATGAAGTTAAGGTAGTCGTCGAGGCAGACCCCGCAAGACGTGAGCTTGCACTCAAGGAATATCCCGGCTGCGAAGCAGTTGAGAGCTACACCGAGCTCTTCGGCAGAAAGGATATCGACATTGTAGTAAATGCATCCTGGTCCGAGGAGCACTATTCCATCACACGCGACCTTCTTTGCCACGGCTTCAACGTTCTCGTTGAGAAGCCTATGGGTCGCAACCGCTACGAGTGCGACGATCTTATGAAGTGCGCTAAGGACAACGGCGTTACCCTCGCGGTATTCCAGCAGTCCTTCTTCGCTCCCTATTACGTATTTGCAAAGGCTCTTTGCGACAGCGGCAAGCTTGGCGAGATCCAGCAGATCGATATCAAGTACAACTCCTTCTCCCGTAGATGGGACTGGCAGACCCTTCAGTGCAAGGTAGCGGGCAGCGTTTATAACACCGGCCCTCACCCCATCGGTCTTGCGCTCGGCTTCCTTGATTATGACGAAAACGCCGAGGTAAAGTACTCCCGCCTCGCTCTTGCTAACGCAAGCGGTGATGCTGAGGACTATGCGAAGATCATTATCTCCGCTCCCGGCAAGCCCGTTATCGATATCGAGATGAATGCGATCGATGCATTCGCACCTAAGCTTATGAAGATCTGCGGCACCAAGGGAACCTTCTCCTGCGATACCGCAAAGTATGAGATCAAGTACATCGTGGACGGCGAAAACCCCGAACGTCCCGTGCTTTTTGGTGCACTTAAGGATGCTGACGGCATGCCTGCATACTGCGCTGAGAAGCTCGTGATGCACGAGGAGTCGGGTGAGTTTGAGGGCACCCCCTTCACCACCGCAGTATACTCCTTCTACTCAATGCTTCACGACACCCTTAAGAACGGTGCTCCCCTTAAGGTAACCCCCGAGACCGCAGCAAGAGTTATCGGCATTATCGAAAAGGTACACGCAGATAACCCCCTCCCCGTGCGTTATTAATTAACGAAAAGGAGCATTTCACTATGTTTAAGATAGCTATACTCGGCTGTGAGAATTCCCACGCCGATGCCTTTCTCGGCCTTATCAAGGACGGTCAATACACCGACATCGAGGTGCTTGGTGTTTATACCGACGAGCCCGAGGCTGAGGAAAGAATGAAAAAGAACTTCGGCGTTTATTGCGCTAAGTCCTACGACGAGTTCGTTGGCAAGGTCGACGGCATCGTCATCACCGCCCGCGACGGCAGAAATCACTATAAGTATGCAAAGCCCTATATCGCAAGCGGTATCCCTATGTTTATTGACAAGCCCATCACCAGTGACGAGGCGGAGGCTGTGACCTTTATGAAGGATTTAAAGTCGCACGGGTGCAGGGTAGTGGGTGGCTCAAGCTGTCCTCACGCCCCCCTTATCCACGAGCTTCGTGATGCTCTTAAGGGCGGCACGAGCGGCAAGGTTTACGGTGGATATTACCGCTGTCCCATATCTATGGTGAACAACTACGGCAATTTCTTCTTCTATGCACAGCATCTCGTAGAGGTGCTTGAGTCGGTTCACGGCTTCGACCCCACCTCAGTCATCACTCACGTAAACGGCAACGTTATCACGGGAACCGTCCGTTACCCCGAGTATGACGTAAGCTTTGAGTTCGTTGACGGCAACTACACCTACGCCGCCTACCTCAGCACGGAGAAGGGTATGCTCGGTGGCACCTACCCCATCACCGGCGACCTTTACCCCGTTGAGTTCGGCGCATTCTACAACCTCCTTAAGGGTGAGGCACAGCCCACCACCTACGAGACCTTTATGGCTCCCGTCCGTCTGCTTTGCGCTATCGATCGCTCCATCGCAAGCGGAAAGGAGGAGGCAGTAACTCCTGCCACCGAGATCTGATGTCCAAGATAATCATATCCGCGTTTGCTGACGAATACGACCGCAATCCGAGAGAGCAGGCCGAGTTTCTGAAAAGCCGCGGCGTGCCCCATATCGAGCCCCGCTTCATCGGTGGCAAGAACATCGCCAACCTTGCAGAAAATGAGGCAAAGGAATTTGCCGCGCTTCTTGCTGACAACGGCGTGAGCGCATTCGCCATCGGCTCTCCCATCGGTAAGATCAACCTCGCCGATGATTTTGATGCTCACCTCGAGCTCGCTAAGAACTGCTTCAACAACGCCAACATCCTTGGCGCAAAGAACATCCGCTCCTTCAGCTTCTATCTCCGTGACGGCCAGACCCGTGACGAGGCACGCGCTGAGGTCATCGACAAGCTCGGTCGCCTTATCACCCTCGCCGATGAATACGGTCTTACCCTCTGCCACGAGAACGAGGCGAAGATATACGGCGAGTCCCCCGAAAGATGCCTTGACATTCTTAAGGCATTCGACGGCAAGCTCCGTTGCGTTTTCGATATGGGCAACTTCGTCCTCGACGGTCACCCTCCGTTCCCCGTAGCGTACGAGCTCCTTCGCGATTACATCAACTACTTCCACATCAAGGACAGTATGAGCGTTGGTGCTATCGTTCCCCCCGGCTGCGGAGAGGCAAATATCAAAGAGATCCTCGCTGCTCACAAGGCGTACACAGGCTCTGATATCGTCGTCACCCTCGAGCCCCACCTCGAAACCTTCGACGGCCTTAACAAGCTCGTCGGCAAAACATTTGAGAACCCCTATAAGTTCGAAACGCCTAAGATCGCATTCTCCACCGCTCTTGATAAGCTCGAGGCTATCATAGCGGAAATTGGCTGAAAATATAATAAAACAAACATTTTGTACCATAACGGAATGACAAAATAAGACAAAAAAGACCGATTGGATCTCCAATCGGTCTTTTAAAATGCAATCAATTATTCTTCGATAAGCTTCTTTGCTGCCGCAACGATTATGCTTGCGGTGCCGTCAATTCCAAGGGTAGAGGAGTTGATCGCCATATCGTAGTTGTCATACTTGCCCCACTTGTTTCCGGTGTAGAAATTGTAGTAGGAGGAGCGGCGGCGGTCGGTCTTGTTCATAACGTCGATGATCTGCGACGACTTGATCTCAGGGTGTCTTTCTGCGATTCTCTTCTTTCTGTGCTCAACGTCACCGTAGATAAACAGGCGCATCACGCCCTCCTCGTCACGAAGCACGTAGTCAGAGCAACGGCCGATAACAACGCAACTGCCCTTTGCCGCATATCCCTTGATGATATCCGACTGGAGAATGAAAAGCTTGTCGTTAAGGGGCATCTTGTAGCCAAAGTGCATACTTGCACCTGCAATGTTAGATCCCATAGCAAGGGTGTAAAGCAGGCTGTTAGCCGCAGACTCGTCTGCATTCTTGATGACCTCTGCATTAAGCTCGCTCTTAGATGCCGCATCGGTTATTATTTCCTTGTCGTAAAGGGGAATGCCGAGTGCCGCAGCGACCTTTTCGCCTATCTCGCGTCCTCCGCTTCCGTACTGTCTGGCAATCGTAATGATGATCTTTTTAGCCATAATAACCTCCAAATTAGCTTTCTTTTTACCTATTATAGCAAAAAAACAAAAATTTGTAAAGGGCTTTTTAATATATCTTTACCAAAAATATTGAAAAACGGTTTTGTTTGTGCTACAATAGCCTTATATTTTATCTTATTTTTGTATTTGGAGGTGGCATTATGAAGCTGGCAGTATCCTCGATGATACCCCTTATAGACGCCCTCTGTGCCGACAAGCTCGGTATTCCCGTTGAGGAGCTTATGCGTAAAAGCGGTAGGGCAGTTGCCGACGCCGTAAGAGCGAGAGTTCCCGCAGGCGGCAATATCGTCGTCCTTGCAGGTAAAAGCAATAACGGCGGCGACGGTTACGCAGCCGCGGTCGACCTTATGGGTGAATACTCGATCAAGGTCATAGATATATTCTCGGCAGGGCAGGCAAAGCCCGAGGGTCAGAAGTTCCTTGATATGTTCAAGGACAACGGCGGCGAGATACTTTCCTTTAACGGCCTTAGCGATATAAAGCCGCTTCTCGACAGTGCCGACTGCGTTATCGACGCTATCTTCGGCGTTGGCTTCGCAGGCGAGATGCCCGAGTTCCTTCGCCCCCTCTCCGTCTACGTCCGCGGTCTTGTCGGCGTGCATAAAATAGCCATCGACGTCCCCCTCGGTGTCAACCCCGATAACGGCAGCGTCAGCGACTACGCCATCAGCTCTACCGCCACCGTGTGCCTCAGCTTTATCAAGCCCGGCATCGTGTCCTATCCCGCCCGCTCCTTCGTTGGTGAGATCATATACTGTGACCTCGGCATTCCCCGCGAGGAGGTCTTTAAAAAATTCGATCTTCGCCACCATATGATAGAAAATACCTGGGTCAGAAGAAACCTTCCCGAAAGGGAGCAAAACTCCAACAAGGGCACCTTCGGCAAGCTCCTTCTCATAACGGGCAGTGAGCGCTATCGCGGCGCCGCACACCTCACCGTTGAGGCCGCACTGCGCAGCGGCGTGGGTCTCGTTACCTATCTCGGCGCACCCTCTGTCGTGTCCGAATTGTCGGTCAAATACCCCGAGGTCATTTATAAAAAGCAGGCAGTAGGTGACTCGCTTACCGATGCCGAAATCGCCGAAATATGCGAGCTTTCGAAGTCCCATAGCGCAACTCTTATCGGCTCAGGCTCGGATAATACCGACGGTCTTGGCCGCCTCACTCTCGCGCTTCTTGCATCCGAGGGATCACCTCTTATCCTAGATGCCGACGCTATAAACGCACTCTCCACAATGGGCGAGCAGGGCGTTTTGGCACTAAAAAAATCACCACGTACCGTAATAATTACGCCCCATCCGCTCGAATTTGCACGCCTTTCAATGTCCGACGTTGCTGCGATCCAGCTCCACCGTCTTGAGGTTGCCGAGCGCTTCGCGGTTGAAAACAACATCGTCCTCGTCCTTAAGGGCGCAGGCACGATCATCGCCGACAACGATGACGTTTACATCAACGTCACAGGCTCGTCTGCCCTCGCTAAGGCAGGAAGCGGCGACGTCCTCGCAGGTGCGCTCGCATCCCTCGTCGCACAGGGCAAGTGTAAGCCCACCGCCGCAGCGGCCCTCGCAGTATATCTCCATGCCATCGCAGGTCAGCGCCTTGCGGGTGTGTTCTCCGATTACGGTGTCACCCCCTCCGACCTGCCCAAGGAGATCGCACGCACAATATCCGATCTCACCTCGGACGGCGGCGAGATTATCTAAATTAAGCATTGACAAAATTATAAATATATAGTATAATTTATGTATTTTAAAGACGAAATTTGAAAGGCAAAATATTATGAAGATCTATGACGAGCTCGTTGCCCGTGGCCTTATTGCCCAGGTAACGGACGAAAATGAAATCAAGGAGCTTGTAAACAACGGACAGGCTACCTTCTATATCGGCTTTGACCCCACCGCGGACAGCCTTCACGTTGGCCACTTTATGGCGCTCTGTCTTATGAAGAGACTCCAGATGGCAGGCAACCGTCCCATCGTTCTTATCGGCGGCGGCACCGGCTACATCGGTGACCCCTCGGGCAGATCGGATATGCGCTCTATGCTCACCCCCGAGACCATTCAGCATAACTGTGATTGCTTCAAAAAGCAGATGGAAAAGTTCATCGAGTTCGGCGAGGGCAAGGCAATTATGGTAAACAACGCCGATTGGCTTCTCGGCCTCAACTATATCGAGCTTCTGCGTGACGTTGGAGCTTGCTTCTCCGTTAACAGAATGCTTACCGCTGAGTGCTATAAGCAGAGAATGGAGAAGGGCCTCTCCTTCCTCGAGTTCAACTATATGATAATGCAGTCTTACGACTTCTATCATCTCTACAAGGAATACGGCTGTAATATGCAGTTCGGCGGCGACGACCAGTGGTCCAATATGCTCTACGGCACCGAGCTTATCAGAAGAAAGCTTGGTAAGGACGCATACGCTATGACCATCACCCTCCTTCTCAACTCCGAGGGCAAGAAGATGGGTAAGACCGCAAACGGCGCAGTATGGCTCGACCCCGCAAAGACCTCTCCCTACGATTTCTATCAGTACTGGCGCAACGTTGGCGATCAGGACGTCCTCAAGTGTATCAGAATGCTTACCTTCCTTCCTCTCGAGCAGATTGACGAGATGGATAAGTGGGAGGGCGCACAGCTCAATAAGGCTAAGGAGATCCTCGCTTACGAGCTTACCAAGATGATCCACGGTGAAGAAGAGGCAGAAAAGGCACAGGCGGCCTCCCGCGCTCTCTTCGGCGCAGGCGACTCCAGCCTCACCCCCACCGTTGAGGTAGACCCCGCAACCCTCATCGACGGCAAGATCGACGTTAACTCTCTCCTCGTCCTCGGCAAGATGGTACCCTCCAAGTCCGAGGGTCGCCGTGCAATAGAGCAGGGCGGCGTAACCGTCGACGGCGAGAAGCTTACCGACGTCCGCGCAACCGTAACCGAAGCACAGCTCAAGGACGGCGTGCTCATCAAGCGCGGCAAAAAGAGCTTCAATAAGTTCGTTCTTGCGTAAATAGTAAAATGAAAAGAGCCGAATCAACCGATTCGGCTCTTTTATTGATTAAAGCTTGCCACTTAGGTAGGCTCGCCCTCTGGGAGAGCTGGCGCAAAGCGACTGAGAGGGCGCCTTCCTCCGAGAGGAAGGTGGCACGCGTAGCGTGACGGAAGGAGTGTGCGCGAGTAGGGCACGGAAGATAAGTTGTCTTGACGCACAGTGCTGCTATGTTTCGAACTCCGGCGCCTTTGGCGCGCGGAGTCGATCGGAAGCACCACAAGGGTGCTTTAACCTGCGGAGAATTAGCGGCAGGGAACTTTAAGCGACTGGGGTAGTAAGATGTTTCGCTTGGCGAAACCGTGCCGCTATGTTTCGAACTCCGGCGCCTACGGCGCGCGGAGTCGATCAGAGCAAGGAGAACAAAAAGAGAGAAGCACCGCAAGGGTGCTTCTCTCTTTTTGGTGCTCCTGCGGAGAATCGAACTCCGGACACCTTGATTAAAAGTCAAGTGCTCTACCAGCTGAGCTACAGGGGCGTTTTATTAAATTTTTGCTACGCAAAATGCGGAGAATTTGCTACGCGGGGTAGCTTTGAGCCGTACGTTCCGCTATTGGTCTTGAAAAAACCGTGTCAGCCGCGTTACGCAATATACCGCCGATAGCTTTGTACCACTATAGAACAGCCACCGGCGGTATGCGAACTCCGGACACCTTGATTAAAAGTCAAGTGCTCTACCAGCTGAGCTACAGGGGCGTACGATCGCTACGCTTTCGTACCGTAATATAATACCACAGCTTAAGAGATTTGTCAATACTTTTTTCGAAAAAGAGCCGTTTTTTTGCTAAGATATTATTATTTGTTAAATAAGATCGGCGCTCCTGCGGTGTCCTTTTCATTGTCGGATGCGCAGTCGCCCTTATCGGCCTTAAGCATCCTTTCAGCATCAATGATAGCCTTCGTTACCGCTTTCACGCAAAGCTCGATTCCCTCCTCGGAAAGATGGATAAGGTCATCGCTCACATAGCGCGGTATATCCTGTGCGACAAGCGAAAAGAGATCGTTTATAATTATTCCTTTCTCCTTTAACAGAGGAACGAGAGCATCGTTATATCGCTTGATCTCATCGGTGCTATTGTGCGGATTTTCCTTTCTTACGGGGGTGGTAGTTGCAAAAATTATGATCTCATGACGGGAGAGCAGAATATCCGCGATACGCAGCATAGTGCTTACGTATTCCTCAACCGAGGTGAACATTCCGTCGTCGAAAAGGTCGCACATATCCCAAAGTCCGTTGTTCCAGTGCACGATACGGCTACCGCTCATTCCCGCCTTCCAGTCCCACATACCGCGCAGAGAATATTTAGCAAAACGGCAGTTTTCTTCCGGCTGGTATACCTCATAACCTTCTCCGAGTTGATCTATTACGCGCGGAGCGTACTGCATTCTTATAGAGTCTCCTATAAAGCTAACCTTTGTCATAAAAATTCTTTCCTCCATCTTCGGACGGCGAATGCCATTTTTGTTAACTACATTGTATACTCGATGCTACAAAATGTCAAGCATTTTCTTAAAGCTGCCTTGAGAGCATAAAAAAAGCCGAAACCCGATCTTTCCTTTTTTGAGAAGCTCAGTTTTCACGCACTCAACAAACCCATTATATCACATTTTTATCGACTTGTAAACCCCTTTGTGTGCAAAATATCCAATTTCTATGTTTTGTACAAAAAATATTTGTGAACTTTTGCTACTTTGCCGATTGAAAAAGCCGAAAAACTATGCTATACTTAAGTCACAGAGGAGGTAAAGTCCAATGGCAAAGTAAAAAGGACCTCTTAACAAAGACTAAAACGCATAGACAAGCGAACCGCAGCCGAAGGAAGAAAAAAGCGAACGCGGTGAAAGCGCCGCTTTAAATAAAGTAATTTGTAGGCTAGCAACAATATTACACCGATTCTCCTTTAAAGTAGGTTTTTTAAAAAGTGTTCGGCAAGGTCGCCAGCGTTTGAAATCAGAGTTAAGAAGTCAGGCAACATTCACCTTTTAAAAGCAAAAATCGGTCGAGTAAGTAGGGAAGAAGTTGTAGTAAATAAGCTTTTACAAGGTAGACAATAGAAAGTGAGGATTAAGAAAGATGTTAGATACTAAGAACGAACAGAAATGACCCTTGATCGTATGAGTGAAGATACGGTCAAGGGTCATTTCTATTTTATCTGATCTTCTGAAACGCAACGCGCTCCTCGCCGTTTTCAAGGTGAATAATACCGCACCTCTCAAACCCGGCTTTTACCAACGCGCGCTGCATCGGTATATTATCGCGGTGCGTGTCTATCTTAAGGTTAGGGAACCTCTTGAAGCACTCCGCAAAACAAAACGCCGCCACGCCGCGCCCGTGCGCATTCTCCGCCACCGCAATGCGGTGTATCACCGCATACGGCTCGTCATTTAGCCACTCTCCGTCGTATATCACGTCGTAGGTCTTGTCCTGTCCGATCTTGAACATAAATACCGCCAGGATCTCGCCCTCGTCCTCACATACGTACCCAACACCGTTTTCAATGTCAGCCAAAACGCTCTCGCGATTAGGGTATACACTCGCCCATTGTGTCGGATTTCCGTTCGCACGCATAAACCTGCGCGCATCGTTATATATCTTTTCTGCCGCCCCGACGTCCGCGAGGGTGGTTTTTCTTATTTTCATTTGTTGCTCCCCGGTAAGATTGATAAATTGGAATTTGGTTATTTGTGAGCAACTGCTCTTAATCTTCGATAGTCGGCAACCCATTCTTCGCCGTTCCAAAGAGCTTCCCTTGTTAACGCTGCAACCTCATCAAAAAGCAAAGACTGTATGTGGTCAGGCATTATCGACAATTCAGAAGCGAAGAACTGTTTTAAAAAATTAGTCAGCCCTTGCTCGCCGTCTTTGAATACGGTTGGTCTATCAAAATCATAGATTTTGTCAATTATAAACCCGTTTTTCTTTAACATTTCCCCGAAAAGCTCTACCGTAGGAAAATTAAACTTAGGCTCATAACTATATCCCAAACTTTTATACACCTTAGTAAACGCATTTTCAATCGTAGCAATATTGCCGTTTGCACCGAACTCACATATCAGTAATCCCTGTGGCTTCAATGCTTTATAAACGTTTGTCAACAAAGTGTTATGGTCATTGATCCAATGAAAAACGGCGTTTGAAAAAACAACGTCAAACTCGTTATCAAAAGGCAGCTCAAGCGCATCGCATACCATGAATTCAATATTGCCGAACTGTTGTTGAGCTCTGTCGATCATGTTCTGCGAGCTATCAACGCCAACGACTTTTTTACATAAGCCGGCTAATTGAGCTGTAAGCGTTCCGGTTCCACATCCGAGATCCAAAATGGTTTGTTCATCATCCTTGGGGATAAACTCTAACAATCCCTTGCCGTATTCGGCTACAAAATCGTGTTTTTTATCATACAATGATGAATTCCATTCCATTGTCATTTTCTCCTTCGAATTCAAGTTTGCCGGACCTTATTATATCATTATTTGCGCCAACAGTCAAGCAAAAACAAAAAAGCAAGTCAAAACCGTTCGGTTTAACTTGTGCTTGTGTTAGTACAGTAGACGAGACATTAAACGGCGCTCGCATAGTTCAAACAAAGGCGAGCGCTTGGAGTTTGCCAAAGGCAAACATCCTTCACTCGGCAAAAGCCAAGTGCGAATTTTAGACTGTGGTTAGCCTCGTGAGACGGGTTCTGCGCCCGTCACGCCGCACTATAAAAACAAAAGAGCAGGTCTTTCAACCTGCTCTTCGTTGGTGCGGGAGACGGGACATTAAACGGCGCTCGCATAGTGCGAACAAGGCGAGCGCTTGGAGTTTGCCCCACGGCAAACGTCCTCACTCGGTAAGAGCAAAGTGCAAATTTTGTGCAACAGTCTGCCTCGTGAGACGGGTTCTGCGCCCATCTCGCCGCACAAAAAACAAAAAAGCAAGTCTTGCGACTTGCTCTTCGTTGGTGCGGGAGACGGGACTTGAACCCGTACGTCGAAGACACACGCCCCTCAAACGTGCGCGTCTGCCGATTCCGCCACTCCCGCAACGGCCTTTCTATTATACAACATACATTTTTATTTGTCAATAGCTTTTTTGAATTTTTTTAAATATTTTTTGCTTTTTCTCGACTTTTGTGAGATGTGTTTATATAGCTACAAAAAATGCAGCTGAAAACTATACAATTTGCAAGCCCAACTATGCTTGTTTTATGATCTTTGTATCGCATTTATTTGTCAAACCCCTTGAATATTATATATTATTTATGTATAATAAAATGGAAATACTATGTTCAGGAGTTACAGGAGTTAACTATGCAATTACTCGTTTGGCTTGGCGTTATCCTGCTCGTGATGCTTTACACGATGCAGTCGCTCTTAACAAAGCTTTATACCGACCGCTACCCCGGAAAGCCGGATATGGCATCGACCGTTCTGACGGTCGTATCGGGTCTTACCGTCGCGTTTATAACCTTCTTCGGCTTTGAGCTTTGCAGCTTCACCTTCAATCCGTGGTGCATTCTCATCGGCGTGCTAAACGCGGTTGCCCTTTACGGCTACAACTACTTTATCGTAAAGGCGTCGCAGTCGGGCCCCTATTCCATACTTATGATGTTCTCGCTCGCAGGCGGTATAGTCATTCCCATCGTCGCCTCGCTTATAATGGGCTGGGACGAGGCGTGGAACACCCCCTTCCGCGTTATAGTCAACGTGGTTTGCATCGTTGCAATTATCTCTGCGGTCTATCTCGTAAGCAACCGTCCCGAGGAAAACGCCACCAAAAAGCAGATAACCCTGCCGTTCATTCTCTCCTGCCTTGGCCTTGCAATATGCAACGGCACCTACGGCATCTTCCTCACCCTCCAGCAGCAGACCGCTGCCGCAGGCGGTGAAGGGAACAGAGGCGAGATGGTAATCACCACCTTTCTCGCCGCGGCCATAATTTCCTTTGTAATTGGCATCACAAAGGAGCGCGGCAACTTCTTCTCCTGCTTTAAGCAGACTAAGGGCTCGCTTATCTTCCTCATCGCAACAAGCGTTGTATTCGCCCTTGCGATCAACCTTATCGTCATCATCATTCCTTACTTCGACACCACCATTCTTTATACCATCGACAACTCCTCGGTGCTCATTATGAGCGTGCTTATCTCCTGGATATTCTTCAAGGAAAAGCTCACCCGCCTGAACGTCGTCGGCATTGTGATTATGTGCGCCGCCCTCGTTTCGATGAACCTCTTACCCGCAATAATAAATCTTTGATAAAGGAGAAATACATATGATAACTTCACAGAATACTATCCTTAAAATAACCGCAGGCAAGACACAAGAGCCTATGACCGCCGAGATCCTCAGCGATAAGGCACTCTCCACTGCCACCTGGTACGTAACCGACAGCGAGGGAATCAAGGTTGCCGACGGAAAATGCGAGATAACTTCACACGGGGCGGCACTTACCGCCGCATTTGATGCAAATCCCTGGAGCGCTGAAAAGCCTTACCTCTATACGCTTTTTGTAAACATTAGTTATCAAAACGGCGAGTGTGAGGAGCTTTCTGACCGCTTTGGCTTCAGATTCCTCAGCACCGACGAGAAGTACATATACCTCAACGGCTATCCCTTCTATATGCGCGCCTACATTCGTGGCGCCGCCGCTCACGAGCATCAGAACAACTGTAATCTCTCTGAGTACGAGTTCTATAAAAAGAACTTCTCTATGGCAAAAATGTACGGCTACAACACCGTCCGCTTCCACTCGGTAATCCCTACCGACGAGTGCTTCCGTGCCGCTGACGACTGCGGTATGATGGTGCATATGGAGATGCGTAAGGAGCACGACGACTATAACAACCTCACCGAAATGCTCTACGGTAAAAAGGATTTCGTAAGCGACGATCAGCTTATGCAGATCATCAACCGTCTTTATAACCACCCCTCGTTTATGGTCTACTGCGTAGGTAACGAGATCCGCCGCCCCGGCCATAATGCAAGAATCCGCGAGATACGCGACATCATCAAGCGCTACGACCCCACAAGACTCTTCGTTGACACCTGCGCCCACGGCGAGTTTGACCGTGACACCGTCGACTTCGACGTTCAGCATATGGGTTACTATTTCCCCTACGGCAAAAACGGAAATATGTTCTCCGATACCGACAACCTTCTCGGCTTCGGCACCGTCCGTGACCGTGCGATGGTCGTTGACGAGCCCGACGGTGGCAAGATCCGCCGCGGCATCAAGTTCTCCCGTCCCCTCATCGCTCACGAGGTTTGTCACTACACCTCCTGGCGCGATTTCTACGCGCTTAAGGAAAAGTTCGAGCGCTACGGCCGCCCCGCACCCTGGTGGGTAGACGAGGAGATCAAGCTTCTCGAGGCCAAGGGCTATAAGGACAACTTCGCCGAGACTCTCCAGATCACCAAGGACTTCCAGTTCCGCGCTTGGAAAAACGCGCTCGAGGGCATCCGCGCAAGCCACCTTCTCTCCGGCTTCCATATGCTCCAGTTTGCCGACACCGATAAGTACGAGAACTCCAACGGCGTTGTCGATTGCTTCGACGACCCCCACGGCATCAGCCCCGAGCAGTTCCGTAAGTTCAACGCCGACACCGTCGTGCTTGCCCGCCTCCCGAAGCAGATCTACTCCTTCGGCGAGACCGTAAAGGTCCCCGTGCTCCTTTCTCAGTACGTGATCGCACCCCCTGCAAGCGCCGACTTCACCTACAAGCTCACCGCAGGCGATAAGACCATCCGTTGTGGCAAGCTCACCGACGTTGATACCTTCGAATCCGGCCTCTACCAGCTCTGCAGCCTTGAGTTCAAGCTTCCCGCGTTCGACACCGCAACCAAGCTCACTCTCGAGTGTGCGCTCGATTTCATTGACGGAACCTCGATCTGCAACACCTGGGAGCTTTGGGCATTCCCCGCAGTTACCGAGCCGATAAAGCTCGATGCAGCGTCGGATATGCAGGCCGATTACCTTGATAAAAACGTTATCTTCAATCCGAAATCCACCCTCACGATTACCGACAAGCTCGACGACTCCCTCTTCGAAAGACTCGAAAAAGGCGAGGACGTTATGCTGATTTACCGTACCGCGTGGACCCGTCACCTGCTTGACAAGTCTATGCCTACCCCCAAATACTCCTTCGTCCACACCTGGGAAAGATACAAGGGCGTTATCTGGGACAGAGGTACGATCAACGGCGGCCGTGACGAAAAGGATATCCTTAATTCCCTCGGCTTCGTAACAGATGGTCAGATCAACTTCCAGTATTATCCCCTCGTCGAGGACTCCGACAAGATCAACCTTGACGACTTCCCCGTAAAGGCAAGATCCATCGTCTCCGGCCTTGACAAGTGCAACCGCGACCGTTTCGACGCCACCAAGTTCAAGTTCTCCGAGCTTCGCCCCGAGCGCACGATGCGTAACTTCAGCTACGCCTTCGAGCTTAGGGTAGGCAAGGGCCGCCTGCTCGTTACAGGCTTCAATTTTACCGGCATCGCAAAGGGCGAGCCTGCCACCGCGGCAATGCTTAAGGCGCTCGTTTCCTACTGCCACTCCGCCGACTTTGGCAAGGGTGCAAAGATCTCCACCTCCGACCTTAAGGCGTACCTTTCCGCCACAGCGGCAAAGGGCCCTCAGAAGGAGGGAATGATGACCCAGTATTGGCAGCTCGACTGCGAGCCCGTCGAGTCTATGGAATATTGGATCGAGTCCGAGCGCTACCTCCGCGAGGATATGTAAAAACACAAAACCCCACGGCACTATTGACAGCCGTGGGGTTTTGTGTTAAAATCAATAAAAAGGAGTTTTGACTATGAAAAAGCTTAACCTGTTTTTATTGATATATAAAGTAATATTGCTTTTGCTCGTTCTTGCCGTACTTGCGTGGGGTCTGTATTGCATGTTTGATTATGCAAACGCCGTCAAGACTGACACCGACGACCTTGGCACTGCCCTCGGCGTGGCGATCGTATTGATATTCAGTATGATATTCGATGCGGCACTTATTCTGCTCGCGCTCCCCGGACTTATCATCTCCCTCGCTCGCAAGACCAACCCCAAGCGCAGGCGTCAGATCGTGCATTTCTCGCTCCTGACGTCATCCCCCATCGTCAGCTTCGGTATATTTTATTTAGTGACCCTGATGGTTACAAGCCTTGCATAACATGTGAAAAAAAGCGGCGGCTCTTAACGAGTCGCCGTTTAATTTTATATCTTATTTCCGTTAACGAAAATTGCCTCAATGTTGACGTCATCGTCAAACACAACGAGGTCCGCATCGTACCCCGTGTCAATTTTTCCCTTGTTTATACCCAAGAGCTCCGCAGGCACGGCAGTCATCATCTTGACCGCCTCGCAGATACCGAATCCGCAATCCTTGCTGATAAATCTGATGAGTCTGTCAGCCGTCGCAACGCTACCTGCAAACGCCGTGCGGTCACGAAGCTTGCATACGCCGTCCTCAACGATAAACTGCACGCCCGCCATCTCGCCCTCAACGATATCCGTTCCGGCAATTTCAAGCGAGTCGGTGACAAGGGCAACCTTGTCCGTGCCCTTGATCTTGATTATCATCTGTACAAGCTCGCGCGGCAGGTGCTTGCCGTCCGCAATTATCTCGACGTAAAGATCGTCGCGTAGAAAAGCCGACTCAATAACGCCAAGTGAGCGGAAGCCGAGCTTTCTGGTTACAGTCGAGGTAGCAGAGTAAAGGTGGGTCACAAGCTTGCATCCGTTATCAAGTGCCGTCGCCATATCCTCGTATTTTGCATCGGTATGACCGGCAGAGGGAAGTATTCCGTTTGCACTCAGATACGCCGCAAACTTGCCCTCAGGGTCGTTCTCGGGCGCATAAGTCCAGCGCGAGATCGCATCACCGTACTTCTCGACCAAGGGCTTGTAATCGGCCTCGATCGGAGGGGTGATAAGCTCGGTGTTCTGTGCGCCGCACTGATTCTTTGAAAGGTACGGGCCCTCAAGATGTGCACCGAGAATATTCGCGCGGGTCATACCCTCATCGCGTGCCGTCTTGATCGCCTTTACCGCTTTTTCTATCACGTCAATAGGTGCTGTAAGCGTGGTCGGCAGAATGGTCGTCGTGCCGTGACTAAGGTGATATTCACACGCCTCGGCAACCGCTTTTGCGTCATCTGTAAGGAAGGGAAAGCCGCCTGCGCCGTGTGTGTGCATTTCTATAAATCCGGGGGCTAAGTACCTACCCGTGTAATCTAATTCGAGGTCTGCACCCCTGTTTTCACCCGAAATTTCGGCGATTTTGCCACCGTCTATGTAAACGTAGCCGTCAAAAAGACCGCTCGGGGTGATTATCCTGTCACACTTAATTTTTGTGATCATATGAGTGCCGAGCTTTCGTTGTCAAGGTAGAGCATAGCGCCGGGTCTTGTGCGAAGAATACTAGCGGGGCAGTGCTCGTCGATCTCACCGGTAAGAGTCTCCTTAACCGCATTTGCCTTGGTCTTTGCAGGCACGATGCAGAAAAGGTTGGGTGCCTTTACAAGAGTGGGCACGGTAAGGGTAAGTGCGTGGGTGGGAACGTCGTCGATCTTAGCAAAGCAGCCGTCGTTTACCTGCTGCTGGCGGCACATCTGATCAAGCTCAACAACCTTTACCACAGCCTCGTCCTTGAAGTCCGCAACGCCGGGGTCGTTGAATGCGATATGCCCGTTCTCGCCGATGCCAAGCACTACGATGTCGGTGGGATTCTCGATAAGCATATTGCCGTATCTCTTGCACTCGCAGTTAGGGCAGGGTGCCTCGGTATCAATGCAGTTCACGCTCTTAAAGGGCACAAGGTCGAAGATCGCACGGCGAAGGAAATTACCAAATCCCTGAGGTGCGTCCTTTGCAAGGCCAACGTACTCGTCCATATGATATGCGTTGATTCTGTTCCACTCGATCGACTTATCCTCAACGAGCGCCTTAAGCACGTCATTCTGCGAGGGCGCCGCCGCGAAGATCATATTTATAGTTTCCTTAGTCGCAAGAAGCTCCTTGATCTTTGCGCTGATGTCGCGCGCCGCCGCCTCGCCCATAAGGGTTCGGTTTTCAAAAGCTCTTACGGTGAGCTCGTCTTTCATAAACTCTCTCATAATTAACACCTCAAAAATAAATATTTATATTCTTATAATAAAACATTTTATGCAATTTGTAAATAGTAAAAAGTAAAAAAGTTATTGCAAAAATTGTAGTCCACGCTTGACACAAAGCACTATCGCGTGCTACAATAAACTATAAACTGAGAAAAAGGGGTATAAGTATGAACGGTTTTACAAGATGGATGATGTGCCATCCGCATCTTGCCAAGTGGCTTTTGGGATTTCCAAGCATATTGATAGTTACGACAGCGGTGCACATAACCTTTTACTCGTGGGCGCTTACCGTCGTTGTTGCATTGCTGTTCACTTTCGTAATATTTACACTTATTGATGGCTGCTATCTTAACGCTGCCAACAAGGCTACAAAGCTTTTGAACGATACCTGCGATTACGAGCCTCTTTTTGCGGTTACCGAGGAAATAGTGCGTTTTGCAAAGCCATCACCAAATAAGCAGGTGATGCAGATAAATTACGCGTTGTGCTATATTCTCAAGGGCGATGCCGCTACCGCAAAGCAGATAATGTCTAACATTAACATAGATAAATTCGCCGGTGCGTTATATTCTCATAAGCTGATATATTACAACAACCTTGCGGAAATAGAGGATCTTCTCGGAAACCGCGAAGCCGCAGACCTGTATTTCGATAAGCTGTATAAAATGTACCGTGACTTAAAGCCCGGAAAGCAGAAGGATGCCTTCGCAGGCACTATAAATTCCGCTGTTGCAGCGCACCTGTATCGTAAAGGCGATTATGCGGCGGCGCTTGAAATCATGGATGAAGTAAAGCCGGGGCACATTTGCTCTTCCGTTCAAAATGCTTATTTGAACGCTCGCATTCTTATCGCACTCGGTGAAAATGATCGTGCCAAGGAAGCGCTGAATTTTGCCATAGCCAACGGCGGCAAGCTTTACGTCGTTAACGAGGCGAAGAAAATGTTAGCCGAAATATCATAAAAAAATCACACGGGTCACCCCGTGTGATTTTTTTGTGCGTTAATATTGCTTTATTCCTCGGTCTTTGCAGCAGCCTTGCCGCCAACAAATCCGGATATAAGGCTGGTCACGTCGATGCCGGTCGATTCCTTCACGCCCGCCATTATCTGGTCTGCGCTGGTCATAACGTCGCGCACAAGCTTTGTGGAGTTGCCGTCACCGTACATAACGATCTTGTCGGTCTGCGCAAGGGGAGCAGCAGCATTCTTAACGACCTCGGGAAGGGCGGTAAGGTACATCTCAAGCACGGATGCCTCACCCATCTTCTTCTGTGCCTCTGCTTTCTTTTCGATGGCTTCAGCCTCTGCGATACCCTTAGCTCTGATACCCTCAGCCTCCTGCTCCATAGCGTAACGAAGCGCGTCTGCCTCAGCCTTCTTCGCCTCGGCCGCCTTGACTGCCTCGTACTGACGTGCATCAGCCTCGCGCTGACGCTTGATAAGGTCGGCCTCAGCCTCCTTCTCGGTCTTGTACTTGACCGCGTCTGCCTGCTTCTTGATCTCGGCATCAAGCTCGCGTTCCTTGATCGCAATCTCCTTTTCCTTAAGCTCGGCTTCCTTCTCGCGGCGTGCGATGTCCGCATTGGTCTTTGCTATCTCAATGGTCTTACGCTGATTCTCCTGCTGGATGGAGTATGCGGCGTCTGCCTCTGCGGCCTTTGTATCTGCGCGCACCTTCATCTCCGCCTGTTGAACTGCAAGCTCGGCGTTCTGCTCAGCTATCTTCTTCTCAGCCTCAACCTTTACTGCGTTGGCCTCCTGCTGTGCGTTCGAGGTCGCGATAGCAATATCGCGCTGTGCATTCGCCTTTGCGATCTGCGCATTCTTTCTAATCTGCTCAACGTTGTCGATACCCATGTTTTCAATGGTTCCCGCACCGTCCTTGAAGTTCTGAATGTTGAAGTTAACTACCTCAATACCCAATTTCTCCATGTCGGGTACAACGTTTTCGGTTATCTTCTTAGCAACGCCCTGGCGGTCCTGTACCATTTCCTTAAGACCTACCGAGCCCACGATCTCACGCATATTACCCTCAAGCACCTGAGTAACGAGGGTGACCATCTCAAGTCTGGTCTTTCCAAGCAGCGACTCAGCCGCGCGCTCAAGAAGCACGGGGTCAGAGGAGATCTTGATGTTTGCAACACCGTCAACGGTAACGTTGATAAATTCGTTGGTGGGGACTGCCTCGCTGGTCTTTACGTCGACCTGCATAACTCCGAGAGAGAGCTTGTCAAGTCGGGTGAAGAAGGGCATTCTCCAACCCGCCTTACCTATACGGATCCTTCTTTTTCCAAGACCCGAAATAATGTAAGCGGTGTCCGGCGGCGACTTGAAGTAGCCAAGCACAAAGAACAGCACGATAAGTGCGGCCAGAACGATGAGTGCGATGATAAAACCTGTCATTTTATAAAATCCTCCTTAGATTATTATATGTTTGTTTTTGTAAAAGGCCATAAATTCAAAAAAGACCTTCAGCGTACCGATACACTAAAAGTCTTGTTCTCATTATATAGACCGGTACGCGCCGAGCCCTCGAGAAGCTGTCTTGACGATGCGTACGCATTGTGGCAAAGCACAATGAACTACTCCCTTTTACATCTCGATTCTATCATAAAAAAATACCGTTGTCAAGTAGATATATCGTGATTTGTATACCTGCACAAATCCTGGTTTTGTAATTGTGCAGGGTGAATAAATTTGCTTCGCGACTTGAAAATAACGGTATACCGTGATATAATTAGTTGTGAAGGGGGGTGATTTTGCCGTGAAAAGATTAAGGAAAATACTAATAATTTCTCTCTCGGCTATACTTGCCTTCGTCCTCATCATTCATCCGATCTTTGCGGTCGTCCTGTATGAGGCGATCTTCTCGGTGCGCTACGAGCCGTCCTCGAAATACTCCTTTAGCCTCGATCACTTCGATAGCTTGGAAGTCGAGCGCGTTGAGCTTCTCGGCGAGGGGGAAAGACTTGTCGGCTTCAAGTATTCAAACCCGACACTTGAGGAAATCAACGGTCTTGTCGTTTTCTCCCACGGACTCGGCGGGGGCGGGCACACGCCCTATCTGCCGCTCGTTGATGCATTTACCGACCTCGGCTACCTCGTCTTTACCTACGACGCCACCGGCAACGGTGAAAGCGACGGCAAGGACACGAACGGTCTGCCACAAGGCCCGATAGACCTTGAGCGCGCCATATCCACCGCACTTTGTGATCCCGAGTATTCCGATCTCCCCCTATACCTCGTCGGCCACAGCTGGGGCGCTTACTCCGTCGGCATCGCGCTTGGCAATCACCCCGAGGTCAAGGGTGCCGTAATGTTCGCAGGCTTTGACTCGTCATCCGATATGATGGAGGCGAGAGCCGCCGACTATGCCGGTAAATTCCTTGCCTCCTTGGCAAGCCCCGTGGTTGATTTTTACGAGCGAGTAAAATTCGGTGACTGCTCGACTCTTACCGTCACCGACAGCATCGCCGCAACCGATGCACGCGTGATGATCGTTCACTCAAAGGACGATAAGACCGTCCCGCCCACAGTAGGCTATGAAAAGTACTACGAAAGCTTCGAGAGTGACACCCGTGTAACGTTTTTGCTCTACGAAAACCGTGGCCACAACCGTCTTTATTACTCTGGTTGGCACGGTATTGACCCCGATCTTATGGAAAAGATCACCGAAATGTTCGAGAGTGCATAACCCTTTGCTAAATAAAAAATCCGTTGGAAATTTCCAACGGATTTTTTCGTTTTTACTTGATGTAAGCCTTTGCGATTCTTACCGCGATCTTAGGTCTGTCGCTGTAATCGGTGGGGATAGATGCGATCTCGTCAACAACCTCAATGCCCGATACGACCTTGCCGAATGCCGCATACTGACCGTCAAGGTGAGGTGCGTTTGCGTGCATAATGAAGAACTGGCTGGATGCCGAGTTGGGGTCGTATGCACGTGCCATAGAGATAACGCCGCGCTCGTGCTTTATGGGGTTCTGAAAGCCGTTTGCTCTGAACTCGCCGGGGATCTTCTTCTCAGAGCCGCCCATACCGTTTCCAAGGGGGTCACCGCCCTGGATCATAAAGCCGGGAATAACTCTGTGAAAGGTAAGTCCGTCGTAAAATCCCGCCTTAACAAGGCTTTCAAAGTTAGCGACGGTCTTGGGTGCTGCCTCGGGGTAAAGCTCGATCTCGATCTCTTTGCCGCCTTCCATTTCGATAACTACCATTTTAATTTCCTCCATTGGTATATATAATTTTATTTTAGTCTATAATCTAGTGATAACTTTTAACCCCCGAAGAGGTTCTATGAATAATGAAAAATTGCAAGCCTACGCACACCTGACTATAACCGCCTTAGGTGTTGCTGTGGTCGCATTTATTGTAGTACGTTACCTGTTTTTGCCGATCTTGCCCTTTCTGATCGCGTGGGGAGTTGCGTTCATCGTCCGACCGGCCGCACTGTTTATTTCAAAAAAGCTGAGGCTACCGCGCAGGCTCGTCAGCGCACTTCTTGCCGCGGTGGCAATACTCGTCGGCCTCTCTGCCGTCGTTGCCCTCGGCGTATGGGGCATCAGTGCCGCCTGGCGCTTTCTCTCCGATTTTGCAAAGGATGAGCGGCTCTTTGAGCTTCTTGAGCGCATCGCCAATCCCATAAGCGCAATATTCGGCGACGGGGAAGGGGCCGCAAAGCTCGAGGAATATCTCGGCGATACCCTTAAGGGCGCGATAAGCTCGGTGCTCTCAACCCTCGTTGATATCCTGACCGCCGTAGCAACGCGCGTGCCGGGTGTCCTCTTTTTCATCCTCGTCACCCTTATCGCCGCCGTCTATTTCGCAATAGACATCGAGCGCATCAACGCATTCGTCAGACGCATACTCCCAAAAAGGGTAGGGCACGCCCTCGTCAGGCTTAAGGACTCCTTTTTGCACGTCGGCGTGCGGTATATCCGCTCATATCTTATCTTGATGTCGATAACCTTCGTTATAATGCTCGCAGGCTTTCTTATATTGAGGGTGAAAAACGCACTCTTCCTCGCCCTCGTTATCTCCCTTTTGGACATTCTTCCGCTTATCGGCGTCGGCACTGTTATAGTGCCGTGGAGCATCTTTCAGCTCGTCTTCGGCTCGCCCGTCGTCGGCATCGGACTTATCGTCCTTTTGATCGTCCACGAGATAACAAGACAGTTTGCCGAGCCGCGAATAGTGGGCAAAAGCCTCGGGCTTCACCCCATCGTCAGCCTTGTTCTTCTCTACGTCGGCTACTCTCTCTTCGGCTTCTTCGGATTGCTTATAACCCCCGTCGTAGGTATCCTCGCAGGGCTATTGATCAATAAAAATGATGCGACCGAGATCGGCTAAAGGCTCGTCAGAAAGTGACACGGGTGCCACCTTAGCCGCCTCACAGGCCTCTTTTATGACGTTTTTTGAGCGATGTGTGTCAAGATCGCCAAGGAAATATGCCTTGCCGTTATATACCCCCGTCGCACCGCCTATAAAGCCGTACTCGTAAGGGGGTAGGGTAACGTCACCGTTCTCGATTCTGTAAACCTTAACGCCGCACTCCTCGAGTGCACGCGCCATGCCCTCGTCCGCCGTAACGCATACCTCACCCGAAAGGCAAAGCACCGTGCAGGCAGGGTATCCCTGCTTAACGTCGACCACCTGAAGCCCACGCGCCGCGGCATACTCAAGCACCGCACGCGACACGCTCGCCGTGCGGCAGAAGATCCTCTCACCGCACACAAGTGCATTGAAGATAGCATCTCTCGGGTACTCAGGCTCAAATACGTCGTCGGTAAACGAAATACGCACGCTCGGGCAGTATTCGCGAATATCGCTGAAAACGTACGCCGCCTCGTCACAGTAGTCGGCGCTCGTTATTATCTCATCCCCACACTTAAACGTAAGCATATCGGGGTGTGATGCCACCGCTACGCCAAGTCCCCTTGACGGCGGTGTCTTTATTACTGTAAAGCCACGCAGCATAAGCGCTCTTTCGCACTTTTCGCTGATGCGGCAGTCAACTATTGCAATTGCCATAGCTAAATTCCTTAATTTACTCGGTTATGAAAAAAACTCCGCTGTGTAAGCGGAGTTTTTTTGGTGCATTATGCACGCTCGATCTTTCCCGAACGAAGGCAACGAGAGCAAACGTAAACGGACTGATTGCTACCGTCAACTACAGCCTTTACCTTGCGGATGTTAGGCTTCCAGGTTCTGTTGGTCTTACGGTTAGAGTGAGAAACGTTGTGTCCGAAAGTAACGCCCTTACCGCAAATGCTACATTTAGCCATTTTGACACCTCCTAAAATCTCGTCTTGCGACGGAATTTTATATTAAAATAATTTATTAACATAAATCAGCGAATGATATTATAACACAAACTTTTATAAAAAGCAAGTCTTTTTTGAAATTTTTACAACTTTATTTTCCAAGCTCGCGTGTTTTTTTGTAAGACGCCCTCACCGCGCCCGAAACCGTAGCCCTGAATGCACCCTCTTCAAGTGCGAGAACACCCGCAATAGTGCTTCCACCGGGCGAGCAAACCTCGTCCTTAAGCTCGGCAGGGTGTCTGCCCGTCTCCTGCACCATTCTCGCCGCACCGATAAGCACCTGCGCCGCATATTCAAGTGCCGCCTCGCGCGTAAGTCCGCACGCAACGCCGCCGTCCGCCAGCGCATCGATAAACATATATGCAAATGCAGGTCCACAGCCCGAAATAGCCGAGCCGGCATCCATCTTCGATTCCTCAGTCTTGGCAAAAACGCCTGCCGCGCTCATCGCCTCGATAAATTCCTCGCGCTTGCCGCTTGCCGCCGCATTAGTGCACCAAAGCACCGTGCCCGCGCCGATCGACACCGCAAGGTTGGGCATAATTCTGATAATTCCGATGTCCGACGAGTCAAGCATCTCCTCAATGCTGCCGATCTTAACGCCCGCCGCCATAGATACAAGGGTCGTGTCCATTCCCACCGACTCCTTTATCTCGCTTATAACGTAGGGAATAACGTTAGGCTTAACACCAAGGAAAACGAAGTCGCACTCCTTTGCAATAGTCTTAGCGTCGGCAAAGGTCGCACCCGTGTGCGAGGCAATGCTCTTTGCCTTCTTTTCATCCTTGTCGTAAACGAGAATGTCGTTGTCCACGCCACTCATCGCCGCCTGAAGCAGGGCATAGCCCATATTTCCTGCACCAATAAATCCGATCTTCATATCAGCGTACCTGTCCCTTTCCGTGTATTACGTATTTGTAGGTCGTAAGCTCCTCAATGCCAAGAGGTCCGCGTGCATGCATCTTCTGTGTCGAAATACCCATCTCGCACCCAAGGCCAAACTCGCCGCCGTCGGTGAATCTCGTCGATGCGTTCACGTACACCGCCGCGCTGTCAACGTTCTTGACGAATAGATCGGCCGCTTTCTCGTCCTCGGTGATTATAGCCTCGCTGTGACCCGTGGAATGTCGGGAAATGTGCTCAATAGCCTCATTTGCATCACCCACGATACCAACGGCAAGCTTGTAATCGAGAAACTCGGTGTCAAACGACTCCTCGCTCGCCTGCGTGCCCTCAATGATTTTTGCCGCCTCGGGGTCAAGTATCAGCTCGACCGGGCTTTCCTTACGGCCGTCGACCAGACGTTCTTTTAATAAAGGTAAGAACTCCTTCGCAATATCCGCATGCACCAGGCATACCTCAGCCGCATTGCATACCGACGGGCGTGATGTCTTGGCATTCTCGATAATATCAAGCGCCATCTCTATATTCGCCGCCTTGTCAACGTAAACATGGCAGATTCCCGTGCCTGTTTCAAGGCAGGGAACAATAGCGTTCTCAACGCACGCGCGGATAAGTCCCGCACCGCCGCGAGGGATCAGAAGGTCAACGTAGCCACGCGCCTGCATAAGCTCGGTCGCGCTCTCGCGCGTCGTGTCCTCAACAAGCTGCACCGCCGTTTTCGGCAATCCTGCCGCGGTGAGCCCCTCCTCGATCGCGTCAACTATCGCACGCGAGGAATTGTAAGCCTCCTTGCCGCCACGCAAAATGCAAGCGCTGCCGCTCTTGATCGCGAGCGCCGCCGCGTCCGAGGTTACGTTAGGTCTGCTCTCGTAAATTATCGCAATAACGCCCATCGCCACCGACACGCGCTCGATTATAAGCCCATTCGGCCGCTCCACTCTTTTAGTAACCCTGCCAAGCGGAGAGGGAAGTGCGCATATCTCGCGTATTCCCGCCGCCATCGCGGCTATCCTCTCGCCCGTCAGGCGCAGTCTGTCTATCATAACCGGCGATATCCTGCCCTCAGCCAACCTAAGATCGACCTCGTTTGCCGCAAGTATCGCATCGGTATTCTCTATAAGCGCATCGGCCATAGCGCCGAGCGCCGTGTTTATCTTCTCGTCCGTTGCCGCGCTCATCAATATCTTCGCAAGCTTCGCCTCGGACAATATTTCTTTAGTTGTACGCATAAGTCTTACCTCTTTGCGTAGAATTTCGTACCGGCGAGATTGCCGTCCATAACGTTGTAAAGCAGCTCGGGGTATGCGCCGTTTGTGATTATCATATCACATCCTGCCGCCGTTGCGATCTCTGCCGCGCGAATTTTAGTCACCATACCGCCCGTTCCGAGTGCGCTTCCCGCACCGCCGCCAAGGGCGCGTATATCGTCGGTGATCTCGTGCACCTCGGGTATCAGGCTGGCCTCAGGGTCCTTGTGCGGATCAGCGGTGTAAAGTCCGTCAATATCAGAAAGCAGCACCAAAAGGTCTGCACCCACGCTGCTTGCCACAAGTGCCGCAAGCGTGTCGTTGTCGCCAAACTCGATCTCCTCGGTAGCCACGGTGTCGTTCTCGTTGATGATCGGAATGACCCCAAGGGTCAAAAGGCGGTTCATCGTTGCGGTGAACTTTGCGTGCCTGTCCTCACACTTAAGGTCGGGCGCGGTCAAAAGTATCTGCGCCACGGTATGATTATATGAGGTGAACTCCCTGTCGTATATATACATCAGCTCGCACTGTCCGACCGCCGCCGCAGCCTGCTTGCCCTCAATGTCGCGTGGGCGCTCCTTCAGCTTCAGCTTCGCCGTGCCCATACCGATAGCACCCGAGGACACAAGAATAACCTCATTCCCCGCATTTGCCATATCGCTTATGATCTTGCACAGCGACTCGATCCTGCGCAGATTAACGCTGCCATTCGCGTGCGTCAAGGTCGACGTGCCTATCTTTATAACGATCCTCATCACCAAATCACCACCTAAAAGAGATTCCAAAATTTATTATAGACTATTTTAGCACACTTGATCGCAGATTACAATAGTTATTTTTAAATAGAAAAACAAAAGACCGACCACAAGGGTCGGTCTTTTGTTATGCGAAGAACCGCACAAACGGTGCGTAAGCGTAGGTAAAAACGCAAAAAAGGTGCGTGAATGTAGGAAAGAACGACTAAAAGTACAGCAACATCGCAAATATGTATTTACAAAAGATTCGATATATGATATAATTGTTTTAATTCATAGTGAAAGGAGATTGTTGTGATGTATTTGAGCAAAAAGGCAAAAATCTTTTTGGGCGTTGTTCTCTTAATGATAGGTATTGCATTGGCTATTGCTGCAATATTTTGGGCTAATAACTTAGATCATAATGCTTATGATTATGGAGAGCTTGAATATAGAGAATTTACTGTGCAAAGTATCAAGAAATCAACTGGAAGAAGAGCTCATTATGAAATATATACAAATGAGGAACAAGCTCCGCTCATAATTGACAGAATTGGTTTTGGTGCTACAAATCGCCAAGAAATGGATTCAGTAAAACAAGGGGATAAAATTTTATGCTATATAACAACTGCCCCCAAGAAATCTTTTTCCTATGAAATAATAGAATTGCAAACAGAAAGCAAAACTATTCTTTCATTAGAAGATTACAACTTAAGGGAAGCAAATAATCAAAAGGTTGGTTGCATTTTGGTGGGAGTTATGTCAATTATATCTTTGTGCTTGCCAATATATACTTTTGCTAAAGCTAATAAACGAAAGATATAGTAGGTGCTGTCATATTTTTGCAAACAAATCAAGGCATAAGCCTTGTATAGACGCTCGCAAGCTCGCTATTCCGTCGCTTTGCTCCTTACATCCGCAACTTGTTTGCGGTATATCATCAGCCCATAGGGCTGGATATCATCAAGCCTGCGGCTTGCATTAACCTGCTGGGTATTGCTATGCGGGGTAAAATTGAGGTGGCCGTTCCGCTTCTTCCGCGGGGAGCGAAGTGCTCCGCATTACGCAAGATACCGCCTTTGGCGGTATGCGGCGCAGCGTTCGCCTACGGCGCGCTAGTCCTCACCCGGCTACGCCAAGATAAAAAAGAAAACCGATCCGTTTGGATCGGGAAGCTGGGTATTGCTATGCGGGATAAAATTGAGGTGGTCGTTCCGCTTCTTCCGCAGGGAGCGAAGTGCTCCGCTTTACGCAAGATACCGCCTGTGGCGGTATGCGGCCCAGCGATCGCCTACGGCGCGCTAGTCCTCACCCGGCTGCGCCAAGATAAAAAAGAAAACCGATCCGTGTGGATCGGTTTCTTTTTTATGGTGGGGGAAGCTGGATTCGGACCAGCGAAGTCAGTGACAACAGATTTACAGTCTGCCCCCTTTGGCCGCTCGGGAATTCCCCCATAAACACTGGAGCTGGTGAACGGAGTCGAACCATCAACCTGCTGATTACAAATCAGCTGCTCTGCCATTGAGCCACACCAGCGCGTCAACGTTAATCATTATATCAAATCTTTTTTTGTTTGTCAATAGCTTTTTTAAATTTTTTTGAGTTTTATTTAAAAGTTTGCCCTCCACGCGATAAATCTTCATCTTTTTATATTGACAGTTGCCAAAAATTATGATATACTAATTGTCGCACAACTGAAAAGGGGTATCGCCAAGCGGTAAGGCACAGGACTTTGACTCCTCTATTCGCAAGTTCAAATCTTGCTACCCCTGCCAACAAAAATGACCACTCCTCGCGAGTGGTCATTTTTGTTGCTTGGTGTGCTGATTTGACTTGGCACTTGCACCGCAAGTGCGCAAGTTCACATTCTCGGCGCAGAGCACGTCGAGCTCGCTCGTAAGTGGCAAGCCGAAAGAATCTTCGCCTTTTGGCGAATACCTTGCTACACCGCCACTCCTCGTGAGTGGTCTTTTTTGTTTTTTCATTTTTGTGTGTACAAAAGCCCTATTTTCCAAAAAACTTGCCGTTTTGTACAAAAAATCCTTGACATTCTCGAAATTTATGGTATAATTACATCACAATATATTTTTTGCAGCTTTCCGTGTTTCTGTAACAAACGCGAGAAGTTGCATTTTTTCATCTATGGGGAAAATAGCAGGGAAGCACGCCCAAAAACAGCAAATTATCTTAATAAAGGAGAAAAAATATGAATAGAAAATACAGATTATCAACCGCACTTGATATTGACGACCTCTTGATGGAATGCACGAGCTACGCCATCAGGCTCGCCAACGAAAAATACAAATTCGACCCGCCGATGACGATGTATGAAAAGGATCGCTGGGGTCTCACCGGCGAGCGCATCGACAGCATCTACCCCTATTTTAACGATGCCGACTTCTACCGCACCCAGCCCGTCTACGAGGGCGCAAAGGAATTCGTCCGCAAGCTCAGCCGTATGACCGAGGTGTTCGTCTGCACCGCGGTGCCGCCCGAGTTTATGGGCATCCGTGCGCAAAGAATAATGGAGGAATTCCCCGAGATCCCTGCCGACCATATCTATATGGGCGCAAGAAAGGATAACATCCACGTCGACATCCTCTTTGACGATGCGATGCACAACATCCTCAACTCCCCTGCAAAATACCCCGTGCTTATGCGCCGCCCCTGGAATCAGGAGGCAACGGGAATGCTCGCCGTAAATAACTACGACGAATTCTTGAAGATGGTAGAGATCATCGCCGAGAGCTACTCAGTCGCCAACGCACCGAAGCCTAAAGCCTCCGACATCGTCGTGCTCGTAGGCCCCTCCAGCACGGGAAAATCCAAGCTCGCCGCACGCCTGCTCGAGGATAACGACAGCTTTGAAAAGCTTCCCAGCTACACCACCAAGGACCCCACCGCCGTGGAGGAAAATAAATGGTACAACTACGTCTCCGTTGAAAGCTTCAGAAGTATGTGCGACAGTGGCGAGATCTTCCAGTCCACGATGTACTCCGGTCACGGCTACGGCTCGAAAAAAGCGGATATAAACGAGATCCTCGCCCGTGGCAAGCGCGTTCTTACGGCTATGGATATCTGCGGCGCAATGTCGCTCAAAACGCAGTACAAGAACGTTACCACCGTCTACTTAAAGCGCGATAAGCGCTCGCTTATGGCAAACATTCTTAAAAAGAATTCGTCCATCGAGGACAAGGTAAACCGCCTTGTTGCGCTTGAATACGTGGATAAAAACGCCGCCCTTTGCGACTACGTGATCAGCTTTGACGATTACGACACCGCATTCGGCAAGCTTTCAAATCTCTTAAAATAAAAATAACGGCACTGAATTTCAGTGCCGTTATTCTTTTAATTAAATCCTAAAAACAGGAACACTATCATCGATGCAAGAATGATAATGTCGCTCTTTTTGTAGTGAACCCCCCTGCGGTAAATGGTGTATCCGAGAAGGGCAAGGATCTCGATTATCACCCAAAGTATCGGATCAAGGGTCGCAAAGCTGAGCATTCCCGCAACCGCATAAACAGGTATCAGCACTCGGAAGCCGAAGAATGAATCCGATACCTCCTCGGTCTTTTCCATTCTGCGCTTGCCAAAGGAAAGGAAAAAGCCGACCGCCGCCGCGATTCCGACAGCGCACCACACAAACAGCCAGACGAAGCACTCCGGCTTCTGCCAGAAGTATGCAAACGAAAGATCCTCCATCTCAACGATGTACTGATACGTGGTCGTCAATGAATTTATTACACCCCACGGGATCGCACAACCACCATACGCGAAGAAGGAATACTTGCTCGCCAGCTCCTCAACTGCCAGAACTACCAGCGCCACAACGAACGTCCAAAGCAGCATAAACCATATTCCGTCGCCCTTTGTGTTAGCCTCATTAAAGACAAATACCATAATAGAGTAGAGCGCAAGGCCGAGAATCGCACACAGAAAATAATGCGCGATCATAGGCGGAAAATTGAAGTAAGTGGCACCCCGTGTCAAAAGAAGTGCGAAATTTAAGAGGTAGGAAAGGGTAAAAGTGCCGATCAGGATGAGTGCACCGCTAAGATAATGCACCGCGCCCATGCATCTGCGTGATGTCGGCAGGGCGTAAGCACAGTCAAGGTTGCGGCGCTTCTTGAAGAATGAGAACTCCATCACCGGCAACACGTATGCCAGAATGCACATAAAGAGCACGGGAATGTAAAGGGTAGAGTTGAAATCCTTCACGCGGGTTTCCGTCTCGTAGATCCAATCCTCGTCCGGCTGACCCGTCAGTCCAAGCATCAGGGTCAGAGTGAGCGTTATTATGAGAATGTAAAGAATGGGTCTGAAATTTGAGCGCAGGTGCGCGCCAAAATACGTCTTAAAGCCTGTCATTTCAGCATACCCTCCTTCCTTACGTCGTGAATAAAGGTCTCCTCAAAGTCAAGCGGCATCTCGTCCATAACCGCAGGCGAAAGGGCAGAAAGTCTTTCTTTCATTTCGATCGAGTCACCCTCAAGCACGATCTGAACGAATCTGTTCTTTATAGTCAGCGACACGATCGGCAGACCGTGGAATGCACTCTCGCCCACCGCCTCGGTAAACGCAAGCTCAAACTTGCAAAGGCGGCCGACGTGCTCGGCAATATCGCCCTGACTCTTAATTCTGTTTGAATCAATAAGTATAAACCTGTCGCAAAAGTCCTCAAGCTCTCTTAGCGAGTGGCTCGCGATAAGCACGGTGGTCTTGCCCTCCTCGACAAGGTCGATTATCGCATCCTTGAATATCTTTCTTGAAAGGGGATCAAGGCCGTCAAACGCCTCGTCAAGCAACAGGTACTTCGGCTTCACCGCAAGCGCCAAAGCGATAAACACCTGGCGGCGCATACCCTTCGAAAAGTTGCGCATCTTGCCACCCGTGTCAATTTTATACGCCGAAAGCAGGTCTAAAAACACCGTTTTATCCATATCGGGGTAGAACGGCTTATAGTAATCGTAAAGAGCGGTGGGCGTCATAAACGCCGTGTAATACGGGTCATCAGGCAAAAAGAAGATATCCTTTCTTGTCTCGGCATTCTTCGGGTCATTACCGTCAAAGCTTACGCTGCCCTCATCGGGGAAATAAACACCCGACAAAAGGCGCAGCAGGGTAGATTTACCCGCACCGTTGATTCCCACAATGCCAAGCACGGTATTGTCGGGAATTTCGAGATTTATCTCTCTGAGGACAAGCTTGCCACCCAAAGAGTGCGACAAATTGCGTATCTCAATCATTCGCATATACCTCCTCAATAATTTTTGAAAGCTCCTCGCGCGATGCGCCCATTTCCTTAAGGCGCACTATCGTGCTTACCGCCTCGCGCCTGAGCTCGCCGTTTTCCTCGTTCACCTCGCCAAAGGTTACAAACACGCCCTTCTTGGGTATCGTGCGGATAAATCCACGCTCCTCAAGCAGGGTGTATGCACGCTGCACTGTGTTCGGGTTTACTCCGAGCTCGCCTGCCGCCACTCTCACGGACGGAAGCCTCTCGCCAACCTTCAGCGCGCCGAGCGAAATATACCTTTCGTACCGCTCCGCTATCTCAAGATAAACGTCGCGCTTGTTCAAAAACGCCTTTGCCATCCAAGCACCCCTTTCTGTATCATCTGTATTAACTGTACCAACTGTATTATATCACCCACACGTGCGCTTGTCAATATATATGAAGAAAAAAGTGCGCCGATTAATTGACTTTGTTTTTTCGCTGTGATACAATTAGGGTAATAGAAACCCACAGGAGGTGCACCGTGAAGATCTACGATATGCACATACATTCCTTTAACCGTCAGGCAACCGCCCCCGAGCTTCTTTCCTCTATGGAAAGGGCAGGCGTTTATGGTGGATGCGTTTTTTCAAATTGGCCAAAGGAAGCGAATGCCGCCCTTGGCACCTCGTTTGAAGAAAGACTTCGTGAGGTCCTTGCCGTTGCAAAGGGCTCTGACGGGCGCATTTTTCCCGTGCTTTGGATTCATCCGTATGAGGAAAACATAATCGAAAAGGTACATATAGCAAAAGGTGCAGGCATCCGCGCATTTAAGATAATTTGTACCGATTTTTACGTTTACGAGCCACCCGTGTTAAATCTTTTGCGTGAAATTGCCGCCTTGGGCCTGCCCGTAATCTTCCATTCGGGCATTCTTTGGGATGGTGCGGTCTCCTCAAAGTACAATCGCCCCCTCAATTGGGAGGCCCTTCTGCCGATAGAGGGACTGCGCTTTTCGATGGGGCACTGCTCCTGGCCGTGGATAGACGAGTGCATCTCCCTTTACGGCAAGTTCCTAAACGCCAAAACGGTAAGCGGCGGCGCTGAAATGTTCTTTGATATAACCCCCGGCACGCCCGATATATACCGCGAGGAGCTGCTCACAAAGCTCTATACTCTTGGATATGACGTCGGCGACAATATTATGTTTGGCACAGATACCTCCGCCGATGCTTACAGCGACAAATGGGCAAGCGAGTGGCTTCTTCGCGATGCGCTGATACTTGACAACCTCGGCGTCAGCAAAAAGTACCGCGAAAAGCTCTACGGCGCAAACCTCTTCCGCTTCCTCGGCATCACCGCCGACACCCACGTTCAGGCAAGCCCCGTGACCGACGACGCACGCAAGTGGTGTGCCACCTCTCCCGAAACCAAGTCGGTTATCGAAAAATGGTATAAGGCGCTCGGCTTCACTCGCGAGTACGACCGCGAATTTTATCCCGCCTTAAATTCGATAGCCATCTCCGATGCCATCACGGTCGAAAGATACCCCAAGCAAAACGACCTCGGCAAGCGCAACCTGCTTTCATATCTCTACCTTTGCGAAAAGCTTTCAGCGGGGTATTCAAAGCGCGGAATCTCCGAAAAGATCCTTATGGACACCCTTTGCGACATCGTCCGCTGGACGGACATCTGGACCGACCTTAAGGGCGAGCTTTGGCTTGGCGAGACCGGCTGGCTCTCCCGCCACCTGTCTATGAGGCTTTTTCACATCGGCAGGCTTCAGTTCTGTATGGCGGCATCCGAGTTTGACGTGCCGTCAAGGAATATCAAAAAGGGCGACCCCGTCATAGAAATTCACATCCCCGCCGCAGGCCCGCTATTCGAGCCCGATTGCCGCGAGTCGATACAAAAGGCTAAGGAATTTTTCGCGAAATACTATCCCGATTACACCTACAAGGCATTCACCTGCCACTCCTGGCTTCTCGACTCCTCGCTGAGACACCTGCTTCCCGAGGACAGCAATATCCTGAAATTCGCCGCCCTCTTTGACATCGAGTGCGAGGAAGAGTCCTACGAAATTCTGCGCTACGTTTTCAAGCGCACCACGAATTCAAAAAACGTAAAGCACGCTTACCCGATAAGCTCCTTTGCCGAGCGTGTCAAGCGCGCCGTCCTCTCGGGCGAAATCTTCCACGAAGCCCTCGGCGTGATAGATTGCTGATAAAAATCGCAAAAAACGCACCAATAATCAAAATATAAACTATTTTTCGAAAACATATTGACAAACGCCCCTGAATTTGATATAATACTTTCGTTTGAAGGGGGGTAGCTCAGTTGCTAGACTACTGCTCTCCAAAACCATGGGTCGTGGGTTCGAGTCCTTCCGCCCCTGCCAAACAAAAAGCCATAGGTCTTGTGCCTATGGCTTTTTGTTTTTTAGGGCGGTTGGCGAGAACCCATCGCGAGGCAACAATAGTAAAAAGATAGAACTAAGCATTTGCCGAGCGACGGATGTTTGCAACCTTGGTTGCAAACTCCTTGCGCCGACCTTTGATGGAACATTGTCGGCGCCTTGGAGATCCTTCCGCCCTTGTATATCATCACGCTTTAGCGTGCATCTTTCCTGCGGCTTGATGCATACCGCTTGTGGTATCTTGCGTCATTTGTCGTGTACGACCGACAAATAGCAAATATACAACACTTTGTGTTGATGATATACAATGCTCCGCCTTGATTAACGGAACACCCCCACAACTAAATTATTCATCCGTTTAATTTTGATTGACAGAGCGAGGGGATTGTGATATACTCTATACGTTGATATTTTTACATCTTTAAATTTATTCGCGAGGCAAGATATGATCACGACCTTTTTAGCGACCCTGACGCCTATGCTCACGCTTTTCACCTGCATAGCGATAGGCTTCGTATTTACAAAATTAAAAATACTCCCCGAGGGCTCAAGCAAGGTAATGGCAAAGCTTGAAACCTGGATATTCTGCCCGGCGCTCAGCTTTATGACGATGGTGCGCTTCTGCACCGTGAAAACCATCGGCGAGCACATCATAAACATCACCCTTGGTGTGATTGGCGTTGCATTCGCTATGGGCTTGGCAATATTTCTCTCCCGCTTCTTTGCAAAGCGCGGCTCGTATGAGCGCGGCGTTTACGCCTATGCGCTCGCGTTTGCCAACGGCGGCTATATGGGCGACCCCATTGTACTCGCCCTCTTTGGCGACGTCGGGCTTTCCTATTACAAGCTCTTTTACCTACCGTTTTCGATTATGATCAACTCCTGGGGCATCACCGTCCTCACCCCCGCAACCGAAAAGAAGAGCAACCTCTGGCGCAAGCTTTTGAACGCTCCCACCGTTGCAATGCTCGCAGGTATTGCGGTCGGCCTCTCGGGCCTCGGCGGCTATCTGCCCACCTTTGTGACAGGCTCGCTCGATACGCTTAAATCCTGTATGGGCCCCGTGGCAATGCTCCTCGCCGGCGCAACGATAGCAAAGTACAACGTGCTCGGAATGCTCAAAAAGAAAAAGGTCTACGTTGCCGCCGCATTCAGCCTGCTTATCCAGCCCGCCCTTGTCGTTGCACTTATCTTTGGTGTAAAGACCCTCGCCAACATCGCTTTTGGCCTTTCGATAGACAACGACGGCCTCTTCCTTGCCTTTTTCGCAAGCGCAACCGCAATAGGCCTTAACACCGTCGTTTTCCCCGAGGCATACGGCGGCGACCCCGAAACAGGCGCAAGCATCACGCTTATCTCACACACGATGTGCGTGGTAACGATTCCGCTGCTTTACGCCCTGATGGTCACAATTTTTGGTACCCCGTTTCAATTGATGTAATTTGGGCAAACGGATAATCAAATTTAGAAAATTAAAAGTGAGGATGCCAAGAGCGACATCCTCACTTGTTTTTTTATTCGGTTATGCCTAAAGGCGGAAGCCCTTTTTTATATTTGTTTCTTGTTTAATAACGGCACGCTCGCCGCAAACGCCGTAATAATAACGACCACGGTTATAATGATCGATGTGATATAATCTTTAGGCTCACTTAAGCCGTAAACCAGAGATGCACCGCCCATAAGATTTGTGGGCAAATACTCGATCACCGTAGGAATAATGGAAATAAGCGACTCGGTGAAAATAACACCGCCCACGCCGAGGATCACACCGCCAAAGGACGAAAACACGGTCGAGAACAGAGTGATGAGCGCAACGATAAGAATACCGTAAAGCCACCAGCAAAACGCCGCAAGCCCGAGGTGCTGAGTGATCGAATTATCCCAAAACAGCTCGGTGAAAATATACGAAACACCGAAGCACAGCCAATACGCAACGGTCCAAACCGCAGCGAGAATAATGCTCTTCGAGATGATGACCTTGTAGCGCTTAAGACCCTTGGTCAAGGACAGGACAAGGGTACCCGTGCGAAATTCTCGGGTAAAAATGCTGCCGTAAACCGTGCCGAAAACGATCAGCGCCATCGAAATATTGCTGAAAAACTCAGCCCAGGAGTCGAGCGCGTCTACGTGAGCGATAGTGATGTTCATTCCGCTCTCCTCGAGCACGTCCCGCATCGCCTCAAGCATCCACGGCGTCACAAGCGTAAGGCCGGGGTTCATAAATCCAAACAGTGCAAAAACACCTAAAACGATCCACAGCTTCGCCGAGCGCATCTGCTCGGTAAGCTCCTTTTTCATAAGTGCAACGGTAGCTCTCATCTTGCGGTCACCTCCATAAAAAGATCCTCAAGGTCAAGCTCCGCACGCTCAATGCGGATGATCGGAATTTCTGCATCAGCCACAAAGCGCAACACGTCCGCAAGAGCATAGTCGCTCTCGTAGAATACCGCCTTGTTCTTGTCGGTCGCCTTCATTTTATCAAACGCACCGCAAAGTTTCTCGATACAACCCTCGCCCTCGGTCTCGATCTGATACTCGTTTCCGCGCGAGTTTGCCTTGATGTCGGCAAGCTTGCCCTGCATCTCGATAACGCCGCCATTGAGGAATGCAACGTCGGTGCAAATGCGCTCAACGTCCGAAAGAATATGGGTGGAGAAAAGGACCGTCGTCTGCTCTCTTACCGAGGTGAGAATGTCGAGAATTTCCTTTCTTCCGACGGGGTCGAGTGCCGAGGTCGGCTCGTCGCAAATCAAAAGCTTCGGTCTATTCAAAAGCGCCTGCGCGATACCGAGGCGCTGCTTCATACCCCTCGAATACCCCCTTATGCGGTGCTTTTCACCGATAAGACCCACAAGGGTGAGAAGCTCGCTCACACGCGCGTCGATCTCCTCGCGGCTCATATCCGTGATCTCAGCGCAAAAGCGCAGGTACTCTTCAGCCGTCATAAACGAGTAAAACTCGGGCACGTCGGGCAGGTAGCCAATATATTTGTTCGTGTTATTTTCACCAAAGGTGACCCTCTCACCGTTTACGGTGATCTCGCCTGCATCGGGCTTCAAAAGTCCGAGCACGGTCTTCATCGTGGTGGTCTTGCCCGAGCCGTTTTTGCCTATAAAGCCAAAAATGCTGTGCTCAGGCACGGCAAGGTCAACGCCCTGTAAAACCTCTTTGTCACCAAAGCTCTTACACAGGCCGGTGATGTGTAGCATATCCATCAAAAAATCTCCTGAAATTAATCTTTCACCCTAAAGTATAACACCAAGCGGCGAAAAAATCAATCCACGCACCGTGGACTTAATTTATTCTACCACAAATTTACCGCTTTTTCAATCCTAAAATCAAAAATACACGCGCCCGCGCACTCATATAATACAAAATACATTGACAAAGCAGACCGCAAATGCTATAATAGTCGTTAGTGATCCGACATTAATTTACAACAAGGTGAATTATGAACAAGAAAAAGAAGTCGAAAAAGAGCATAGGTAAGGCAAATCCCATACTCTATGCCACAGTCTACGCGCTTCTCAAAAGAAAATACACCAAAAAATTCAATATAACCTATGATAAGGCCATCGTCAAGGACATCAAGGGCCCCGCAATCGTCGTTGCAACCCATACCTGTGACGTTGACCATATCATCTCCGCAATAACCCTCTATCCCATTCGCCCGACCTACATAGTCAGTGAGCACTTTATGCGCAACCGCTCGACCGCAAGGCTTTTAAAGCTTATGCACGTCATAACCAAAAAGATGTTCACCCCCGATGCGTCTACCATTCTTAACGTTATGCGCGCAAAGAAGGAAAATGCGGTCATCGTCATCTTCCCCGAGGGCAGGCTTTCGTCCTACGGCCACACTCTCCCCGTTGCCGACGGCACGGCAGAGCTTATCAAAAAGCTTGGTGTCGACCTCTACCATTGGAAGGCCGACGGCGCATATCTCTCTTTCCCCAAGTGGCGTGACAAGGGCGACGACAGACAGGGCAAGATCCACGCATCCGTCACCCGTCTGCTTACAGCAGACGAGGTCAAGGAAAAAAGCGTTGACGAAATCAAGGAAATCACCGCGCAGGCCATTCTTCACGATGATGAGAAGGCTATGCCCGGCGTTGAATATAAGTC
>JAZRAF010000160.1:0-6244 GCA_045634425.1 Eubacteriales bacterium | reverse complement strand
GGTCCTTGATAAGAACTCTATGAAGGCCGGCGACGTTATCATCGCTCTCCCCTCAAGCGGCGTTCACTCCAACGGCTTCTCCCTTGTTCGTAAGGTATTCGATATCGAGAATGCCGACCTCAAGTCCCCCCGTGCAGAGCTCGGCGGCAAGAGCCTCGGTGAGACCCTTCTCACTCCCACCAAGATCTACGTTAAGCCTATGCTTGCTCTCTTTGAACAGGTCAAGGTCAAGGGCGTTTCCCACATCACCGGCGGCGGCTTCTACGAGAACATCCCGCGTTCCTTCCCCGCAGGCCTCGGCGCAAAGATTAAGAAGAGCGACGTAAAGGTTCTTCCTATCTTCGTTCTCATCGCCAAGGAGGGTAACGTACCCGAGCGCGATATGTACAACACCTACAATATGGGCGTTGGTATGAGCGTCGTAGTAGCGGCAGAGGATGCTGATAAGGCACTCGAGATCCTTCGTGCAAACGGTGAGGACGCATATATCGTCGGTACCGTTATCGAGAGTGACGAGGGCGTTGTTTTATGCTAAACAAGGCTAAGATAGCCGTGCTCGTTTCGGGCGGCGGCACTAATCTTCAGGCGCTTATCGATGCAGAAAGATCCGACATCATCAAAAGCGGCGAGATAACCCTCGTCCTTTCCAACAAGCCCGGCGCATATGCGCTCGAGCGTGCGAAGAATGCCGGCATTGAAAGTTGCGTTATCAACAAAAAGGAGTGCACCGACGCTCTCGACTTCGAGTCACGCATCATAGATGCGCTTGACTCTCACGGCATCGACCTCATCGTCCTTGCAGGCTTTATGTGCATTCTCTCCGAGCGCTTCACGACTCACTATAAGGATAGAATAATAAACGTCCATCCCTCTCTTATCCCTTCCTTCTGCGGTGCAGGCTTCTACGGCCTCCACGTGCACGAGGCGGCACTCGCCTACGGCGTAAAGGTGAGCGGCGCAACCGTTCATTTCGTAAACGAGATCCCCGACGGCGGCAAGATAATAATGCAGAAGGCGGTTGAGGTAAAGGATGGCGACACCCCCGAGACACTTCAAAAGAGAATTATGGAAGAGGCAGAGTGGAAGATACTCCCCCTCTCCTGCGAATTAGTCTCTGCGACAATAGTAAGTGAAAGGAATAAATAAGATGGCAAGCATTTACGATATAGCCGAGCTCCCCGAGCTCCTCGCATCCAACCCCTATCCCGGCAGAGGTATTGTAGTAGGCAAGAGTGAGGACGGCAAGAATGCCGTTATCGCATACTTCATAATGGGTAGAAGCGAAAACTCCCGTAACCGCGTATTCACCGAGAGGGAGGGCAACGTTTTCACCGAGCCCCACGACTACTCCAAGGTACAGGACCCCTCCCTTATCATCTATTCCGCTATCAAGGCAATAGAGAATAAGCTCATCGTTACCAACGGTGACCAGACCGATACCATCTACGACTTTATCGCAAACGGCAAGGATATGCGCGATGCACTCCGCACCCGTGAGTTTGAGCCCGACGCTCCTAACCTCACCCCCAGAATCAGCGCAGTGCTCACCTTCGCCGATAAGAGCTTTACTTACGATATGAGCATCCTTAAGAGCGCTGACCCCGAGGGCACCGCTTGCAACAGATACTTCTACGAGTACGCTCCCATCGCAGGCCTTGGCCACTTTATCCACACCTACGTTACCGACGGCAACCCCATCCCCACCTTCCAGGGCGAGCCTGAGCGCGTTGAGATCCCCAACTGTATCGACTGCTTCACCAATAAGATCTGGGAGAGCCTCAACGAGAATAACAAGATATCCCTCTACGTCCGCTACATCGACCTTGAAACGGGCAAGGCAGTATCCAAAATGATCAATAAGAATGTTTGAGGTGCGGCGTGAAGCAAATTTATCTGCACCGAACTTTAGCTGTTCACGCCCCGAATTTTCGCGATTTGGTACCCAACCCCAAATCGTCGCAAAGCGATACCGAAAATTCATCTGTAATTTGTGCAGTCGCCTTTGGCGACAGAATGGAGATAAAAATGAACGAATTTGAGCTTAAATACGGTTGTAACCCCAATCAGAAGCCTGCGAAGATATTTATGCAGGACGGAAGCGAGCTTCCCATCGAGATCCTCTCGGGCAGACCCGGATACATCAATTTCCTTGATGCCTTCAACTCCTGGCAGCTCGTAAAGGAGCTTAAGGAAGCAACCGGACTCCTTTGTCCCACCTCCTTCAAGCACGTCAGCCCCACCTCCGCGGCAGTTGGCGTAAAGCTCTCCGACGAGCTTAAGAAGGCCTGCTTCGTTGACGATATCGAGGGCCTTGACGAGTCCCCCCTCGCTTGCGCATACGCAAGAGCAAGAGGCACCGACCGTATGTCCTCCTTTGGTGACTGGATCGCACTCTCCGACGTTTGCGACGTTACCACCGCGCTTATCATCAAGCGTGAGATCTCCGACGGCGTTATCGCTCCCGGCTATACCGACGAGGCGCTCGAGATCCTCAAGACCAAGAAGAAGGGTAACTACAACATCGTAAAGATCGGTCCTGACTACGTTCCCGCTCCCGTTGAGCATAAGGACGTTTACGGCATCACCTTCGAGCAGGGAAGAAACAACTTCAAGATCGATAAGGCACTCCTTGAGAACATCGTTACCGAAAACAAGAATCTCCCCGAGGAAGCAGTCCGCGATCTCATCATCGCGCTTATCACCCTTAAGTACACTCAGTCCAACTCCGTATGCTACGCATATCAGGGACAGGCTATCGGCGTTGGCGCAGGCCAGCAGGCGGGAATCCACTGCACCCGTCTTGCAGGTACGAAGGCAGACACATGGCATCTTCGCCAGTACAAGAAGGTTCTTGAGCTTCCTTTCCTTCCCACCCTCTCCCGTCCCGACAGAGATAACGTAATCGACGGTTATAACAACAAAAACGAGGAGGACGTTTGCGCTGACGGCGTATGGCAGAAGTACTTCACCAAGCAGCCCGAGCCCCTCACCGCTGAGGAAGCACGCGCTTACCTCGACACCATCACCGGCGTTTCTATCGGCTCTGACGCTTTCTTCCCCTTCGGTGACAATATCGAAAGAGCAAAGCGCTCCGGCGCATCCTACATCGCCGAGCCCGGCGGATCTATCCGTGACGACGTCGTTATCGATACCTGCAACAAGTACGGTATGGTAATGGCATTCACAGGTATGCGTCTTTTCCACCACTGATATCGGGGTATTTGAAAACGATGAAAATAATGGTAATAGGCGGTGGCGGCCGCGAGCACGCCATCATTAAAAAGCTTAAAGAAAACAAGAGCGTTGAGTGTATCTTCGCACTCCCCGGCAACGGCGGAATGAGTGAGGATGCCACCCTCGTGCCCATCGGCGCAAAGGACCTTGACGCTATATGCGATTTTGCAAAGGAAAACAAGATCGACTACGTCGTAGTCGCTCCCGACGATCCCCTCGTTCTCGGTTGTGTTGACCGCCTCGAGGCTCTCGGCATCCCCTGCTTCGGTCCTCGCGCCAACGCCGCGATCATCGAGGGCAGTAAGGTGTTTTCCAAAAACCTTATGAAGAAGTACGGCATCCCCACCGCACAGTACGAGGTGTTTGAGGATGCGGCTGCCGCACTCGAATACGTAAAGACCTGCAAGATCCCCACAGTTATCAAGGCTGACGGTCTCGCACTCGGCAAGGGCGTCGTTATTGCAATGACCCGCGACGAGGCTGTCGACGCTGTAAGATCGATAATGGAGGACAAGAAATTCGGCGCAAGCGGCAACCGCATCGTAATCGAAGAATTTCTTACGGGTCCCGAGGTATCCGTACTTTCCTTCACCGACGGCAAGACCGTCGTTCCTATGATCTCCTCTATGGACCACAAGCGTGCGCACGATAACGATGAGGGTCTTAACACCGGCGGTATGGGTACTGTCGCACCCAACCCCTACTACACCGACGCTATCGCTGCCGAGTGTATGGAAAAGATCTTCGTTCCCACTATCAATGCGATGAACGCAGAGGGCAGGACCTTCAAGGGCTGTCTTTACTTCGGTCTTATGCTTACCCCCGACGGCCCCAAGGTCATCGAGTACAACTGCCGCTTCGGCGACCCCGAAACTCAGGTAGTTCTTCCTCTTCTTGAGTCCGACCTTCTCACCGTTATGCAGGCAACCACAAACGGCACTCTCTGTGAGTGTGAGGTCAAGTTTGCCGATAAGAGCGCCTGCTGCGTAATTATGGCATCCAAGGGCTATCCCGAAAAATACGAGTCCGGCTTCGAGATCAAAATTCCCGAGTCGGCAAAGGACTCCGTCTACGTCGCAGGCGCAAAGCTCTCGGACGGTAAGCTTATTACCGCAGGCGGCCGTGTCCTCGGCGTAACTGCCACCGCTCCCACCCTCAAGGAGGCGATCGACGGAGCGTACGAAAAGGTAAAAACGATTAAATTTGACAACGCTTTCTATCGCTCCGACATCGGTGCGCGTGCAATGAAAGCGATAGAAAGGTGAGTGACAATGGTATATCGCATTTACGTTGAAAAGAAAAGCGGACTCGATAACGAGGCCGTCGCTCTCAAGGGCGAGATATCTACCTTCCTCGGTATCAATAGCGTAAGCAAAGTAAGAATTCTCAACCGCTACGATGCTGAGAATATTACCGAGGAGCTCTTCAACTACGCCGTCGGCACGGTATTCTCCGAGCCCCAGCTCGATGACGTTTATACCGAGCTTGTAAACGACGGTGCTAAGGTTTTCGCAACCGAGTTCCTTCCCGGTCAGTTTGACCAGCGTGCGGATTCCGCGGCTCAGTGCATCCAGCTTATCAGCCAGGGTGACAAGCCTGCCGTAGCAAGCGCAAGAGTATATATGCTCTACGGCAACATCTCCGACGAGGAGCTTGCAAGGATCAAGAAGCACGTTATCAACCCCGTTGAGGCAAGGGAAGCATCCCTTGATAAAAAGGACACCATTAAGATCGAGTACTCCATTCCCACAAGCGTTAAAACTCTTGACGGATTCGTAAAGCTCGATGAGGCAGGCCTTGCTGAGTTCATCGCCGACAACGGTCTTGCTATGGACCTCGATGACATCAAATTCTGCCAGGCGTACTTCAAAAAAGAGGACCGCGACCCCACTATCACCGAAATCAAGATGATAGATACCTACTGGTCCGACCACTGCCGTCACACCACCTTCCTCACCACTATTGACTCCGTAAAGTTCGAGGACGAGCTTCTTGAGAAGACCTATAACGACTACCTCGCTGCAAGAGAGTCGATCGGCAGAACCAAGCCTCAGAACCTTATGGACATCGGTACCATCGCGGCTAAGTGCCTTCGTAAGCTTGGCAAGCTTGATAAGCTTGACGAGTCCGAGGAGATCAACGCTTGTACCGTAAAGATCGAGGTTGAGGCAGATGGCAAAAAAGAGCCCTGGCTTCTCCTCTTTAAGAATGAAACACACAACCACCCCACCGAGATCGAGCCCTTCGGCGGTGCGGCAACCTGTATCGGCGGCGCGATCCGTGACCCCCTGTCCGGTCGTTCCTACGTTTACGGCGCAATGCGCCTTACCGGTGCTGCTGACCCCCTTAAGCCTATCGAAGAAACCCTCGCAGGTAAGCTTCCTCAGCGTAAGATAGTCACCACCGCAGCCGCAGGATATTCCTCCTACGGTAACCAGATCGGTCTTGCTACGGGTATCGTTGATGAAATTTATCACGACGGCTATGCGGCAAAGCATATGGAGGTCGGTGCAGTTATCGCTGCCGCTCCTGCCGCTAACGTAAGACGTGAGCGCCCCGAGGATGGCGACATCGTTATCCTTCTCGGCGGTAGAACGGGTCGTGACGGCTGCGGCGGTGCTCCCGGCTCCTCCAAGTCCCACAACCTTAAGTCCCTTGAAAACTGCGGTGCAGAGGTTCAGAAGGGTAACGCACCCGAGGAAAGAAAGATCCAGCGTCTTTTCAGAAACCCCACCGTTTCCGCTATGATCAAGCGCTGTAACGACTTCGGTGCAGGCGGCGTTTCCGTTGCTATCGGTGAGCTTGCCGACGGTCTTGATATCGACCTTAACGCAGTTCCCAAGAAGTACGACGGTCTTGACGGCACCGAGCTTGCTATCTCCGAGTCTCAGGAGAGAATGGCAGTAGTTATCGAAAAGGAAAACGAGGCAGCCTTCCTCGCCCTCGCAGCTGAGGAAAACCTCGAGGCTACCGTTGTTGCACGTGTAAAGGCCGACCCCAGACTCACCAT
>JAZRAF010000159.1:0-4176 GCA_045634425.1 Eubacteriales bacterium | reverse complement strand
AGAAAAAGGCTATTGCCGCAGATGCAAAGGCAACCAACGAGCTTAAGAACAAGGAAGAGTCCAAGCAGTACAAGATCAACGAGGAAAAGAAGGCTGCTTCCGCTCTTGCGGCTCGTATCAATGATACTATCGTAGAGATTTCTATGGAGCACGGTGCAGACGGCCGTCTTTACGGCTCGGTTACCGCAAAGGATATCGCCGAGGCTCTTAAGAAAATGCTTTCCGTTGATATCGACAAGAGAAAGATAACTCTCAAGGATCCCATCAAGACTTCCGGCACGCACTCGGTTGAGATCAAGCTCTACACCGACATCGTTGCAAAATTCACCGTTAAGGTAGGCTAAAAACATCATTTTAGGAGATTCACAAATGGATTCAGCAGGTCTTATTCGTCAGCTTCCGGTATCTATTGAGGCAGAACGCGCACTCCTGGGAGCAATCATAATAAAGCCCGAATCATTCGACAAGATCGGCGGAATGATAACTACCGACGATTTTTATCTTACCGAGCATCAGCATATTTTCTCCGCGCTTACGAGTATGTATATGCAGAACAAGATGATCGACACTGTTACTCTTGTAAACGCACTCGTAGAGCAGGGCGATAGAGATGAAGCAGGCGGAATTCAGTATATTTCGCTTATCGCAGGCTCCGTGCCCTCTACCGCAAACGTTGAGGACTATGCAAGAATAGTTAAGGACAAGTCCACACTCCGTAAGCTTATTAACGTATGCGATGATATCAATGCGACAGCATACGAGGAAGCTTCTCCTGTAAGAACTATCATCGACAGTGCAGAGCAGAAGATATTCGATATCTCTCACAACATCGGCACTAAGGGCTTCCGCCACATCAAGGATATACTTCAGAACGTATATACCGATATTGAGATGCTTTCTCAGACCGGCGGCGCAGTTACAGGCTCTAAAACAGGATTTTCCGGCCTTGACCGTATGCTTATCCAGATGGGTAAGGGCGACCTTATCATAGTCGGCGCGCGTCCCGGTATGGGTAAAACCTCCTTTGCTATGAATATCGCAACCAACGTCGCAAAGACGAAGAAGGCGGTAGCTATATTTTCCCTTGAGATGTCGGGTGAGCAGCTTGTAAACAGAATACTCTCAAGTGAGGCACTTATCGACTCCGGCAGACTCAGAACGGGTCAGCTTAAGCCCGAGGATTGGGAAAACCTCGCAGGCGTCGTAGACTCGCTCTCCGGATGCGATATTTATATCGACGACACCTCTGCAATCACCTCGACCGAGATGAAGTCAAAGCTTCGTAGAATACCCAATCTTGGCCTTGTTGTCATAGACTATATCGGTCTTATGCAGAGCACCTCTAACAGCGACAACCGCGCTCAGCAGGTTGGTGAAATATCCCGTAACCTTAAGATTATGGCTAAGGATTTTGGCATTCCGATCATCTGCTGTGCACAGCTTAACCGTGGTACCGAGCAGCGCGGCGGCGACGCTAAGAAGCCGAACCTTGCCGACCTTCGTGACTCGGGTTCTATCGAGCAGGATGCAGATATCGTTCTTTTCCTTTACCGCGACGAGTATTACAAGGATATAAGCGGTAACCAGAACGACGATCCCAACGCCCCCAATACCGCAAACACCGCCGAGGTCATCGTTGCTAAGAACCGTCACGGTAGTGTCGGTAACGTCAAGATGGGCTGGATCGGTCAGTTTACCAAGTTCAGAACCCTCGAGGATGACAGAGGCTGATGAAGGATATTTTTTCAAGCAAGCTTGGCGGCGAGATTTACGCATCTGCACTCCGCGCGATCGATGATCACCGTATGCTTGAGCGTATGAAGCGCGGCGTGCTGGTCGGATTTTCCGGCGGCGCAGACTCCGTTATGCTTCTTCTCCTTCTTTTGAAAATAAAAGAAACCGTTTGTGATTTTCCCATTATCGCCGTTCATATAAATCATATGATCCGCGGTGATGAGGCAGATCGCGACGAGGCTTTTTCGCGCGCTTTTTGTGAATCCTTGATGGTAGAATTCAGGGCAATCCGCATAAACGTTCCCGAAATCGCAAAAGAAAAGGGAATCGGTACCGAGGAAGCGGCTCGCAACGCAAGATACACCGCATTCTGCGAGATTATTGAGTCCGACGGGCGCTTCTCGACGGTTGCGGTCGCACACAACGCTACCGACAATCTCGAAACCGTCATATTCAATATGATGAGAGGTGCCGGCCTTTCGGGCATCGCAGGAATTCCACCCGTCAGAGATAATATTATCCGACCTCTTATCTATTCTTCAAAGGCGGATATTACCGCAGCGCTTGAGGAAGCGGGTGTTGAATACGTGATCGATTCCACAAACAGCGACGTTCAGTATACCCGTAATTACATCAGGCACGAGATAATCCCGCGCCTTAGCGTGATCAACGCAGATCCCGTCGCTATGGCATCAAGAATGTCACAGTCTCTGCGTGAGGATGCCGATTATATTAGCGGCGAGGCAGAGAATATCATTCGTACACACCGAGAGTGTGGCTATATCAAGCGTGACGTGCTCAGGGATATCCCTAAAGCACTGTTTTACCGCGTGCTTTCGCTTATGGTATCCGATCTTAGCGAACAAAAGCCCGAAAAGACCCACGTGGACGCGATATACGATCTACTTCCGGGCGGCAACTTTTCTTATTCCTTACCCGGAAAAATAAGATTCGTTATGGAGAATGGTCTTTGCCATATAGGGAATGATATTATAGAGCAGGACTCATCGTATTCAGTTAAGCTCGACTTTGGCGTGACCGAGATTCCCGGATACAGCACCGTCGTTATCGTAAGCGACGACAAAACCTTTAAAAATTACACAAATATTTACAAAATATCAATACAACAGCAAATACCTTCTGATATAATTAAGAACGGCTTGTCCGTTCGCTCGAAAGAGGACGGCGATTCATATACTTACGGTGGAATGACCAGAAAGCTCAAAAAGCTCTTCAACGATCGCAAAATACCACCGTCACTCCGTCAGCACGTTCCTGTTGTATTTGACGATCAGGGCATTCTTTGGGTGCCCGGCTTCGGCTTGCGCGACGGTGCACGCACCGACGATATGCTTTATATCGCTTTTGCCGAACCGATTTGCCAAAATAACAACAAAACAGCAATATATTTCAAGGCAGAACGCTGACGTTGTGTTAGCATTGTTTATAGAAAGGCTTGGATAATACTTAATGAAGTCAAATTTCAAAAGCATTTTAATCTTAATACTTTTGATCGCCGTAATCATTGTGGCTGTATCCTACGTTACAGGTGCGTTTAGCCGTGCCGACGCGGTAATTTACAGTGACATAATGCAGATGTTCGAGGACGATATCGTCGTTTCGTACGTCGTTGACGGTGATTCGGTCATAACGCTGAAAACTCTCACGCCCTTGCTCAACGAGGACGGAACGTACAAGAGAGATGAAAACGGTAATATCGTTTTTCAGATTGATGCAAATGGCGAATACGTCTACAAGCAGTACCAATATGAGGTAAGCCGTACCTTCCAGCTTGAAAACATCGACGCTATCGCGGAAGAAAAAAGACAGGACGAAAGCTCTCCCTTTGAGGAGTATGACTACCTCGCTCCTGCAAAGGCAACCTGGTGGCAGACCTGGCTTCCTTACATCATAATCGGCGTTGTATTTATCGCTCTTTGGGTGTTTATGCTTCGTCAAGCGCCCGGCGGCGGCAAGATGAACAATTTCTCAAAGTCTAAGGCAAAGGTAGTAACCAACGACAAGGATGCAGTTAAATTTGCCGACGTAGCAGGTGCGGACGAGGAAAAGGCAGAGCTTGAAGAGGTTGTCGAGTTCCTCAAGGATCCTCAGAAGTTCGTAAAGCTTGGCGCAAGAATTCCTCGCGGCGTTCTTCTCGTAGGCCCTCCCGGTACGGGTAAAACTCTTCTTGCAAAGGCTGTTGCGGGTGAGGCAGGCGTTCCTTTCTTCTCGATTTCGGGCTCCGATTTTGTTGAAATGTACGTCGGCGTTGGTGCGTCGAGAGTAAGAGATCTCTTTGACAATGCAAGAAACACGCCTGCAAGTATTATATTTATTGACGAAATTGATGCAGTAGGTCGTCACAGAGGCGCAGGTCTTGGCGGCGGTCACGACGAGAGAGAGCAGACACTTAACCAGCTCCTCGTTGAGATGGACGGCTTC
>JAZRAF010000158.1:0-4323 GCA_045634425.1 Eubacteriales bacterium | reverse complement strand
TTTTAGTTTTGGTTGGCAGACCATACCTATTCTACCAAAGGAGGATGTTTTTGTCTATGCATAGCTAAAGCTTTTTGGAACCACCAGCCGGACTGGTGGTTTACGAGCGAAGCCTTTTACAAAGTCTTCGCTATACAATAAAAAAACGGAGGCGCATTGCGTCTCCGTTTATATTTTCAGTGCGTTATCATTGTATGCAATAGCAAGTGATGCTCCTATGATTTTTCTTGCTCCGGCACCCTTGAGAAGTGTTGCGGCAACGCTCATTGAAGCGCCCGTTGTTACGACGTCATCGATCAAAACGACCGTCTTGCCTGTGAGGTCTACACGCTTGTTCAGATAGTCAAAGCGCGCGTTTTTCATTCGCTCTTCCCTATGCTTTGATAATTTCTGCTCTTTTTTAGAGTGCGAAATTAACGTTTTCTCGTATTTTGTGTTAAGCTTTCTTGCCACGCGCTCAGAAAGAAGCGCGGCGTGATCTATGCCGTATTTTACCTTTGCGGCACGGCGGCGCGGAACTGAGGTAAATACGAATTCGGAAGCGTTCGGAAAGGCTGTCGCAACCGATGAAGCGAGCTCGTCCGCGAGAAAATCAAGCACGTCTTCCCTGTTATCGCGCTTAAGGCTGTATATGAGCTTGTTGGTGGGTAGATCTGCCTCGGGGCGGTATCTGAATACCTTAATATGCTTGTGTATGTAGTGGGCGTCTAAATGCGCCGGGGTACAGGTGCACTCGTAAAGCGGCTTTGCGCAGTGTGAACAGCTTCTGGCAAGTGCGTTCTTGTATTCTTCCCTACACCCCTTACAGAGTGCGCGGTCGTCCCTGTCGAGTCGCTCGCCACAGGCCACACACTTCGGTACTGATAGATAGAAAAGTATATCCTTAAATAGTTTCATAATTAAAATCGGAGCCGAAAGTAAAACTAACGGCTCCGCCTTTATTTTATTTCTGCTTCGGGAAGCTATCCTTAAGTCCTACGATACGGTTAAACGTATTTTCGTTCTTGGAATCCTTAACGAAGTATCCGCATCTTACGAACTGGAAGCGCTCGTCAGCCGCTGCATTTGCAAGCGCAGGCTCGATCATAGCGTTCTCGATCGTGGTAACGGAATTCTTGTTGAGGTAATCGTCGAAGGTCTTGCCCTCGGGAATATCGTCAACGTTCTCGATATCGAAGAGGAAATCGTAAAGCTTAACGGTAGAGGTCTTTGCGTGAGGTGCGGAGAGCCAGTGAATAGTTCCCTTCACCTTTCTGCCGTCGGTGGGCATACCGTTGCCGGTTTCGATATCAGCGGTACAACGGATCTCCTTGATAGAGCCGTCCTCATTCTTGATTATCTCGTTGCACTTAACGATATAAGCACCCATAAGGCGAACCTCGCCGTCGGGCTTCATACGGAAGAACTTGGGCGGGGGTACCTCGGCAAAGTCGTCAGCATCGATATAAAGTTCCTTGGTGAAAGGAACGCTTCTGGTGCCAAGCTCGGGGTGCTGAGGATTGTTGGGAAGATCGAAATACTCGGTCTTATCTTCGGGATAGTTTGTGATAACTACCTTGATGGGATGAAGAATAGCAATTCTTCTCTCGGCGGTCTCGTTGAGCTCTTCTCTGATGCAGTGCTCGAGAAGCTCGTAATCAACTACGCTGTAAGCCTTTGCAACACCGGCTCTGGAAACGAAGTCAAAGATCGCCGCAGGAGTGTAGCCACGGCGTCTAAGGCCGCAGATGGTGGGCATTCTGGGGTCGTCCCAGCCGTCAACGAGTCCGTCCTCAACGAGCTTACGAAGATATCTCTTGCTCATTACAGTGTGAGTTACGTTAAGACGTGCAAACTCGCGCTGCTTGGGCTTAGGCTCAACGTCGATGCCGATATTGTTTACAACCCACTCATAAAGGGGTCTGTGGTTCTCAAACTCGATCGAGCAAAGGGAGTGAGTAATTCCCTCGAGGGCATCCTGAATGGGGTGCGCGTAGTCGTAAAGGGGATAAATGCACCACTTGTTGCCCTGTCTGTGATGGCTTACGTGAACTATTCTGTAAATTGCGGGGTCACGCATATTCATATTGGCGGATGCCATATCGATCTTCGCACGGAGGGTCTTGGAGCCGTCGGGAAACTCGCCGTTCTTCATTCTCTCAAAGAGGTCGAGGTTCTCTTCAACCGAGCGATCGCGGTAGGGGCTGTTCTTGCCGGGCTCGGTAAGGGTGCCTCTGTACTCACGAAGCTCTTCTGCATTAAGGTCGCAAACGTATGCCTTGCCGTCCTTGATAAGCTTTACTGCGAACTCGTAGCACTTATCAAAGTAATCTGAGCCGTAGAAAACGCCGCCTGTGGGCTCGCATCCAAGCCAGGTAAGGTCGCGGTAGATGCTTTCAACGTACTCGTTATCCTCTTTCGAGGGGTTGGTATCGTCGTAACGGAGGTTGAAAAGGCCGCCGTACTTCTTTGCGGTCATCGCATTGATCCAGATCGCCTTTGCAGAGCCGATGTGGAGATATCCGTTAGGCTCGGGAGGAAAACGGGTGTGGATCTTGAGCTCGGGATTAGCCGCAAGGTCCTCGTCAATTATATCGTGGATAAAGTTATTTCTGATCTCTTCCATTTTAGTGTCCTTTAGTTGAATTTTTAGACATTACATTTATACATAGTAGTATACCATATTATTTTAAAAATGTCTAGTGCTTTTGAATTTTTTTATGCCTCAAATTTACCTTGAATAGCAATAATTTTGTTTAAACATAAAATGATAACGTGCATATTGTTGCACGGAAGGAGCCCGGGCTTTGAATAGAAGAACAATAACCGTCGGTTCCGTCACCTATGCGCATAAGGCAAGGCGACTTTTGCAGCGCAGGGGGATCAGCTCACGGCTTGTAAAAATCGATGCCGCAAGGTCGAAAAACGGATGCACCTACGGCATCGAATTTGCGGAATCCGACTTTTACAACGTCGTTTTGGAACTAAAAAACGCAGGAATTCAGTACTATCTATATTCTTAGTGATCGATTTTAGCGCCGTAAGCGCCCCGGAGACGTGATGATATATTTTGATAACGCCGCAACAACCAACAAAAAGCCGCCCGCCGTCATAAGGGCGGTCAAAAACTGTATAAAGGAATATTCGGCAAATCCGGGGCGCGGAGCGCACAGGCTTTCACTTCGTGCAAGCGAGGCGGTGTACGATGCAAGGGAGCGCACCGCGTGCTTTTTCTCGTCCGAGTCGCCCGAGCGCGTGGTGTTTACGTATAACACGACTTATGCGCTGAATTTGGCGATAAAGTCGATAGTTAAGCCCGGTGCGCACGTTTTGATATCGAATCTTGAGCATAATTCGGTTGTACGGCCGATACAAAGGCTAAAGGACACGGCCAACGTGTCGTACAGCGTGTTTGACGCGATGGCAAGCGACCTTAAGAGCGAGATCATCAGCCATCTGCACCCCGAAACGCAGGTTATCGTTTCCACTATCGCATCCAACGTCACGGGTCGTGAGATACCGTTAGACATCCTCACAGAGATCAAACAAAAATACAAGCTGAAGCTTATAATCGATGCCGCGCAGGCCGCAGGACATAAGAAAATCAGCCTTGCAGGGCGTGAAATTGATGCGTTCTGCTTTCCTGCGCACAAGGCTATGCTTGGCATTATGGGCACGGGTGTGTGCATCTTCGGTGATGAATACGAGCCACAGTCACTCATTGAGGGCGGTAGCGGAATTCTGTCAAAGAGCCTGTATATGCCGACCGACCTGCCTGAGGCGCTTGAGGCCGGCACGCTTGGGCTACCGGGTATCGTGGCACTGTCCGAGGGAATAAAATTTCTTGAAGACTATGGGATCTTTGAGGTCGAGCGGCAGATAGATGAGCTGACCGAGCTTTTAGTCGACAGGATAAGCGAAGTTAAGGGCGCGCGTGTGATCGGCGCAGGCGGCGGTGTCGTGTCATTTTTATTGCGGAATTTGGGATCGGAGCGTATCGCATCAAGTCTTGATGAGCTTGGGATTTGCACGCGTGCAGGACTGCACTGTGCCCCGTTAGCTCACGAGGCACTGGGCACCGTCGAGAGTGGAACAGTGCGAGCGAGCCTCTCGATTTTTAACACAAAGCGAGAGATCGACGCCTTTTATCGGGCGCTAAGCAAAATATAGAAAAAGGCTTTGCCAAGTGCAAAGCCTTTTTTGTTGTATAGCGAAGACTTTGTAAAAGGCTTCGCTCGTAAACCACCAGTCCGGCTGGTGGTTCCAAAAAGCTTTAGCTATGCATAGACAAAAACATCCTCCTTTGGTAGAATAGGTATGGTCTGCCAACCAAAACTAAAAAAC
>JAZRAF010000157.1:0-21753 GCA_045634425.1 Eubacteriales bacterium | reverse complement strand
GATTGCAACGACCTCGACGTCTGCCGCCTTTGCCATCGCATCTGCAACGACTATCGCCGTAGCAAAGCCGAAAACCTCTATCATTCCAAGTGCCATAATCTATTCCTTACTCTGCAACGTAGCAGATCTTAATTCCCTGCTGGGAAACGTTGACTTCCATAGCCTCGTTGAGCTTATCGAGGGGGAAGGTGTGAGTGATGAGCTCCTTAATCGGAATGTTCATCTCTCTTGCCTGGCGAAGAAACGCCATAGTCGTGGGATAGTCGTCAGCGCTGTAATCCCAGGAGCCGACGATGTTGATTTCCTTGTTGCACATTGCGAAGTGGGGGTTGACGGTGTACTCACCGTTGTTAACGAAGAAGCCCATCTCGCACATTCCGCCGCCGCGACGGATATACTCGTAGATGTCCTTTGCCGCCATAGGTGCACCGGTGCACTGGAACGCAAAGTCTGCGCCGCAGCCTGCGGTAACGCCCTTAACGATCTTAACTCTCTCTTCAAGGGAGGTAACCTCCTTGAAGCTGATAACGGTCTTTGCACCAAGCTTCTTTGCCATTTCAAGGCGGCGAGGTGTGCCGTCGATAGCAATGATGTGGTTGATACCTGCGGCGCGAAGCACGCTGATCATAACGAGACCGACAGGGCCAAGACCCTGAACGAGTACCTTGGTGTTGAAGTTCATAAGGCCGGTGGTGCTTGCACGCTTGAGGGCGTGAACGCAAACACACGCAAGCTCGAGGAGCATTCTCTCCTTGAGGTCAAGGTCGTTTACTACGAAGTAGGTTGCGCCCTTGCCGCTTATGAGAAGGTGGGTTGCAAACCAACCGGTGAGGGGGTTCTTATCACTGTGGGGGATAAGTCCGAATACGCCCTGGTTGTCGCAGAGGTTAGTATTTGCGGGGTGGTTACGGCAGATCTGGCACTCGCCGCAGCTGATAACGCTGGTAACGAGCTTGTCGCCGACCTTGATGGGGTTGCCCGCGGTATCGGTCTTTACGTTCTTACCGAGCGCGATGACCTCACCCGTGCCCTCGTGGCCGAGAGTTACGGGAATGATGCCGAAGGGGTCGCCCTTCCACTCGTGAACGTCGGTGCCGCAAACGCCGCATCCCTCAACGCGAACGAGAATATCGTTGTCGCCAACCTCGGGAATGGGGTATTCCTTTACCTCTATCTTTTTAGGTGCGGTAAGCATAGCGACCTTTGCGGTCTTGGGAACGCCTGCGGATGCCTTGGGTGCGCCCGACATTTCGCCGATTATCTTACGAACTATGCTCTCGACCTGAGATGAAGAAATGTTCATTTGTCGTCTTCCTTTCTTGAAATTCGCCTTTTAAATTATACGGAAGCTTTCACTCATAACGCAACGGCGGTATCTGGTAAAGCTTCTTGCGCTGGTAAGTCCCTCTCCGGTAGGACCTGCGATGGTGAAGGTGGTGTGACCCTCGCCACCAAAGCCGATGCCGGCATAGGAGGGAGCGTTTTTAACGAAGATCGTGGTCTCGACCGCTCTTGCGAAGCGAGTGAGGTTGTCGATGTTCTTCGAGTGCATATGTGCCGTGTGACGGTTACCGTGCTCTGCCTTTACGGCAAGGTCGATAGCCTCGTCAATATTCTTAACTCTTACGATGGGAAGAATAGGCATCATAAGCTCGTGCTGTACGAAGGGGTGATCAAAGCCGGTCTCGCAGATGATAGCGCGGATGTTGTCACCAACGCTCACGCCGATCTTTGCAAGAAGCACCTTGGCATCTCTGCCAACGCAGTCACGGCATACGGTCTTTGAGATAACGCCGGTCTTGGGGTTCTTCTTGTCAACGAGAACGATGTCGGCAAGCCTTGCAGCCTGCTCGGCGGTGATCTTATAAGCACCCGCCGCGATCATAGAGTCGATAAGCTCGTCTGCGATGTTTGCAAATGCGAACACCTCTTTTTCAGCGATACAGGGGAGGTTGTTATCGAAGGTGCAGCCGTCGATAATGTCCTTACCTGCCTTGCGCACGTCGGCGGTATCGTCAACGATAACGGGGGGATTACCCGCGCCTGCGCCGATCGCCTTCTTGCCGCTGGAAAGCACGCTTTTTACAACTCCGGGGCCACCCGTGCAAACTAAAAGACGGATAGCGGGGTGCTTGTACATAATGTTTGCGGTGTCAAGAGTGGGCTTTGCAACCGAGGAAACGAGCACTCTCGGGCCGCCTGCCATAGCAGATGCGCGGTTGATAAGGTCTACCGCGTAGTTAGAGGTTGCAATAGCACCGGGATGGGGGTTAAACACTACTCCGTTACCTGCAGCGATCATACCGATCGAGTTGCATATTACGGTCTCGGAGGGGTTGGTGCTGGGAGTGATACTGCCAACGACACCAAAGGGTGCCATCTCAGTGAGGGTAAGACCGTAGTCGCCGGTCTTTACGCTTGCTACGATATCGGCCGTGCCGGGAGTCTTATCCGCAACGAGGACGTGCTTTGCTATTTTGTGATCTACCCTACCCATCTTGGTTTCGGCAACGCCGAGCCTTGCCATATTGGGTGCCTCCTCACGGGTGAGGCGGCGGATGATCGCGATAAGCTTTTCTCTTTCCTCAAGGGACATAGCGCGGATCGCCTTATATCCCTGTGTTGCGGCATCGATGGCGTCGTTCATATCGGCGTAAACACCGATAAGGGGTCTGCCCTCGTATTCGGTAGACGACCAACCGGTCATACCTTTAGCAGGAGCTTCAGCACCAAGATTCTTTATAACGGAGGCGATAACCTCCTGTATCTGTGCTTCTGTCCAATTTATAGCCATTTTAAGTTCTCCAAAATTACTTGCCGAGTGCTTCAAGAACCTTCTTGGTGATAAGAGCAACGAGCTCCTCGTTTGCGGGTGCGGGAGTCTCATCGTACTCGATGCCGGGGTGACGGCCGGGAAGGTTCATCTTCTTTCTGAGCTCCATAAGCTTCTTAAGCTGATCGTTGGGGATCTCGTGAACTGCGCCAAGCTCCATAGCGTTCTTGCAGATCTTTGCGTTGAACTCTACCTCTTCCATAATGAAGAGCGCCTTCATAAGGTTGCAGCCTACGGTAAGTGCACCGTGGTTCTGAAGAAGGAATGCATCGTGGTTCTGGATGTAGGGCTCAAGGGAGTCGGGAATCTCCATAGTGGAGGGAGTACCGTAGGTACAGGTGGGAACCTCACCTATGGTAAGAACTGCCTCGGGAAGGATGTACTGATCAAGGTCTACGCCTGCAACGGTGAAGGCGGTAGCGATCGGAGGATGAGCGTGAACAACGGCGTTAACGTCGGGACGCTCCTGATAAACTCTCATGTGCATCTTGATCTCGGAGGAGGGGTTGAGCTTGCCCTCGAGCTTGTTACCGTTCTTGTCTACCTTGATGATCATATCGGGAGTAAGTACTCTCTTGGATACGCCGGTAGGAGTGCAGTAGTACTCGTTGTCGCTAACCTTGACGGAGATGTTACCGTCGTTTGCTGCTACGAAGCCGAGCTGATAAAGAACGTGGCCGACTTCACAAATTTCTTTTTTGATTTCGTAAGGTGACTGCATAGTTGTTTTCCTTTCGGGTTATATATTATTTTTTTGATTACTTAGAAAGATTGTAGGTGTCGAGGGCGATCATATACTCCTCGTTGGTGGGAAGAACGAAGGTTCTTACCTTTGCTCCCTTTGCGGTAAGCTCGATGTCCTTGCCGCGGGGTGCGCTCATATTGTAAGCCTCGTCGATCTCGACGCCGAGGTAGGACATATCTCTACATACCTGCTCTCTGATGTATGCGTCGTTCTCGCCGATACCTGCGGTAAAGATGAGGGCGTCAAGGCCGTTCATCTCTGCTACGTACGAGCCGATGATCTTCTTGATGTTGTGGATAAGCACCTTCTGTGCGAGGGCTGCTCTTGCGTTGCCCTCTGCTGCTGCCTTTGCGATGTCGCGGCAGTCGCTGGAAACGCCGGAGATACCGATAAGGCCGGACTGCTTGTTAAGAAGGTTTTCAACCTCCTGTGCACTCTTGCCTTCCTTTTTCATTATATAGGTAGCAATAGTGGGGTCGATGGTACCGCTTCTCGTACCCATAGGCACACCCTCCTGAGGAGTGAAGCCCATCGAGGTGTCGACAGCCTTGCAGCCTACGCTTGCGGTGATGGAGGAGCCGTTACCAAGGTGGCAGGTGATGATCTTTGCATCCTTGTTGCCGATGATATCAGCAGCCTTTGCACAAACGTATCTGTGAGAGGTACCGTGGAAGCCGTAGCGGCGGATCTTATACTTTTCGTAAAGCTCGTAGGGGATGGGATAGATGTAGGTGTGCTCCTTCATATTGGAGTAGTAAGAGGTGTCGAATACACCAACGTGGTTGATAGAGGGCATAACGCTCTTGCAAGCCTTGAAGCCGCTGATTGCGGGCGGGCCGTGAAGGGGGTTGAGCTCTGCGATCTCTTCGAGATACGCAACCTCTTCTTCACCGAGAAGAGAGGACTTACGGAGCTTTTCGCCTCCGTGTGCGAAGCGGTGTCCTACTGCGCCGATCTCGTCGGGAGATGCGATAACGCCAAGCTCAGCGTCACAAAGAAGCTTAAGAACAAGCTCGATCGCTGCCTTGTGGTCTCTAAGGGGCGCATTTGCGGAGTAGTCCTCCTTACCGGGACGCTTGTGGGTGATAACGCCGTCAATTCCGATTCTCTCACAGTTACCCTTTGCAAGGACCTCGTTAGTGGTCATATCAAAGAGCTGATACTTAAGAGAGGAGCTGCCTGCGTTTACTACGAGAATTTTCATAGCTTTGGTCTCCTTTTTTCTACATATATTATTTATTATTCAATTATTCGCTTTGACTGAAGCTCTGCCTCGCTCTCGCCTATTGTAAAGGCGCTCTGAGAGTTGCGGTAGACGATCTTATAGCACAAGGAATCGATCACGATAAGCCTTGAGAGATGCGAGCTGAGGCCGAGGGTGCTATGCCTCGTTTCCTCGGTGTCGGTAAGAAGGAGTATATCGCTCTGACGCGCTATTGGCGAGCGCTCCTTTGAGGTGATCGAGATAGTCGTTGCACCGTGGCCGCGCGCTATCTTCATCGCCTCTACGACGTCCTTTGATGAACCCGACTGCGATATACCGACTACGACGTCCCCTGCCCTGAGCTGGGAAACGGCGATCGCCTGCATATGAGTATCGGCATATGCGCTTGAGTTGCATCCGGCGCGAAGAAGCTTGTTGCTTGCGTCCTCCGCGACCTGCGCCGACGTTCCAAGTCCGATAAGCACTACCCTGCGTGCCGAGGATATTGCATCGGCTGCGCGGGTCATCGCCTCGGCGGAAAGCGTGCGCTTCGTTCTCTCGAGCGACATATAGGCGTCGTTACATACCTTTTCAAAAATTGAGTAGCAGTCGTCCGCGCCGGTTATCGTCGGCTGGATGACCTTTTTATCGTGCTCCTTTGCGAGGGTGATCTTAAGCTCCTGGTATCCCGAGCATCCGAGTCGTTTTGAGAAACGGACTATCGTTGCCTCGCTGCTATCGCATTTGGAGGCCAGATCGGATATGGAATACGGAAGGATCTCTCCCGAGTGGGAGAACAACCAGTCAGCGACCTTCTTTTCCGACTTGCCCATGTCGTTATACATGGGCTGCGCCTGAAGTAAAGTCCTGTTCAATAAATCTGCCTCCTTTCTGCGTTTTTGAAAATTATTTTCATTTTTGTGAAACTTAGTTTCATTTTCAGTTTCATTTTTGAAATTATTTTTCAAAATAAATGAAAATTACTTTCACAATTCCAATTTTAGCATATAAAGTATGTAATGTCAATATATTTCTTGATATTTTTCTAAATTTTCTTTAATTTGGATTTGTATATATAGGATTTATATAAAAATCCGCGCTTCCGCTCCCCTGCCATTTTTGAAAATAATTTTCATTTTTTCGCAGATTTGTGAAAATTCGTTTCATTTTTGGAATTTTCTTTCGTTTGCAGTTTGTTCATAATTTAAGGGCTAAAAAATGAAAATTTGTTTCATTTGAGTTTTGAGGTGTGGCGGTTTTCTGAGATTTGGGCGGCTCGGGGCGTTTTTTCGGTTTTTGCTCCGAGGGCTCCGAAAATGTTAAATTTTACCATTTCAAAATTCCGCACTTCCCTGCTATGCGGTGGGGCGCAAAGGATGGGTGTTACGGGCGGTGAGAGGGACGGCTATAACCGTAGGGACAGGCGTCCCCGACTGTCCGAGAAAAAAGAAAAAGGCTCTGCGGTTGCAGAGCCTTTTGGGATATTTAGAAGAGTTTATCGATCAGGCCAAGGAGGCCGGATGACTTTTTCGTGGGTTTATTGCCGGTGAGGGCGTCGTTGATTCGGTTCAGGTTGTAGTTGGTGCGTGTTTCTTTAGCCTGATAATGCTTCCAAAGGAATACGATCACGCCGAGGTCACCCGTCAAGGAGTCCTCGTCGTCAACGTACCCGATGGCAACCGTTTTTCCGTTGTGCTCGGTCAGCCAATCGCCAAAGGCATCAAGGTCCGAGGGAATGGTCACCAAGGAAGCATCAAGCGTTATATCGCTCGTTACCATACTCAGCGTTCCGGTTTCCTTATAGCCGACGTCGGTCGTATGCTCGTAGGAAAAGACGACCATCGTGCCGCCGAGCGTGTCGGCGTATTCGGTTATTTCATTGATGACTACGGTTTCGGGATTTTCGAAATACTCCATTGCGCACTCGGTGTAGCGATCAACGAATATCTGCTCTTTTTCCTTTAAGCTTCCGCATCCCGTCAAAAGCAGGGTGGAAAGCGTGCAAATGCACAAAACGAATGCGATTATTTTTTTCATAGCAAATTTTCCCTTGTAAATTACCTTTGCAAAGACGAAGAGTGGCAATTTTGATGCATAAGCGTCGTTCTTTCAGCCGAAGGCGTAGTTACCTACGTCGAGCTTGCTGAAAAACGGCGGTTAGGCGCAAAACACGATCTCGGCTCTAGTCGAAGAGCGGAAATTTTGATGAAGTTGGCGATTTGTTCGACCCGAAGGCGTAGTTACCTACGTCGAGCTTGGTCGAAAAAGCGACAAATTCGCAAAATTCAAGTCGAAGAGCGGAAATTTTGATGCATAAGCGGCGTTCTTCTGTCCGAAGCAATAGAAACCTATTGCGAGCTTGGCAGAAAACGTCGGTTAGGCGCAAAATTTACCTCTTCGAGAGGACTTCGGCCTCGTAGATTTCCACATCTCGAATCCAATCAGGTCCTACCGGAACGCCCTCGCGCTCGCAGTACTCATCCCAGATGTCGCCGAAGGGGAAGGTCTTGAATTCCTCGCTCATTGCGAGCATCTTGGTGTAGTTTGCCTCGTTCTGGAAGGCGGCGAGCTTGTCGTTGGGGAGAAGAAGGGCGTTGAGGAGCGCCTTCTGCATATTTCTTGCGCCGACGGTCCAAGCCGCAACGCGGTTTACGGAAGCGTCAAAGTAGTCAAGTGCGATGAATACACGGTCGAGTGCATCGTTTCTTACGATTTCCTTTGCGATCTCCTTGGTCTCGTCGTCGAAGAGGACTACGTGGTCGGAGTCCCAACGAACGGGACGGGTCACGTGCAGAGCGATCTTCTCATTGAAGAGAAGAAGCGAGGAGATCTTGTCGGAAACGACCTCGGTGGGGTGGTAGTGACCGTTGTCCATAAGGGGGGTGATGCCCGCCTTGGTGGAGTAGGAGAGGCAGAACTCGGCAGAGCCGACGGTGTAGTTCTCAAGTCCGATGCCGAACACCTTGGACTCGAGGGTTATGTAAACCTTGGTCTTATCGTAGGGGGTAGCGAGGATCTCGTCAAGGGACTGCTTGAAGCGTGCTCTCGGGCCAAGACGGTCGGTGGGGATCTCCTTAAATCCGTCGGGGATCCAAATGTTCATAACGCAGGGAACGCCGGTCTCGTTTGCGAAATGCTCGGAGATCTTAAGGCAGGCCTTGCCGTGCTCTACCCAGAACTTTCTGGTTTCCTCATCGGGAGAGGAGAGGGTGAGATTATCCTTTACGTTGGGGTGGGAGAAGAAGGTGGGGTTGAAGTCGATACCCATATTGCGCTCCTTAGCGAACTTGACCCACTTTGCAAAGTGCTTGGGCTCGAGGGCATCTCTGTTTGCGTACTCGCCATCCTCGAAGATAGCGTAACAAGCGTGGAGGTTGAGCTTCTTCTTGCCGGGAACGAGGGAGAACACCTTATCCATATCAGCCATAAGCTCTTCGGGAGTGGTTGCCTTGCCGGGGTAGTTACCGGTGGTCTGAATTCCGCCGGAGAGAGCCTCCTTGGAGTCAAAGCCGACAACGTCGTCACCCTGCCAGCAGTGGATGGAGATCGGAACATCCTTAAGAATATTCATTGCCTTTTCGGTATCTATGCCGTATTTTGCGTAATCTACCTTTGCGGTTTCGTAGTTTTTCATATATTTGCCTTTCTCGGGGGTACCCCGTGTCAAATTATTTCGATAAATCAGTTGCCTGCGGCCTTGATCTGGATCTTGAGATTTCCGATCGCGGTAGCCTCGATAGGCAGTGCGATGACCTTCTTGCCAGTTGCCTTTTCGGTCAGGGCGTTGAGGTAGGTATTCTTCGCTCCGCCGCCTACGATGTAGATTGCGGGATAGGTCTTGCCGGTGTTTCTCTCAAGGTCAAGGATCGCCTTTCTGTATCCATCAGCAAGGCTGACGTATGCGCAGTTGAAGTAGTCCTTCATCTCGGTAGGAGCCTTGCCGCCGCGTGCGGTGACGTAGTCTGCGATAGCGTCCTTCATCGACTTGGGTGCGGTGAATGCATCGTCGTTTACGTCGAATATCTCACAGTAGTCGGACTCAGCCGCCATCGCCGCGATCTCGCCGTAGCCGGTGTCGGGACACATTTCCTTGCGCAGGCTCTGAATGATCCACATACCCGTGATGTTCTTCTGATAGCGGTTGTACCCTACTCCGCCCTCGTTGGAGTAGCCGGATGCACGGCTGTTTTCATCGGTGATAGCCTTCTCGGTCTTAACGCCAAGGAGCGACCAGGTGCCCGAGGATATGTAGGGTGCGTTTTCTGTCATTTCGATTGCTTCAACGGCACTGCCGGTGTCGTGAGTTGCGCAAAGAACGACGTTGAGGTCGCCGCCGACCTCTGCCTTTATCTCATCGGTAAGTCTGCCGACGAGAGTGCCGGGCTGATATACGGGAGCGGCAAGGTGCATAGGATAGCCGAGCGCCTCCCAGATCTCCTTATCAAACTGAAGGGTTTCGCTGTTTATAAGACCCATCGTGGTGGCGTTGGTGAATTCCTTCTTCTTAACGCCGGTGAGCTTATACATAAAGTATTCGGGGAGCATAAGGAAGTCGGTAACGCCCTCAAATCTACCCGCGATCTTATCCGCATAGAGCTGATAAACGGTATTGAAGCTCATAAACTCGATACCTGTTCTCGAGTAGAGCTTTTCAAAGGGAACGATAGCGTGTACCTTGTCGATCACCTCGTCCATTCTGCTGTCGCGGTAGGCGTATACGGGATAAACCTCCTCGTCACCCTTAAGGAGCACGTAGTCAACGCCCCAGGTGTCGATAGACATACTCTCGATCACGGGGTACTTCTCGAATGCGATCTTAAGACCTGCCTTGATCTCATTGAACAGGCGCACGGTATCCCACACGAGGTGGCCGTCCTGCTCGTCCATACCGTTATAGAAGCGGTAAAGCTCCTCGGTCTCAATTTTTCCGTTCTCGACCCATCCGACGATGTGTCTGCCGCTTGATGCGCCGATGTCAACGGCGAGATAATACTTCATATTTGACCTCACAAAAAATTATTATTAAAGATATTATACATTTAAACGCGGTTCGTGTCAATATATTTTTTAAAAACTCGCACGCGCACTAATGCAGCTCGTCGCCCACCGTGGTTGCACCGCCGTGACCCGAGAGGACGGTGACGTCCGCGGGGAGCTTTGAGAGTCGGCGAAGTGATGCGATCATTTCAACGTCCGAGCCGTACTTGAAATCGGTGCGGCCGTATCCGCAGGCAAAAAGGGTGTCACCCGTGAATATAACTCGCTCGGCCGCAGAGTACAGACATATGCTGCCGGGGGTGTGGCCGGGTGTGGATATAACGTCATATTCGGTGTCACCAAGGGCGAGCACATCAGCGCCCTTTACGGTGCGGTTTGGGCACATATATCTACGCGGTGTACCGAAAAAAAGGGACACGTTGGCTAAAGAATCGGACAAAACCGCATTTTCCGCCTCGTGTGCCACCACCTCTGCCGAGGGCAACAGGCGTGCGTATTCCTCGACAAATTCGGCGTGGTCATAATGGCCGTGGGTGAGGATGATATACTTGATATTCACCCCGAGCTCACGCGCTGTGGCAAGTGGCTCGCGCGGCGGATTTCCGCAGTCGATTATCGCCCCCTCGAGGCTTTTTTCGTCATAGACGAGATAGGTATTCGAGCCGAGCAGACCTCGGGAAAAGACTTTATACATATTCGTGCACCTCTCTTTTATAACGATTTTACCACACAAATCACCAAATGTCAAACTTTTGATTGACTTAATGGGGCGATTTGGTTATAATATTCTTACGAAAGGAAGGCGACAAATGACTAACGACAACTCTTTTCTTGGCACGGCGCCGGTAGGTCGCCTGCTTTTTAAGCTTGCCATACCGACTATTGCGGCGCAGCTTATAAATATGCTTTACAACGTGGTCGACCGAATATATATCGGCCACATTGAGGATGTGGGAGCGCTTGCCCTTACCGGACTTGGCGTATGCCTGCCGATAATTATGATAGTTTCTGCCTTTGCCGCACTTATCAGCTCGGGCGGTGCACCCAGAGCCTCGATATTTATGGGCAAGGGGGACAAGGAAAGCGCAGAGATAACCCTCGGCACCTGCTTTTGTACACAGCTGATAATCTCGGTGATACTCACCGCGGCGCTGCTTATATGGCACCGCCCACTCTTGCTTGCATTCGGTGCGAGCGAGAACACGATAGAGTACGCATCAAGCTATCTTGCGATATACGCGCTCGGCACGATCTTCGTGCAGCTGACGCTCGGAATGAACGCATTTATAACCGCGCAGGGCTTCACGAGAATCGGTATGCTTACGGTGCTTATCGGTGCGGTTTTGAACATTATCCTCGACCCCGTGTTAATTTTTGGCCTCGGAATGGGGGTTCAGGGTGCGGCACTTGCGACGGTAATATCGCAGTCGGTATCCTGCGTTTGGGTGGTGCTTTTCCTGCTTGGCAAGAAGAGCGTCTTAAAGCTCCGCGCACGCAATCTCCGAATCAAGCTCGGCTACCTTTTGCCCTGTGTGGCACTCGGACTTGCGCCCTTTATAATGCAAGCAAGCGAGAGCGTTATTGCGGTGGCGTTCAACTCCTCACTGCTTAAATACGGCGGCGACATAGCGGTCGGCGCGATGACGATATTTTCAAGCGTTATGCAGCTTGCGCTTATGCCCCTGCAGGGTCTTGCACAGGGTGCGCAGCCTATCACGGGTTACAACCTCGGTGCGCGAAATCCCGAAAGGATCAAGCGCGTTTTCAAGCTTCTTCTTATCACCAGCCTCGGCTACTCGCTGACGGTGTGGTGCGGAATAATGCTCTTCCCTGCGGCGTTTGCATCGATATTCACCTCCGACCCCGAGATGATCGCCTTTGCCGCATCGTATCTTCGCATATATTGCGGTGCGCTCGGCATATTCGGCGCACAGATCGCCTGTCAGATGACCTTCGTTTCACTCGGCAAGGCGCTCTCGTCAATGATCGTTGCGATAATGCGAAAGTTCGTGCTTCTTTTGCCATTTATCTACCTTATGCCCCTGTTTTTCGAGAGCAAGACGCTCGGCGTTTTCACGGCTGAGGTAGTCGCAGACGTGATCTCGGTGATCTTTACCGTTATACTCTTCACCTTCCAGTTCAAAAAGACGATAAAATCAATAGAATAAAGCGAAAAAGAGTGGGCTTGCGAGTCGCAAGTCCACTCTTTTACGTGACACGGGTCCCGCCTTAGCAAAGACGAGACCCGCTTTTTGTTAGTTTATCCGAAGATAAAGAGAAAAGCTATCACTATTCCTACAAGCAGCCAGACAAGGGCGGCCAGCGACTGGATAAGCCAGTACCGGCTCCTTCCGTGCTTCTTGGAATGTGCGTTGATAACACCTATTACAAAGGGCCAAGCAGGAAGCGCCAGATTAACTATGGAATAGGATATCCAGAACCACACGCGTGCGCGGACGTCGGGGTCCATCTTCTTGCGCTCGGGCCTGATATCCTTGCGCTCTCTGATCCACTCACCTGACAGCTCCTCGCCGGCATCGATCGCCTCGTTGATATCGTAATACAGCTCGGGGTCGGTGATAAGCTCGTATATGGTAACCTCACCGGAGCGGTATGAGAATTCACCGTCAGAACTGAATTTATCGTTGGAAAGCTTATCGTAATTGAGGTACCAAAGTGCACCCTTGTATTCGTAAAGCGCACCGCATACACGGTAGAAGGAGCGCGTTTCGTCATAGAGCCTTATATCGTAACGTTCAAGATATCTGAGCTCGGTAACGTCTACGCTCACACCGCTTGTAACAGAGTCGAGTCTTTCGAGCATCTCGGCATCGATCGCTGCGAGGCAATAATCGTAATAGACGTGGGGACGTACCGACGTGCCGTCTACGAGGCCGTCAAGTATGCGCTCGCCCTCATCGGTAACGTAGCAATCAAGTGCGGTTGTCGAATAGGCGCTCCAGTAATTGTCGAATGCTACTATCTCGCCCTTACGAGTGTAGGAGTAGATATATTCGTTATATCCGTCAACCTCTACGCTGTTTTTATAGGCGTATATCGGATCAAAATCCAGCTTGTATCCCGCAGGAATGTCATACTTATAGAATACGTTGTCGTCATTTGTGAGGATCTCGTAATCCTCGCTGATCGTCCACTTGTACGGATACACCCTTTCGGTAGGTCTCTGAGCGCACGCGGCGAAGAGAGGAACGAGAATTATAAGCATCAGAAGGACGCTTATAGCCTTGATCTTAAACATGCTTCTCATATCGCACCTCCTTAGCTCAAGTTGAAGTTGTACTTCAGTCTGTCACGTGCAGAGAAGAACAACGCAAAGTTAAGAATGGCAAGTCCGATGGAGATGAACAAAAGATAAAGCACCGCTATCACTGAGAACGTCACGTCTGAAATTTCCGCAAATATCAAGCTAGCGCCGTTCGTTCCGATCGCCCAGAAAATCATAGGAGCGAAAATACCAGCAAACATCAGACCGATATACATACCCATACCGCCACTCGAGCTACACTTGATAACGCAGTAATTGAGCAGGCTGGGCATAGTGACGTTAATTTCAAGCGCTATTATAAGAATGAGAATGACGCACAGGTAGAAGCAGGGGCCGCCGTTGAGGAAGCCGTCGGCTAAGAAAATGCCGATCTCGTCAAATACCACCGTGTTTATGTAGCCGGTTTCGGGAGCGGGTATGATAAGCATACAAAGAAGCACGGTAGCGATAATGGATGCGTTGGATATGCTGATCCAAATAAGTGAGTTGAAGAATTTGGACAAGAGAAGATGATCTCTCTTTATCGGCAGGGTGAAGGTAAGCTGACCCACGTCGGAGAAGAAATCCCTGCCCATATTTTTGGCAAGATAAACCGTGTTGACCACAGCCGCCGCTATAATGCATCCTCCGCCGATCGCGCCGAAGGAGGAAAAAACACTAAGGAGTGCGTTGAGAAATTCATCATGAACAATTTCGGTGTACCCTAAATACCTGCAAGCAAACGCAAACGAAAGCGCTAACAGAGGGAGAATTATGGCATACACAAGCCACAGCGTCTTCATCTTTTGCATATCATTTTTAAGAAGCTTCTTTAGCATCCGAACACCTCCTTAAACAGCTCGTCAAGCGACTTTCCGCGCTCGGCACGGACATCCTCGGCAACGCCGGCGCAAACAACCTCGCCGCCCTTGGCCATAAAGATAAAGTCATCGAGCACGGGCTCGATATCGTAGATAAGATGGGTGGTTATAATTATAGTCGCCTCGGGGTTGTAATTTCCAATAATCGTTTTAAGAATGTAGTCACGCGCGGCAGGGTCAACGCCTGCAATAGGCTCGTCAAGCAGGTATAGCTTTGCACGCCTTGCCATAACCATAACGAGGTGCACCTTTTCTCTCGTTCCCTTTGAGAGTGTGCACAAGGGACGAGAGGGATCGATGGCTAGGTTATCGAGCATCTCGCGCGCCGCCTTTTCGTCAAAGTCGGGGAAAAATTCACTGAAATAGCGAATGATCTCCTCACCTGTCATCGAGGGGGTGAAATAGGTGCGCTCAGGCAGGTAGGCAACGTAGGCGTTGGTCATCTCGCTTCTCGGCTCACCGCATATTTCGATCTCACCCGAGTCGGGGGTGAGAAGTCCCATAACGAGCTTTAAAAAGGTGGATTTACCGCAACCGTTAGGGCCAAGCAGGCCTATGATCTTGCCGGACGGTATGCACATATTGACGTCCTTGAGTGCGTGGCGCCTGCCATAGCTCTTGGACAGATTCTTACACATCAGAACAGGCGTGCTCATACGTTACCTCCCTCATTTTCGATAAATTCTATGATGGTTTCGTCGGATATGCCGATCTCGTGCATCTCCGCCAACCAGGCACGAAGGGTCTGCTTCTGCGTTTCCTTTTTAACCTCGGCGATACGGAGTGCATCGGTAGTTACGAACTTGCCAAGAGTGGCACGAGTCACTATCAGCATCTCATCCTCGAGAAGCTGAAGCGCCTTTTGCACGGTGTTGGGGTTTACCGACATATCGCAGGCGAGCTGGCGCACGGTGGGTATCTGTGCATTCGGGGGATATTTGCCTTTGATGATGTCCTTTTTCAGTCTATCGAAGATCTGCAAGAACATCGGCGCGTTTCTATCCAGTTCGCGATACATATCAAATCACCTCTCCTTTTTGTTGTATTGTTGTACTAACACAATGATACAGCGTTTTTAAGCAAATGTCAATACCCTGCAGAAATTTTTTTGCGAAACGGGCACAAGCCCTCGCTAGGGTGGCGCAAAAAAAGTCCCTTGGATCCAAGGGACTTTTCGTTTTTATTCGGATAAGTGTATTCTTCTGATGTTTGCAATTTCGTCTGCGGTAACGCCGATGGAAAGGAGATATCCCTCCGCCTTTTCGCTCATAGTTTCGCCCTCAAGAGCCTTGAATGCTTCGACGAAATCGTTCATCGCATCGATCGGCTGATAGCCGTGGAAGAGTGCGGAGAGCTGATATTCCTTCATCAAGTCCTCCTCGCTAAGTCCGAGAAGTGCTTCAAGCACGTAGCACACGGTGCCGGTTCTATCCTGTCCGTAGGTGCAGTGCATATATATCGGATAGTTGCTTTCGTCCGCGAGGTCGGCGAAGATCGCACGCATTTTTTCTGCATTTTCGGGCTTGAATATGTTGGCATACATTGCCGACGAGTAGTATGTATGCTCAACGCCCGAGCCGAGTGCATCCGTGCCGTACTTATTCTCGCTCGGCATTCTGAGGTCCATATCAGTCTTTATACCGAGTATGGATACCATCGTTTCGAGCCCCTCAGGAGTTATTACGTAGCCGGGCTCAACCGCGCCGTCGATCTCGCAGCCACGGTAAAGGAGACCCTGGTTTATAACGCTGCCGTCCTCGGTTACCCAGCCGCCGATATCGCGCATATTGTTAACGCCCGAAACGTTCATAAGGCGCGGGCCCTCGGCAGTCTTAAAGCTGCCGCTGACGGTGGTTTCAACACCGTTATCGAAGGTAACCTTTACAGAGTAATAGTATTTCGTATTCGTCTTAAGATTGTATACGTCAATCTCCGCTTGGGGATCATTTTTGACGACCGTATACGGATTTTCAAGGCCATCGTTGTCAGCGACAAGCAGCTCAACGTCCTCTATAGCATACCCCTCGGGTGCGCCCGAAACCTTGTATGAAAGCTTGACGGGAAGACCTTTATCGTGTCTTGCGCCACTCGAGTAATAGAGCTTGTAAATATCAACGGCGGACACCTCGGATTCGGCGCTTATATACGCCTTAACCGCAGGTCCGACGATAGAAACGTCCTCAGCAAAAACAGGAACGGAAACAACGAGCTTGTCGGTAATATTGATGCCCGAGCCGCCCTGGTCGGTGGTGGGATTGTTGCCCTTGTTATCAAGATGTGCCGCCATAACAACGAGACAGCTGATGAATACGAGGACGGTTGCGGCGTATATAAGATACATCTTGTTGCGCTTTATAAAGCGGCGGAAGCTTTCCTTCCTTTTGTTCTTGTCCTTGCTCTTACTCTTGCCGCTCTTTCTCTTTTTGCTGCTTGAGGAATGGTGGTGGCTGTGATGGCCGTGATGGCTATGGTGGCTATGGTGGCTATGGTGACTATGGTGTCCGTGGTGGCTGTGATGGTGTCCGTGGTGATGGCTACGCTCTGAGTGGCGATGCTCGCCACCTTCACCCTCGGGCTTCGCGGGCGGAGTATCCGCCGCAGGCGCATCGTTTATTACGGTGTTATCACGGCTTTCGATATTCTCGTCCTTGATCATATCATACCCCCTGTAAAACTTTTGCACTAATATTTTCTATATTATATCATATAAATAATATTTTTTCAAGTAGGCCGCGACAAATCTTGCAATTTGCAGGATTTTGTAAATGTTTATTTACATACAAGCTATTTGTTTCAAGCAATAATCGTGCTATAATTTTACACGGGTGTCAGCTTATAGCAAAGCTCACATATTTACTGTTGACATATCACCATTCGTTTGCTATAATATTACGGGCATACTTATGCCGCGAAAGGATAAGTTTAATGAAAAAAGGAAACGTGTGGGCCCTTTTACCGATCGGCGTATTCGTCGCGCTTTATTTGGGCCTTGGCATTACGTTTGAATATATTTTAAAAATTCCGATGGGATTTTACAAGGTTCCGATCGTTGTGATCTTCCTTGTATCGGTGCTCGTTGCCTGCTTGCAAAGCAGGGATCTCAGCTTCGACAAAAAGCTTGAGCTTATGGGTCACGGCATCGGCGACAAGAACATCATTACGATGCTTCTCATCTTCCTGCTTGCCGGCATTTTCGTTGGCGTGGTCGGCCGCAACAGTGCCGAGAGCGTAGCATACTTCCTGCTTTCGGGCGTGCCCGCACGTCTTGCGGTGTGCGTGCTTTTCATCGTCAGCAGCTTTGTTTCCACCGCTATGGGCACATCGGTCGGCACTATTACGCTTATTGCCCCGATTGCGGCGGCGATCTCGGCCACCTCGGGCTTTTCCCTGCCCCTCTGCATCGGTACTGTCGTTGGCGGTGCGATGCTCGGCGACAACCTTTCCTTCGTTTCGGACACCACTATTGCCGCCTGCAACGGTCAGGGCTGTGCGATGAAGGACAAGTTCCGCACCAACTTTGCGATCGTTCTTCCCGCGGCTATCGTGACGCTTGCGATAATCTTTGCGCTTTCACTTAAGGCGGACATTCAGGCACCCGAGACAAGCTCCTACAACCTCATTCAAATAATCCCCTACGTCCTCGTTCTGATCGGCGGTATTATCGGCATCAACGTGTTTATCACGCTTATGATCGGCATCGTGAGCGGATGTATCATAATGCTTGCGAGCGGCGCGATGGACTTCCCCGCTCTTCTCGAAAGCGCCGGCTCAGGCGTTTCGGGAATGTTCGAGACCGCGATGGTCGCGGTGCTCGTGGCGGCGCTTTGCGCTCTTATTCGCGAGGGTGGCGGCTTCCAGTCTCTGCTTAACGGCATACGCCGTGTATTCCGCGGCAAAAAGGCCGGTCAGCTCGGCATCGGCATTCTCGTCGGACTTATGGACATCGCTACCGCAAACAACACGGTGGCTATCGTTATGGCAAACCCCATCGCCGCTGAAATGGCGGCAGAATACGGCATCTCTGCGCGCAAGACCGCATCGATACTCGACACCTTCTCCTGCATCTTCCAGGGCTTCCTGCCCTACGGTGCGCAGATCCTCGTGGCACTCTCCGCGGTGCACGCTATGGGACTTGAGCTTGGCGCGTTCTCGGTAATTGCGCACCTGTTCTACCCGATGATGCTGCTTTTGAGCTCCCTTGTGTTTATATTCATCATTCCCGAGAGAAAAAAGTAAAACAAAAATGAGCCCGGTGATCAACCGGGCTCTTTCCTATTATCCTACGCGAAATCGACGTAGCTTCTCAACGCCACGTCATTTATCGTTTGTCCAAGATCCGCATTCGGGCTCCACATCATCTCGGAATACAGCGCCACGGGATACATGATATTTTCCTCAAATACGCCGTCCTCGACAAGTGTGCAAAGGACGAGGTCGCCGTTGTTTGCCTCTGCCAGGGTTCGTACCATTCCCTGCGCCTGTGCGGCGTGGGAAAGCCAATAGGCCTGAATCATACGCCAGATCTTGCTCTTTCTATTCACGCGGTTTGCGATAAAGCTCTTCGATCCGCGGCCGATGATCACAGTGCTGTCGGCGTGAACGAATGAGCTCCAGTCAAGACCTGTGAAGCCCTTGGTTACAGCGCCGAATTTTTCGTTTTTGCCGCGCAGAGCAGATATTTTGCGAACGAAATCCTGCGTTTGCTTGTAGGCATCGGGGGTGCATTCGTAATCGGTAAAGGGGAACGTGCCGCAATTTTCCCAAACGATCCTGATACGCGGATCGGTGGCTGCGATGTATTCGAGCTTGTCCTTAACGGAGTTTGCGTGCAGACCGAATTGAAGCTCGAGTGTGGGATATCTTTCAAAAAGCTTAGCGGAGGTGTAGTTGACGAAGCGAGTCACCGCCTCTGCAATCAGCACTCCGTCGATAGCATCCTGATTCAATTCGGTGAACGACTGAAAGTAAATGCCGTCCGCGCCAACGTCTGCATACTGGGTGTCGTACACGCGCACGACGTCCTCGGCGTTATCAAGAATGGTGTCCATAGAGAAGCGGCTGCAATCGGTGTCCCAGCACCATGCAAAGCCAAAGTATACCTTAATGCCACAGTTGTGTGCGTACTCGACGATCTCCCTTGCATTGAGAGGAACGAAATCGTTCCACATGATCAGCGTGTTCATCTTCAGCTTGACCATATTGTCAATATAGCGTTTGAAATCGTATATCACGTGTCCCCAGGTCCATATACCGCGGCTGCTGACCGCCGGAGCTGACGTCAGCTCAAAATCAGCAAGCGTGTCGGCAAAGGGGTTGTTCACGGCATAATAGAGTGACTGGTTAAATTCCTTCTTGACAAGATATTTGTTGTAGAAATCCACGCAGCCGTATAGCACGCCGTTATCGTCCGCGCCCTCGATCATTACGGCACCGTCGCAAACCGAGATGCTATAAGATTCCGCCTTAGACAGATTGGCGGTGGAATGCTCCTTGATGTAACGGTTGTTTTCCTTCGTGCCTACGTAGATGCAGGTGAATTTTTCGGCATCGAATGGCTGCTCCGCACCAAAGCACATCGGATATTCTTCGGTATATTCCAGCAAAAGCTCGCCCAGAATTTCAAGGGCCTTGTACTGAATTTTATTTTCTTTGGATCCGTAGATCAACGCAATCCTTTTCACGGTTAATCCCCATCCTTTTACGTTATATGAAGGGTCTGCGGTCAAGCACGAGGCGCATCGGGCGAGTGCTTACGATCTCGCCGGGGAGCGCGCTTTGAAGCTCTGCGAGGGCACAAACCGTGCCGAAGAGCATATGCAGGTCGTTGACTCCGTCGTCGGCTTCAAAATCGAGCGACTCGAGGTAGGCAACGAACTTGCCGGCAAAGTCGCGCAGGCGATCCTTTGCTTCATAGAAGCGGTGCGGGCTCTGACGGGTAGCACGGTTGAGCGCGTAGACCCAGTCGATCTCGCAGAAGCCGATATAGCGCCCAAAGGTCGCGCCGAGCATATCCTCATCGTACATTTTTATGCAGGAATCGATGAGCGTGTTGGGGTACTTAAGCGGGCGCTTTGCGTACTCCATATTGAACATATAATGGAACCAGCCGTACAAATGATGACACACGGGTGCGGTGCCGCCGTCGATCGTGCCTCTGCGCGACATGCCCCACTTCTCATCTGTGGCATCGGTTATAAGGCCGAAATAGTAGCCCTGCCAGTCGAGGTCGACGCTGCCGGTAAGCACGCCTACGACGTATGCACCGGCACCCTGGTGAGACTGCGGCCAGGGGTTGGAGGTCCAGTGTAAGGAGTCCAAAAGCTCCTTGATTCCGTCCTTGGTAAAGATGCGTTCCATTGCCTTGACGGGATACTTCGGCACCTCATCAAACAGCTCAATTGCGGCAGCACAATGCGCCGTTGTATGTATGGGGTGGTGGGTTTCCTCGACAAAAAGACCGGTTTCGGGATTCTGAAGCTCGAGGAGTGCATTAAGCGCAAGCTCGCGCTCCTCCCCCTTCGGGAAGCGACCGATGGAATACAGGATATTCATCGCGTCGGCACAGCCGTACTCGTTTATGCCCATCTTGCGGCTCTCCTCTGCATCCTGCCACAGGTAACGTGCATACGCGCCGTTTCCGAGGTAGTGGCTTTTTACCACAGCGTGGATCTTATCGATAAGAGAATCAAGGTTGATCATAGCATCCTCCAAGGTGTGTTATTTGACTTCATTATAGCACGCGCACACAAGCAAGTCAACAAAAAAGTTGCACTTATATAAAAAATGTGCTATAATAGTGTCAAAAGGGGCTGTTTTCACCAAAAAGCCCCCACCCGTGTCAAATAAAACACCGAAAGGACAAAAAATATGAGAAAGAACATAGGGGCAAAATCTGCCCTTTATCCTATGCCTGTGCTTATTATCGGCACCTATGACGCCGCCGGCGTACCCAACGCTATGAACGCCGCCTGGGGCGGTATCAGCGAGGAGTGCGAGATCTCGATCTGCGTCAGCGACGACCACAAAACCGCCGCCAACGTCCTCGCGCGCGGCGCATTCACCGTCAGCATCGCCGACGTCGAGAATCTTGTCGCCGCCGACTACGTCGGCCTCACCTCAGGATTCGACACCCCCGACAAGATCGAGCGTGCCGGTTGGCATGCAATAAAGAGCGAGCGCGTTGACGCGCCCCTCTTCGCCGAGCTTCCCTTCGCTCTCGAGTGCCGCCTCAAAAGCTACGATGCGGACGCCTGCCGCCTCGTGGGCGAGATCGTCGACGTGTCCGTCGACGACCGTATCCTTGCCGCCGACGGCAAGATCGACCTCGCAAAATTCCACCCCATCACCTACGACTCCTACCGCCACGACTACGTCGCCCTCGGCGCCGCCGTCGGCAAGGCCTTCTCCTCCGGCCTGAAGCTCAAGCGCGAGGAGAGCAGCAAATAAGCGCGCAAAGCGAACGCCGTGTTGCACCCGAACCTGCAGCACGGCGCATTTTGTCCCCGAGCACCCCGTCCAAACCGCCCGTCCGCACGGCACCAAAATCGCCACCAAGGCCCTGGTGCGCTTCGCGCCACCTCGCCCTGCCCCTACTTTGACATTTTTTCAAACTTTTTTGTGTTTTTTTCACAAAACCCCTTGACTTCTTTAAAACATAGTGCTATAATATAAAGGCTCGTGACGAGGTCACGTGCAAAAAAACGCAATAAGATCTGGGTGTGGCGCAGTTGGTAGCGCGCTACCTTGGGGTGGTAGAGGCCGCAAGTTCAAGTCTTGTCACTCAGACCAAAATAGTGTAGAAATCGTAAGGTTTTTACACTATTTTTT
>JAZRAF010000156.1:0-13870 GCA_045634425.1 Eubacteriales bacterium | reverse complement strand
CCTGCGTGCGGACGACAATGCAATCGTGGAAGTGAATATCTTCCATGGTGGCGGCGCAGGTTTCTGCTCCGATTTCAAAAGCACGTCCCCAATCGCACCAGGCAATACATCCGCATATCTCAATGTTTTTACAGTCCTTGTCGCTATGCTGGGGGAATCCCTTGACTGTTACGCAGTCGTCAAAGGTTCTGATATAGCAGTCTGCCACCCGGACATTCTGACTGTTTACCAGGTCGATGCCGTCAGCATTGTAGCGCCACATTCCAACCAGCTTCAGATTTTCCAAAGAAACATCCTGACACCCTGCAAAAATTGCCGTCCATTCTCCGGCATCGCACAAAATGACACCCTCCATACGGATATTTTCGAAAACTACGCCATCGATGATAGCGTCCTTTCCTCTACCGCGACGGGACTTGATACGAAGTCCGCGGTCGGTCTTTTTGAATACACAGCGGTTTACGGTAAGGTTTGTTACACCGCCTGCCATCTCACTGCCGAGAGTAACGGCACCGTGGCCGAACTGCATAAGGCAATTACGGATGGTGTGGCGGTTTGCGGGCTTCTTGAATCTTCTGCCGATATCGATCTTACCCGACTTGATAGCGATACAGTCATCGCCTACTGAGAAGCGGCAGCCGATGATATTGACTACGTCACACGCCTCCGGGTCAATAGCATCGGTGTTCGGGCTATCCTTGGGGGCATGGATCTCTATGTCGATAAGGTCAACGTTTGAGGAGAAGTAGGGGTGGAACTGCCATGAGGCAGAGTTTGCTGCGAATACACCGTGAATATGTACACCGTCACATCGGTTGAAGAACATAAGTCTCGGTCTGCCGATAGGATATTTTTTAACGTCGATCCACCAGCCGGCCGCACCTGCATTTCCGTCAACGCTGCCGGGACCAACTATGGTGATGTCGTCAGCATGCTCAGCAAATATAAGTGCCTGGTGCATTTTAACGGCATTTCCCTCCCAGGAGCCGAAATGCACGGTATCACCTCCGTCAAGATCGGGGATCTCGCCGGGGATTATGGGATATTTGGATTTATCGGTAGAGCCGAGGATCGTCGCGCCCTCGTTAAGGTCGAGGGTTATATGGCTCTTAAGACAAAGCGGAGCGGTAATGTACGTACCCTTGGGGAACACAAGTCTTGCTCCCTTGGGCAGACAGTTGATCGCTGCCTGTACTGCAACGGTATCATCGGTAACACCGTCACCCGTTGCGCCAAAATCGAGAACGGATATGGCGCAGGTCTCCGCCTTTGTGACGAAAACAAGCTCACCGTCGAGCGCATCTGAGGTGATTTTATATTCGGTTGCGGGGGTAAGACCGAAGATCGAGAATACGTTGGTATTTCCACGGTACGCTTCGCGCCCGTTGAGGTATACGGTATATTCACGATCGGTGTAGTACGGCAGGTCGTTCTGCCACTCGAATGCAGCCGAGACCGAGGATACGAACAGCTCCTTAAGCATTTTATGTTACTCCGTTTTTGTTTTTTGCATCAGCAATTATTTTTCTGACGGTGTTCTTCATGAAGATGAAAATAAGATCGACCGCCATATAGAAGAGTCCAAACAGGATAGGCTCAACACCGAGATAGGTAATGGGCTCGGGGGTGCCGGTGATGGCATTGATAGCCACGTTGATCACGTTGTAAAGCCAGATGACTGTCAGAAGAACGCCAAAGGCGTAGATTATATTAAGGAAAAAGTTGACGTACCGTTTTTTCGGGAACATCATCCACTTATCGTTCGAGCCCTCAGGGGATGCGAAATAACGGAAGATGTTGTTGACAAGCACGTCGGTCACCATACCGAGCACGGCCGCCAGAATAAGGATCATGTTTTCCATATTCGGGATCGCGATACCGAGGCCCCAGAAGATGAAGAAGCAGACGGCACCGTTAAACCAGAACTTGATAAACAAAGCCTTTATCCAGGACGGAATGCGGTCAAGAAGTCCGTTTTTGTATTTTCGACGCGGATCGTTTTCAATCGTCAGCTTCGGATATGATTTCTTCTCCGCGTTGACGAGGCGATCGACGGCATCCGTCTTTAAGTCATACGGCTTTGTTTCGTTGTTTTCGGTAGGTGTGGGGGTAGAATTTTTGTTTTTCTTTGCCATTTAAAAGTCCATTCGATAGCGGAAAACGTTACACGCCCCCCGCGGTATTGTAAATTTAAGGTATTATTCCTCGGTAAGCTCGATCTCAGCAACCTCGTTCGACTCAACTGCAACGGAGGTCTTGATCTTCTTGAAAAGCTTAGCGCAAAGGGGCTCGATATACATGCACACGATAACGACCGCAACGGTTATGATATGGGTGATCATAAGGTTCTGCGCCTCCCATATGTAGAGGGTGGTTGCGGTGATAGCGATGGGGTTTTCTTCTCTTGTAAGTGCGATCTGGATTCTTGTGTAGTAATATGCATCGGCCGCGATAACGCAAAGATACATCACTGTCGAAACTGCGATCATGAGCCACTTGGGCTTCTGACGTTTCGGGTAGGAAGCGAGCATCGTCACAAACGAGAGGATCATGAAGAGCATCGAGATGAATGAGCAAAGTCCCATATGAGGACCGTAGATCTTTGCGGTGGTGTTGGACACCGAGGTAAGATTAAGCGAATATACAAGGAAGGACACCAAGAGCGCCGTAATGGGAACGAGTTCCGGATTCTTCTTTAAAAGTACGAAGAAGCGACGAACGCCCTCCTTTATTCTTGCCCAAACGGCAGAAAGGAATTTTTTCACTTTTCGCTCCTCCTTATCGCATTGGTGGTTTCCTTATCAAAGAAGTGCTTTTTGCCGAAGCTTATGCCAACGACGTCGCCCTTGGAGTAGGTGAGCCATTCGCGAAGCTTTGCAGTTGTGGTCTTGCCACCGAGGTTACCGTGAACGAGGGTGTTGTGACCGAGGTTTTCGCAGTTAGTAACTGTCATTTCGCAATCGTTGCCGAGCTGGATATTTTCGGGACGAACGCCGAGGGTGATCTGGCGACCAACGTAGTCCGCAAGGCGAGCGGTCTCTTCCTCGTCAAGAGAAACCTTGTTTCCCGACTCAAGAGTGAGGTAGCCGTCGTGCACGGTTGCGGTAAAGAAGTTCATTGGAGGAAGACCGATGAAGGACGCAACGAATACGTTTGCGGGATTATCGTAAAGCTCGAGAGGAGTTCCTACCTGCTGAACGTATCCCATAGACATACAAACGATTCTATCCGCGAGGGTAAGCGCCTCTGTCTGGTCGTGGGGAACGTAAAGCATGGTTGCGCCGAGTCTCTTATGAAGAAGAAGTATCTCTCGTCTTGTCGCACCGCGAAGCTTTGCATCAAGGTTGGAAAGAGGCTCGTCGAAAAGGAATACCTTAGGTTTTCTTACTATTGCTCTACCCATCGCAACTCTCTGACGCTGACCGCCGGAAAGCTGTTTCGGTTTTTTGTTAAGTTGATCGGTAAGGCCGAGTATTTCTGCCGCAGCCATAACCTTTTCGTGAATGACGAGGGGATTTTCCTTTCTGAGGGTAAGGGAGAATGCCATGTTCTCATAAACAGTCATATGAGCGTAAAGAGCATAGTTCTGGAAAACCATCGCTATGTCGCGCTCCTTTGCAGGCATCTGGGTAACGTCGCGGCCATCGATGTGAAGGCTACCGGAGGTTATATCCTCAAGGCCCGCAACCATACGAAGGGTGGTCGACTTTCCACAACCGGACGGACCGACAAGAACGATAAGCTCGCCCTCCTCGACCTCGAGGTTAAAGTCGAAAACCGCCTGTACCTTGTTGTCGTATATTTTGTTAATGTTTTTCAAGCTTAAGTAAGCCATAATTAACCGCGCCTTTCTTGTTTTTTGCACCGAAACGTCACGTTTTTCGCAATACGTATGCAAAAAAACGTCACCCGATGCACACGTGGTAGGTTTCGTTAACCGTTAGCCAGCGTTTTGTTGTAGTTGTCGAGAGTCTTTGTACGGATGATTCCGATAATGCCGGAGGCTACTGCCGCAGCAGCAGAAAGGCAAAGCATCAGAACTGTGTAGATAAACTGTCCCATTTCCATAACGGCCGCACCGTCAGAGGTTACAGAGGTAAGCGCACCGAGCGGATAGCCGAGGATACGGACGAGCTGAAGCGCACCGATAACAGCGATAGTAACGCCGTAGGCAAGCTTGTAGTTCTTAAGTCCCTCGGAGCAAAGAAATGCCGCAAGGAGGAAAAGGAGGTTGTACACTACCGAGACACCCATCATAATTGAGTAGTAGTATCTTCCCACGTCGGAGGAATAGATGCTTACGAAGTAAAGAACGTTGAAAATAATGGCAAGGTATGCCAGGTTTGAGGACGCCTTGTTCTTAACAAAGCGCATACGGTCCTTTTTGAGAATATCCTTTTTCATGTTACACCCCCGAAAGCAGCTGCTTTTCGCTCTTCATAACGAGAACCTTGAACACGAGGTTCAAGGCACTCAGAACAGCGCCAAGAATAGCTATGCCAAAGACGTAGAAGCCGGCATTGAACCAGAACGGAGAAATGTCGTAGGGCAACGTAAGAATCTCCTGGTAGGTCTTGAGCGCTTCGAAATCTATCTGGTAGTACATTTCTCTATATTTAATAACGTTCGCGATGCCCCATACGGACACACCGATGGAAAGAATGGCATTAAGCGCGATCGTTACGTAATTTCCAACGTAATATTTTCTTCTCTTGTGAGAGCCGAAAACGAAAACAAGAACCGCAGAAAGAATCATGAAAAGGCCTGCGGTAGTGAGATTTCTGTTAAAGGGCTGAATCTCATTATAAATATTTGCACCCTCGAATGCGGGGTATCTGGGATCCTCTGCATAATATGCAAAGTTATTGTAATGCAGGTCGGTAACAAGACCGAGTGAGTATATGAATACAAGGGCTGCTGCCGCAAGAATGGCAAAGCATACTATCCTCTGTACTAACATCTGCTTTTTATACATTTCTAGTCTCCAATGTCGTATGACTTTTTTGGGGGTTGAAGCAAAATTGTCCCCGCGTGCTTGTTGATCTATGCCGATCAACACGGCTTTTTTTATTTGGGGGCTATGGGAGGGCTCGCGCCCTCCCGTTACCCCTCTTACCCTTTCGGGTAGGATAATTCGTAGCTTTTAAGTGCGGAAATTACTTGTTAAGATCCTCGTAGTATCTAACGAGCTTCTGCCATGCGCCTTCCTTAAGAGTAAGGTAGCCCTGGCCGCCCCAAGTGGTCTTAACGGTATTGATGGTGTTAGCTCTGTTGTCAGTGCCGTCACCGGTGTAGCCCTTACAGATAATCTCTACGAAGAGGTTGAACTGACCCTTGGACTGGGAGAACTTACCGCTGGAGGCAAGGTTGGTGTAGCCTGCGATGATATCGTTCTCGGCCTTGGTGGTAGGAAGAACGGTAGGAACGGAGGTGTACCAGGGGTTCTCGGTGATAGCAAGCTCGGGATGCTTGATGGTTCCGAATGCGATAGCGTTGGAGATCTTAGCAGCACCCTCCTTACCAACCTCGTGAGTGCACTGATACTCGAATGCCTGGCTCTTTACGAAGGAAAGAGTGGAGCCGAGATACTGACGTGCATAGTTGGTGTAGTTACCGCCTGCCTTATCCCAGAGCTCCTCGTAGGTAGCGTCTGCGATAACGGGCATCATCTTGCCGTTGAAGTTGAAGGTTACGTAAGAGCCGTCTGCCTTGGTCTTGATGAATTCATCGGGACCGTAGGACATAAGGATCTGACCAGCCTCGGAGTATGCGTAGTCGATGAGTGCAAGAGCTGCGTTAAGCTTATCGGTGCTGCCTGCAACGCCTGCCTTAGAGATTGCCCAACCGTCGGTCTTAACAGATCTCCAGGACTCGGTAAATCTCATGTAAACGCCACCCTCAGTGCCGTCGAACCAAAGTGCAACGGGAACCATAACTGCCATATACTTCTCGCCTTCCTGAAGCTTGGTAGCGTTGTATACGGTCTGGGTCTGGTTGTAGTCGTAGTGCATGAAGCCCTTATCCTCAGCGAGCATCTTATCGGTGGATGCAGCCTCGTTGTTGATGAAGGAGGAAGCGATAAGGCCTTCCTGTGCCATAGCGTTCATACGCTCGATAGCGATGTAGGTGTCTTCCTCCTGGCGAGCATCGTGAAGCTTGCCGTCGGTACCTATGTAGAGGTAATCCTGTCTGGACTCAAGACCGCGAACACCGAAGAGAGTGCCGGCAAAACGGAACATATCGATCTTTCTCTGGTTGTTGTTGTCCTCACGGGAGAAGAGACCTGCAACAGCGTCGGTGCCGTTAAGAGTCTGGGGGTTAGCAACTACGCAACGAAGAAGAGCAACAAGCTCGTCAGCGTCCCAAGCTGCATTCTGACCGATGAAGAGGTCAGCACGGTTGGTGCCGTAGTAGCCGTTGTAAGCGGTATCGATGTAGTCACGAAGCATGTTAACAGCATCAACACCGGTAACGGTGCCTGCTGCAAGTGCTGTGTTCATAGTAGCAATGATGTTGCCTGCTGCGGTGTAGTTCTTGGTAACCTTCTCGGTTCCGGAAGCGTCAGCCTTTACAACGTCGATCTCTACAGTGCCGGTGGTGGGCATGTAAGGAGTGTATGCAGCAGCTGCAAGGTTGTTGGATGCGGTAGCGGTGAAGTCGCCCTCGCCGTTAAGGAGCTTTTCAACCCAGTCTGTTCTCATAAGGGGCATACGCTCGATATCGTCAACGCCGTCGAAGTAGGGGGAGAAGTAGATGGCACCGTTAGTGGTGTCACCGGTGATGGAAAGACGAACGATGGGGTTCGTCTCAAGGTATGCCTTGAAGTTAGGCATGTAGTCAAGGTATTCAGCAATGTTGATAAGATCGCCTGCAACGCCTGCCTCAGAAAGCTGAGAAGCGGTACCGGATACCATATCGATGTCAGCGAGCTTAGCCTTCCAATACTCGAACTCGTCCTTTGCGCTCTTGCCCTGGTAATGGTTCTCAAACGCAACGTTGAGTCTGTTCTGTACCTCTACCCAAGTGGGCTTAAGGTCGCCGGTATTGTAGGTCTTGCCGTCTGCAAGAGTGATGCCGTCCTTTGCAATCTCTGCATCGAAGAACAAGCCGGTCTTAGCATTGTTATAACCGGTTGCCATACGAAGAACGGTTCCGTCAGCGTACTCGAGCTTAAGCTCAGGAGTAGGATCGGGATCGGGAGTAATCGGGGGTTCGCCGCATGATGCCAATATGCCGACGATCATTACGACTACAAGAAGAAGAGAGAGTAATCTCTTTTTCATGGGGGGTGTCCTCCTAAAATTTTATTTTTTTATTAAACGCTTACGCGATAATAACTAATGAAGAATGTGTGGGGTATTGATTTTGGTGGGAGAATTATTCCTTTACGCCACCGACGTTAACACCCTTTGCGAAGTACTTCTGAATGAAGGGGTAGATGATAAGGATCGGGATGATCGAGCAAACGATCAAAGCGTAGATAACCGAGTCGGTAGCGTAGGGCTTGTTCCAGCCGCCGATGTAGTCAGGATCGCTGAACTCCTCAAGACGGAGACGGATAAATACCTGAAGAGGATGCTCGTTACCGTTGGAGATCATCTGTCTTGCCCAGTAGTAGCCGTTCCAACGGGAGATCGCAAAGAAGAGTGCAACCGTTGCGATGGTGGACTTACACATGGGGAGATAAACACGGCCGAGAACCTGCATTTCGGTAGCGCCGTCGACGATTGCCGCCTCCTCTATCTCGGAGGGAACGCCCTCGAATGCATTACGGAGAAGAATGATGTTCATCGCCTGCATACCCATTGCGATAACGACGAGCCACTTTTCATCCATAATTCCGACGGAGTTGAACACGTCCTTGGTTGCGAGGTAGTTGAGATACATAGGAACAATACCTGCGGAGAACCACATGGTAAATACGAGGAAGAAGTTGAAGCCCTTGCGGAACATAAGGCGCTTTTTGGAAAGCGCGTAGCCGCCGAGGATCGAGAATCCCATAGCCCAAAGAGTACCGTAGAAGGTAATGAAGAGGGTGTTTGTATAGGAGTTCCAGAACATGTTGTTGTTGAACATTTCGGCGAATGCCTCAAATTGTATTCCCTTTGGGAAAAGGACTATTTCACCGTACTCAACCGCCTCGCGAGAGGAGATCGCAGCCGAGATAGCGTATATGAAGGGGTAAAGACAGCAAATTGCGAATACAGTAAGGAATACGTACGAGAGTATTTTGAATATCAGCTCGGAAATTTCCAGTTTTCTTTTCATACCGTTGCCTCCGTATTAATACAGCGAAACGTCAGATGCCTTGCGCGCTATGGTGTTGGCACCGATAACGAGAAGCATACCGACAACGTTGTTAAGCATTTCCGCAGCGGTGGATACACCGATTCGTCCGGCGAGGATACCGTATCTCTGCGCGAATGTGGAAACAACGTCCGCTGTTACGTGCGTATTGTAATTATAAAGGAGAAGCACCTTTTCATATCCGACGTTAAGAAGCGATCCTATTCTCGTGATAAGCATGATGACCACGGTGGAAAGAATGCTGGGAAGAACGACGTAGCGCATCTGCGCCATTTTGCCTGCGCCGTCGATCTGCGCCGCCTCGTAGCTTGTCGGTGAGATAGCGATTATAGCCGCGAAGAATACGATCGAGTCATAGCCCGCGGTCTCCCAAATTCCGCTTATCTGATAGATCGCGCGGAAGAATCCGGGGTTGTTGAGAAGACCGGCGGCACCGACCTCCTCGGTTATAAGGCCCAGATTTACAAGAAGCCTTGAAATGATACCCATATCGATACCGAACTGGCTGACGGGCTGGCGTACAAGCATGGTGATAAGGGTGGTCATAACAACCGTGGATATGAACTTGGGGAGGTATGTAATAACCTGATAAATACTGCGCGCGATGTTCGAACGGATCTCGTTGAAGAACAGCGCGATGATTATCGGCATCGGGAAGCCGAAAAGAAGTCCGTAGAAGGAAAGAAGGAAGGTGTTACGGAACGCACGCCAGAACTCGATAGCGCTCGAGTCACTTGCCGCAAAGAGCATCTTGAAATAGGAAAATCCTGCATACATCTGCTCGGATACGGGAATGTTTGCATCGTACACCTTGAATGCTCCGAGGAGCTCGTACATCGGGAAATATCTCCAGAAAAGGAATACGAGCAGCATAGGAATGAGCATAAGGTATATGCGCCAATCCTTAAACACGGTACGCGCGACGTTGAGCCAGGTGTGCTTTTCTACGTCATCCCTGACCGCCTGCTCCGGGTCCTCGTGATACTTGCCCGTGGCTTCGTCGTACACGAGGTAATCGTCAGCCTTGAACTTCATATGTAATCCTCCGTTTTAATGAACTTTATCACTTGACCTTACTCGTCCTCGTAGACGGGCTCGGTCTCTTTTTCCTTATTAACTCTGATAACGTACTGCTTCTGGTCCTCGATGAGGCCGTCCACTCCCCTGCCGGCATACAGTATCACCACCGCGAAGAGCAGTGTGATAAGGTCGGTGGTAAGGAATCCGACAAGCTCAGAAAATCCCGCACCGAAGATGAGAGATACCAGCCAGCGGCCGAGTGCCACAAAGAGATACGAGGTTGTCGCGAAGAGAAGTGTTTTAAAGAAGCTTTGTTTCACCCTCTCCTTGCCGAATATCTTAAAATAAATCAAGGAGGTGATGGCAAGCATATTTCCGACGCCGTAGATGAGATAATGCTCTATCCCTGCGCCCGAGGTGATGCAGAAGGTGATACCGCCCACGGCAGCAATGATCACCGCCCAGGCGCCCCATCGGTGCATTACGATGAGGATAAGGGTTAAGGTTATCGAGATTGCTACCGGCTGAGCCGCGAACCATTTTGAGGTTGCCAGCGTGGCGATGCACTCGAAAACCGCCGTCAGCACCGAGAATATCAAAATATCCATAGATCTGTACTGACTGAAGGTCATTCTATTTTCCATTTCTAATTCCATTCGGGTAGTAACTGCGCGCGGTGGCTATTTCAATCCTCTTCCTTTTACTACTTAAGAGAAAGGTGGAGATAAAACACCACTGTACGTGCCTCAATTATATAATAGAACAAAAAGTCTTGCCTTAATATTTTTAACATAAAGATGCATTAATCTTGAAAGTTTTGATTTTTACAATTTATTTTACCATATCATGTAAATCTTTTTAAGACTTTTTTATTCACTTTGAACAAATGGATTTTGTCCCGGCAAGGAAAGAGAATAAAAAACGGTATTGCTCTTCCCTTTTTTCTCAAGGCGAACGAGCCGGCACCCACCCTGCGAACCAACATTTCTACGCTGACCACAAAATCCAATACGATGCAAAGTAGCCTGGATGGGCTTACCAGCACCGTTTCTTCCGTTACTACCCGTGTTGAAACGGTTGAGGATGACTTAGGAGTTATAGAAGAAACCGTCCTTGATATGGAGACCACCGTTTCCACCCTTGAGCAGACGGCATCAAGCATATCGCTTCAAGTCACTCAAAACAAGACAAACATCACTTCACTTACTGCAGATGTAACCGGCTTGAAAACTCGCATCTCTAATGTCTAAGGAGATATCTCCGCTTTAGAACAAACCGCCTCTACGCTTTCCGCTTTGGTCTCTTCCAAGTTAAGCGCTTCTGGCGGTGATTTATCTTCTTTTGCCCCCAAAAACTACATAAATCACACCCTAAAATGCCCCTAAAAAACAAAAGTTCCTATTACATAGTAATAGGAAAACCGCCTAAAATCAAGGTATTCGTAATTGTGCGTATCCCTTAGACCAGCGAAGACTAATACGAACAATCAATTTGTCGTATCATATCGCTACCCCCCCTTTGACGATTATAGCTTATCACAAACGCCTTCGAATTTCAAGTTAGAGAATCATATCTAACTACTCTATCAAAACCGATTTCCTTGTTTAGGATATAAAGATTTTTACCATCATGCTAAGCGGAGGACGCGAGGTAGTTTGTAAACTTTAGTTTGCAAACTGCGGAACTGTGTGGACTAAAAAAGACGCAAAAAACTTACACGGGGGTGCTTGAGGTGAAAAGAGGACACAAAAACAAAAATCAAAATTTGTTAGTTTTGGCAAGCATGAAAAAGAAAACAGTTTATGATAGATAGTCAATGATAAAACAAGACCGAATGGAACTCATTTTGAGTTTCATTCGGTCTTGCCGTTTGTTTAAAAATGTTCTTTTACGCCGATCTTATGACAAGATCAAGCCTCGAACAAATATTGAATATTAACCATGGACAATGACGTGCTATACATTAAATCAACGCGCATGATAGCGTTGTCATTGTAGTAAACAACTACGGCTGCATCGTCGATATCGGTTGCTTCTGATGAAATGAAATCCTGAAGCGAGACTATTTTTGCGCTTAGCTTTCCGTCCGTGAGCGAAACATCCTTAAAGTTATCCTCATCAAAACAGAAGGCGCCGGCAATCTCATCGTGCGAAGGCAGAGTCACTTCGTCTCCGTGAATTTTCACTACCTTGCCGTCTTTGATCTCTGCCACACCAGAAAGAGTCGAACGGTGTTCATCAGGGAGCGCAGATGCGCCCCCGATGTCAATGGAATTCATTTTTTCTACGATATACTCAATGCGTTCATTTGTAACGATGTATTTTGAAGAAAGACTAACATCGCCTGTTACGGTAGTAACACTTATTTCGACAGAGCCATATTCTTCTTTTGCAAGCTTGTTAAGCTTATCAAACACCGTTTCGGAAGGGGTGTTACCGCCAGTATTACAAGCAGTGAACGATATTAATACCGAAATGAACAAGATTAGTGCAATTAATATCCTTTTCATATTTTCCCCCTCCTTAACCTATGAACTTCTTTTTAAGCAAGAACCAGAATGCCGCCATAAACGCAAACCCAAAAGCTGCCATTGGAGCAAACGCTATTTGCGTTGCAATATCGTGCTCGTCATTTGCTTGGTTCGCTGCAAAATTGTATGCTTCGACCAATTCAACAAGCCGCTGGTACTCGTCACTTACGCTGGCTTTTTCCGCTTCATCGAGTGTGCCGTATGTCATGAGCGCCGCTCTAATTTTAGCGTACTTAACACTATAATCGTCGTCAAGCGCAATTGCTTCAACTTCATCGCAGAACTTCTTTGCCAAGCCCAGTGCGCTACCAACGTCTATTATCGTGTCGGTTGCATCGCATCTGTCGCATGTGGCAGTTTTTGTTCCATCCTCGGTGTATGTTGAATTATTATCGGTAATATATACCGTGAAGTCGTGATCGAGCTTGTTGATTGTAATAGTCTCACGGCTAAGCTCTACCTTGCATACCGAGCAGTATACTACACTATCGTAGTGACCGTCGGTTATACAATCGGGCTCGACTCGATTCTCTACTACTGCTTCAGCGGAAGTATGACCTTTCGCGTCAGTTTCAATTACCTCGGTGTGGTAACATACAGAACACTTGTGCTCATCTGCGCCCTTATCGATGCAAGTGGGCGCCTTGATTTCGTACCACTCACCATAACTATGATCAATGGTGTCCTTTATGCGAAGACCACAGAAGCTACATATAACAGCCTGTGTACATGTAGACTCAGCATCCTCGGCAGGAATAGCTGTCATCGTTCCAATCTCGGTTTTTGTCGAGGTAAAGCTGAACTCAACGGAGTCATCACCGGCGTCAACACTGCCATCTTTCTGATACGCAATAATAACCACGTCGCCAGCCGACAACGCAAGCTCCAGCTCTACATCGCTGACATCTCCGGAATTTTCTACAACATATTCACCATTGTGCATTACGATGATCTTATCGAAGCCAGACTCACTTGAAATAGAGTAATTCAAATAAAGAGCACAGTTATATATTGCAGTTATTGTAAATTCAGATATAGAACTTTGATCGTGATTCGAGGAAATGTACTTTCCGTCGACATACATAAATGGGTAATTTTCATCGTCTGCATACGTTACGGAGTCAACCCAAGCCCTGTCGTCAATCAAAACACGATGTCCAAGCGGCGCGCGCTCAACATAAGTGGTATAATCGCATCTCGAGCAAGTCAAATAATCATACCAGCCTATTTCGGTGCACGTAGGTTCTTTTGCATCATGCTCAACGTGATCATGTGCCAAAATGACAACCATTTTTTCACAGCGGCACTCCTCGCAATAATATATTGCAATACCATCTTTTTCACATTGGATAGCCTCGTAGAATATCTCTTTAAACGTCCAGTTATGTGCATGCTTGGAGTATGATATATAATCAACGCCGTTCATGTTCACAACTTCCACGTTTACAAAATTATCCCTTACGTATCTACCTATGCGATTGATCTCAGCGGTTATGAATATAACGTCTGCATAATTAGCAATATATCCGCACGAGTTATTGCTCGTGAGGCTTGCTGCAACAGAAGCACTCTCAATTTGCACGCATCTCAAATTGCTACACTCATAAAACGCCTCACTGTTAATAGTTACCACGTTTTCCGGAATAACTATGCTCGTCAAAGCTGAGCAATTATAGAAAGCATAATTACCTATCGACTCGCACACACCACCCAATTCAAATTCTACTGTAGAGATGTTCGAATTATAGAATGCGTACTGAGGTATCATGGTAACGTTTTTACCGACTATAAGTTGTACGCTGGTTCCCGAGTTGTAGAACACTTCGCTTGACGTATTATCCCATGCCACTGCATTGAATCTGATCTCGGCGAGCGCAGGACAATCTGCAAATGCATAGTTACTAATATTCGTTATACTCTCGGGGATCGTTATGCTTGTCAACGATGAGCAATAACGGAACGCCTCGTATCCTATCGACTCGCACACACTGCCCGATTCAAATTCTACCACA
>JAZRAF010000155.1:0-1433 GCA_045634425.1 Eubacteriales bacterium | reverse complement strand
CCGCAGGCGCGGTATTTTTTCAGCTCGGTCTCCATTCTCTCGCCGGGAGCGTATCTCGTTGTGTGGCGCGCCAAGAAAAATCGCATCACGCCAAGGCATATATAGTACGCGCCGAGGGAGTAGAACCAAAAGGTATGGTGATAAAACCCAAGCCACAGTTGAAAGATTCCGTACAAGGCATTCCACGCAAGCAAGCCGTAAAGCGATACGTTTACGCGCAGGCGTGTATCGTCCTGCCATCTTCTTGCATATTTGTTTTCATCCTTGAAGGTTTTGAAGCTCTTGATCAAGTACGGAAGCTTGAAGCACCACACCGTCAAGGTGTAGGCGGCAAGAACGTAGGAGATGTACGCTATGTCCGACTCCGTTCCGACAAACACCATCGAGCCGACAAGTAAAACGGTTGCAAGCGGAACGAGCAATATCATAATTGCGATATGTGGAAACAGCAAAGCTTTACCGAGCTTTTTCAGGTCCATTTTCAGTCCTCCTGATCTTAACCGTAAAGGTCGTGCCAATACCGACTGCGCTTTCTACACCGATCTCCCCCTGCATAATATCAACCACTCTTTTTACAAGAGGTAATCCGAGTCCGTTGCCCTGTGTCGCGTGGGAGGTGTCACCTTGATAGAACTTTTCAAAGATGTGCGCGCCAACCTCCGCACTCATTCCGCATCCCGTATCGGACACTTTTACGGTAGCGTATGTTTCGTCCGCAGTAAGTGTAAGCGTGACTTTGCCGCCATCCTCGGTGAACTTGAAGGCGTTGGAGAAAAGATTGTTCCACACGAGTGAGAGAAGCTCCGAGTCGGCAGACACAAGAACGTTCTCGGCAAGATCGGTTTCGATCTCGATATTCTTTCGCTCCCACGTGCTTTCGTACTGCAAAAGGCTCTCACAAAGCTGTTCTCCGAGGTCAAAGGTAGTGGGGTTCGAATAGATCTGCTGATTCTCTAACCGATTGAGTTTGAGAATATTCGTCATCATATCGGCAAGGCGGCGCGAAGCATCGGTAATTGCCTTGGCGTACTCGATGCGTTTTTCTTCGGGCAGATCGGGAGCTTGCAAAAGCGTTCCGTAGTTCTGCATCACGGCAAGGGGTGTTTTCATCTCGTGGGATACGTTGGCAATAAAATCGGTACGCAGGGTTTCCACGCTTGAAAGCTCTTCTGCCATCTTGTTGATCGATTCGCCTATTTGATTGAAGCCCTCCATGCCCGAACCGTGCATAGGCTTCACACGGGCAGAAAAATCGCCGTTCATAATTCTTTCGGCGGCATCCGTAATCAATTTTACGGGTTTATCCACCATGATTCTGCGACGGATAAAATCAGCGGTTTTGAAAAGCACGGTGATAATGACCACGTTGAAAAAGGTGATCTTTGCCGCTTCTGCTATATTGTCTGAGGTATAGGTGAGCCCCATTTCCTTTG
>JAZRAF010000154.1:0-16830 GCA_045634425.1 Eubacteriales bacterium | reverse complement strand
TGCCCTCGACCATTATGGTTGCACTCTTGATGCCTGCCTCATCACCGTCAAGCCAGTCAACGAGCTTAACGTTGAAGCCGTGCTTCTCACCCCAACGGGTGTAAAGACGGTAAAGCATAGACGCCCAGTCCTGTGCCTCGGTACCGCCGGCGCCGGGGTGGAAGGAAACGATCGCGTTATTCTTATCGTAGGGGCCGGAGAGGAGAACCTCGATTCTCTTCTTCTCTGCCTCGGATTCTATAAAATCGGTTTCGGAAACTACCTCGTCAACCGAGTCCTCATCATTTGCTTCGATAGCCATCTCGCAAAGGGTGTAGGTATCCTCAAGCTTTGCAACGAGGTTGTTATAGCTGTCTACCTTATCCTTAAGCTGCTTTATTTCTCGGAGCTTCTGAGACGATTTTTCAGCATCGTTCCAGAAATCCTGCACCATAGTTTCACGCTCAAGCTCTGCTGCGCGCTCCATCGCTTCCTCAATGCGAAGCTGATTTCCGAGCTCCTTTACAACGTCCTCAAGCGCAACAAGTCTTCTTTTTGCTTCTTCAAGCACTACTATCATTAGTGTTTTCCTCTCTTTTGCGCATACTTTCTCATTATACATAGTATTGTAGCACAAAATTCAAAAAATGTAAATAGCAACTTTAAATATTGTATTGATTTTTTGCCGAAAGTGTGATATAATTATACCGTTAAATAATAAAAGAGAGGTTACAATACAATGACAGTAACGAAAGCTACACTTATCGGTGATATTCTCGACCACGACGTGCAGACCGCACAGTTCTTCTTCGAGATCGGTATGCACTGCCTCGGCTGCCCTCACTCCAGTGGCGAGTCTATTGAGGATGCTTGCCTTGTTCACGGCACCGACGCTGACGCGCTCGTAAAGAAGATCAACGAGTTTCTTGCAGCAAAATGAGAATCTCTATGCTTGACGGAAGGCTTGCTTCCGCGGCAGGGCTTGTAAGGCAGGGGGCAAGGTTTGCCGATATTGGCACAGACCACGCCCACCTGCCTTTAGCTCTCTTAAGGGAGGGGCGCATCGAGAGTGCGGTATGCTCGGACATTAACCGTGGACCGCTTGAGTCGGCAATGGCGAATGCGCGTGATGCCGGCTTTTTTGACAAGATAAAATTCGTCCTTACCGACGGTGCTGCGGCACTTGCGGGCGAGGGGCTTAGCGACGTTGCGATATGCGGAATGGGCGGCGAGCTTATTGCCGCGATCATCGACGCCGCACCCTTTTTGAAGGATGAAAATATAAGACTTATACTGCAGCCGATGTCAAGGCAGGGACAGCTAAGAAGCTATCTTGCCAAAAACGGCTTTTCCGTTATAAAAGAGGTGTACTCCTACTCGCAGGGTAAATATTACGTTACAATTTGTGCGGAGTATACGGGCGAGTGCTATGAGCCCGAGCTTTACGAAAGAGAGCTTGGCAGACCCGAATTTCTTGACACGGGGTGCCACGAATGCCTCGGATACCTCGATGCAAGGCTTAAGGTTTACGAGAAGATCGCAAAGGGAAAGCGCGAGGGCGGCGAGGACAGCTGTGACGAGGCACTGCTTTACCAATACATACAAACTTTGAGGAAAGATATATGAACGTACGCGAATTTTATCAGAATTTAAGCGAATATTTCCCCGAGGAGCTGCGCGAGGCGTGGGACAACGACGGCATTATGTGCTGTGCGGACTCGTCGGTTGAAATCGAAAACGTGCTTATCACCCTTGACGTTACCGAGGAGATCGTAGACTATGCGATCGAGCGCGGATTTAACCTTATAATTTCTCACCATCCGCTTATATTCAAGCCCCTTGGCGCAATAACCGAGGACAACAACGTGGCAAGAAAGGTGATCAAGCTTATCAACAGCAACATCGCGGTCTTTTCATTCCACACCCGTGCGGATAAGGCGGACGGCGGTGTCAACGACATTCTTGCCGATTTGCTCGGACTTGAGAATATCGAGCCCTTTGGCGAGGGCGGCCTTGGAAGGATCGGTGATCTACCCGAGGAGTGCGAGCTTGACGTTTTCTCCGACCTTATCAAGACGAAGCTTTCGGCGGACGGCATCCGCGTGGCTGACGGATACGACACGGTAAAGCGTGTGGCGGTCGTTGGCGGCGAGGGCAAGGGCTACGTTAACGCGGCTATCGCCTGCGGTGCGGACACCTACGTTTCGGGCCGCATCGGCTACAACGTGATGGAGGAGGCGCCCGAGCGTGCCATCAACCTGATCGAGGCGGGACACTACTACACCGAGTTCCCTATCACATCCTATTTTGCAGAGCTTGTTGGCAAGATCGATGACAGCGTGTATATCGAGGTTGCCGATTCGAATATGATAAAGGTATTCTGATAGCGGACACTTATCTGTAACACAAGGAGGGGACGTCAAATGAACGCAAGGTCATATCCCAAAAGACCTATTATCCGCAAGCTTGGAACTATCGAGTGCAATAATATCGTAGAAACCACACCGATCGTATACCGTGGCGAGCTTTACCGATTTGAAGTCGTAAGGCGTAAAAGCTTTACTGCAGAAAATGCGACTGCAGATTGGAGCACGCTTGACGATCTTCCCTGCCTGCGCTTCGTGCACGTCAGGACTAACACGTCTACCCCCTGCTTTGCCGAGGGGCATACGTTTGGATTTGCATATACAGAGGACGACGTAATGTACGTCGTAACGGGATCTCGAGAATACTGGGGCAGCGACGGATTGGTGTTCTACCGCTCGAAGGATCTTATCAACTGGGAGCAGTATTCCACACTCGAGCTTCCGGGGTGGAGGATCTTCAATATGAACATCGCGAAAATGAATGACGTTTATACGTTGCTTATTGAAATCAATGCGCCCGAGGAGGAATGCGGCAGACCGTTTACGTTCCGCTTTCTCCAGTCGACCGACCTGATCAACTGGACGCTGACACCAAGCGATTGCGTTTTTCAAAAGGATAGATATGCGGGAAGCCCTGCGCTTTATACCTTTGAGGGAGATCCGTACTATTACGTTGCGTATCTCGAGGCGTATCCCAACCACCGATATGCAAACTGCCTGGCGAGATCCAAGGATCTGAAAACGTGGGAGTACAGCCCGATAAACCCCGTTCTGATGTACGACGAGGCAGAGGATAAAAAAATAGGCAGCCCTTTTCTTACCCCGCGTGACCGCGAGCGTATAGAGGCGGCTTTAGATATCAACAACAGCGATATGGAGCTTTGTGAATACCTCGGCAGAACGATAATTTATTACAGCTGGGGTGACCAGCGCGGTACAGAATTTTTGGCTGAAGCCTGCTACGAAGGTGGAATGCACGAGCTTTTAGTGGCGTTTTTTGAAGCATAAACACAAAAGGACAGAGAACGAGGGAATGGTCCCAAGGCTTCTCTGCCCTTTTTTTGTATTTTTATCTTCGCTTTGCTATATCAAGCTTTTCGATCTCGGGTATGATTTCGCAATAGGTGTAGAGCGAGCCGAGGCAGACGATGGCGTCGCCGCGCTTATCAGCCTCGCTGACGGCGAGGGTGACGGCCTCGTGAATGCTGGCGGTGGGGGTTGCGGTCACGCCGTTTTTGCGAAGGACGGCGGCGTACTCCTCGGCGGTGAGGGCGCGAGGGTTGTCGGGGGTGATGGTAAAGGCGTAGGCGGCGACAGTCGCAAGCCTTGACGCGATGAACTCGTAGTCCTTATCATTAAGGACACCGGTGATAACGGCGACCTTCTTATCCCCGAAATAGTGGGCGACAGACTCGACGGCGCTGGAGATTCCCTGCGGATTGTGCGCTCCGTCAAAGATGATGAGGGGCGAGTGATTGACTATCTCAAATCGGGCGCTCCAGCGTGCGCTCTCGAGGCCCTCAAGCACTGCCGACTCGGGCACGGGCATACCGAGGACGTTTAAGGCGTCGACCGCCTCGAGGACGAGGGATGCGTTCTTCGGCTGGTAGAGTCCGAGGAGATTTATCTTCACGTTTTCGTGGTGGCGGTAGCTAAAGCGAGAGCCGCGCAGGTCGGCGACAAGGTTCTCGATAAGTGCATAATCGGGCTCGATAAAGGGCACTCCGCACTCGTTTGCCTTTGCCTTAATGACCTCGCGTGCGGACTTGTCATCGCCGCCCCAGAGAATGGGTGCGGTTTTGATAATGCCCGCCTTTTCCGCGGCTATTTTCTCGACGGTGTCACCAAGGAATGCGGTGTGGTCGAGGGCGATGCCGGTAATGACCGAGAGAAGCGGAGTGGTGATGATATTGGTGGAGTCGAGGCGGCCGCCCATACCCGCTTCAAGGATAATGACGTCGCACCTCTCGCGCTTGAAGTATTCAAATGCGATGGCGGTGATAAGCTCAAACTCGGTCGGCTTATCGGTCATTTTATCGGCGATGGGACGGACGTATTCGGTGATCTCGGCGAGGGTGTCGTTAGGTATATTGGCACCGTTTACTCGCATACGTTCATTAAAAATCGTGATATACGGCGAGGTGTAAAGGCCCACACGGTAGCCTGCGGCACGGAGGACGGAATCGAGCATTGAGCAGAATGAGCCCTTGCCGTTCGTTCCTGCGACGTGAATGAATTTAAGGCTGTCCTGTGGATTGCCGAGCGCGGCGCAAAGCTCGCGCGTGCGGTCAAGGCCGGGCTTACAAAAGGTCCAGCTTACGCCGTGGATATATTCAAGTGCTTCCTCGTAGGTCATTTTTTCACTCCCCTTATGACGTCTATCTGCTTTGCGATGGCGCGGTTTTTGAGGATTGCGTAAAGCAGGGGTATTTCTGCGATGGATATTATCGTGTAATTAAGAAGTCGCCAGAGCATAAGTATCTCAAGCTTCATATCGTACCAGGCGGAAAGTCCAACCGTTTTTATAAGCACAGATCCCACAAGATGCGCCGCAATTTCGGCAAAAATAATCTTTAAAAAAAGTGACACGCCCCCGGGCTTATTGAAGAAGTAACGGAAAATTCCCGATATAAAGCCTATGGTGGCGGCACCGATCATAACGAGCGGATTTATACCGTATCCGACGAGGATACAGCCAAGGATATCAGCCACGATACCGACTGCGGCGCCTGCGATAGGACCGAAGGCAACACCGGCAAGAATGATGGGCAGATTTTCAAAGCTGAATCGCAGAACGTCGGAGAGGTTGATGGCAAGGTATTTGCCAAGAACTATGCTGGTCGCGGCAAGAAAGGCGCAGGACACCATAAGGCGAAGAATGCGCGATGCTTTCCTTTTCGATTGCATACAAAAAGCCCTCCTTGTACAGATTCTGCATCTTCCGTACCGTGAGGGCATAAATATGCTATTCAAGGCAACAGTGGGATGCGAGGGATACACCGCAAGGGCACTCTGCCCTTTTCGTCCATCGAACAACTCCCCGTTTCGACAGCACTTAAACGCGTATCCTTCTACTCTGTTAGTATGGAATAAGTATAGCACACGATATTCTAAAAATCAATACTTTTATAAAAAATATATGCCGCCGCACTCGCTGTGTAAAACGGAGTGCGGCGGCAATCTTTGCATAGGAATTATTCAACCGTTATAGGTGCGATACCGTCGGTGATGCCGAAGTGCACGAGGCAAACGTCGTCATCCCATCTCGGTACAACGTCGTGGCAGGTGTCATCAGCACCTCTTGCGTGGTTAAAGACGTTGGACTCGTGATAGAATGCCTCTCTGCCAACGTAATAGCACTCGCCCTCCTTCAAGTGAGTGGGACCCTGCATATTACGAAGGTTGTTAAGGATTTTAATCTCAAGCTCGTTTTCACCCGGCTCAAGATACTCGCCAAGCGAGATATCGTAAGGACCAAACATACGTGCGCCGACCTCTTTGCCGTTAACGGTGAGGTGGATCGAGTTGATTCCGCGGCCCGTTAATGCGACACGGGTATTGGTGTCGGTGATATTTACGGTCTTGCGAAGAGTGATAGTGCCTGCGAACTGAGGGTAGCCCGAGAAGTCGAGCGCCTCGACGATAACGGTGGCGGGAGCCTTGGTTATCACGAAGGAGTGGCCGCCGTCGAAGCATTTTTCCTTAACTCTGTACGCATCCTTTTCAAGCTCGGTCACCTCGCCTGTGATCTTAACACCGAAGTCGCCTACTATGTATATAGGCTCGATCTCGATGTCATAGGAGAGGCAGTTGGTCATCGTTTCACGCACCCAGGAGTTGTCGATGTGATCGAGGATCTTCTGACTCTGACAGATGGTGCACTCAAGCTCGATCGTGTTTTCGCCGACCTTGACAAGAGAGGTGATAGGCAGGCGGCGGAATGAGATGTCGCGGAAGTCGCCGACGTCACGCTTTACAAGGGGTGCGCCGTTGATCTTGATCTCGAAAATCTCGGGAGTTTCGGTAGCGAGGAATATCTCGCCCTCGGGCATTTCCTCTATCATAAAGCGATAGGTCTGACGGACGTTTACGGGGCGGCGCTTTGCATTGACTCTCGGAAGGATGTCAAGGACGTATCCGTTCTTTGCGATAAGCTCGCCGTCGAGGTAGTAGTCGCATCTGTCGAGGGTGATGGAGTTATAGGTTGCGCTATCAAGCTCCCACTCGCCAAGGAGGGAAAGCTTACCCTCGCACTTGGGGGCGGCCTTTACCTGCTCGCCGCCGTCCTCAACAAGAAGCAGGCTCTCGTAGGGGCCGAACGTGTGGGTGCCCGAGAAGGGAGAGGTCTCACCCGTGGTGGGATCGATTATGAGATTACCCTTTTTGATGGTTGCGGTTATCTCGGTGGGATCGGAATTTACAAAATAGTGGACGTTGTAGCCGTCGTACTTACGCATAGTGTAGGTGAGGCGGCTCACCTCGGTGATGGGGTTTGCGGGGATATCCTCGACCGTGGTGATCTCGCCGCCCGCAGCCTTAAACTCAGCAATAAGGCGCTCGGTGTTCTCGAAGAATATAGTGTGCTCGGGAATTATCACGCGCTTATATTTCTGCTGACCGATAACGATGCATCCATCCTCGACTCTTGCGTGGCGCTCCATCAGAGTTTCGTCACCAAAGTCGAACATGATATGCTTATCCTCAAGGGCGCGCATGGATGCAAGGAAGCGGTCGTCAAACTTACGAATTTCCCTCAAGCCGTCGTAGCTTTCAACGTAGCCGTTGTACATACACCAAGCCGTGCTCATCGGGTGGATGAGGAGTGTGTCATTCTCTATCTTACCCTCACCGAGGATCATACCGATCCTTGCCATTGTGTCAAAGAAGAGCTTAGCATCATCCCACCAGGGCTGCTGGTAGTATATTGCGGCGGGGTAATCGCGCTTTCTTATACCGCGATTGGAATAGCCCTCGAGGTGGGGGCAAAGGAGGTTGATGCCTCTGACCATCTGCGACTCGTAGATGCGCTTAAGCTCGCCATGGGAAACGTTGTGACCGGTGAGGGCGAAGGTTTCGGAGAGGACGTATTTTTTGCCAAGCTGTGCGCAGACGGAGCCGAGAGCGCGGCAGGTGTTCCAGTCAGCGATCGGACGGCCGAGCCAGTCCATACCGGGGATCTGAAAGTACTCGTAGTGAGGCATTGCCGCACCGTTGGTGGGGGTTATGAAATCCATGACCTCCTCACCGACGAGGTGGCCGGTGAGCTTATAACCGTGCTCCTCGCACCAGTCGTAGAGCTTTTTGAAGAAATTCTTCGAGAAGAGATCTGTGGTCATCTTCCAAAAATCAAATCTTACCTGCTCGTAATTTCCTACCTCGAAGAAGAGAGATGGAATGTTTGGGATGATATCGTAGCCGTATCTGTTTTTAAACTCATTGACAGTTATAACGCTCCAAGGGTAGCCGGGGCAACGGATAAGCTGAGGCTCGTCGGTAAAGAATCCTTCTATACTTTGGCCGCATTTTTCAGCATACGTATCGTAAATTTCGTGTATAAAGGTTTCGGTAACGTCGGGGTTGAGAAGATCTACGTAAAGCTCATCAACCTGATAGTAATAGGTGTATCCGTCCTTTTCAAGGAGGACTCTTTCTGCCTTATCGTCATAATCCTCGGTGCGCTTATAGGTGAGGGCCTTGAGAAGATAATCCTCACCAAGCTTTAAAAGTCGGCCGTCGCCAAAGCCTGAGGGCCAGCCGTTTTCATCGTATGCCCAGGAGCGCATTCCGCGCTTTTCGCCCTCGTCGCAGGCGGCATAGACGTTGTCAAACCACTCGTCTCCCATATACTCGGTCAAAAGACCGCCACGGGCGTGCATAAAGTAGCCGCCGATACCTGCCTCGTCCATCACCTTTACCTGACGGCGGGTCTCCTCGGTGTTCAGCTTTTCGTTCCAGGACCAGAACGGTATTGCGCGGTAGCTGTTATCAATCTTTTTAAAATCCATAGTTACTCTCCTAGCTTGGTTAAGATTTCCTTAAGTTTTTCTGTGTCGATTCTCTTTTTGTTGCCCTTTACCGTTACGGTAAGGTTTTCGGGGCGGAAGAGGGCGCGTGCGGCATCCCTGATATTCTCGGGAGTCAGTGCGCGGTAGGCCTCGATCCTATCCTCTAAGGTCTTATAGCCTGCGCCCATTATGTGGTTGTCGTAGGCCATTGTAAAATTGAGCTCTCGCATATCGTCGTAAAGCAGGGGCGCGTTGTCGACGTAGCCCGCCTTTATGATATCCAGAGGGGCTCTTAGATTGGTTGCGTAGTCGTTTAAGATATCCACGGTTATTTTTGCGGCGGCGTAGATATCGCGCTCCTTTACCTCGTAGCCGAAGTAGAAGCTGCCGATGTTTTTGAACTTCTCAACGGCACCGCTCGCATCGTAAAACAGTCCGCGCTCCTCGCTCATTTCAATAAAGAAGGGAGAGGAGTAGCCCGAGAGGAGCATATCGTAAAGAACGTCTGCCGCGTTGTCGTCAACCTTGGTCATATCCATATCAAATGAGAAGCGGACCGAGGTATAATCGGCGTTTTTGACGGCTACTGTCGCATCTCTTTTGCCAAAATAACGTGACACGGGTGCGACGTTGGTGTGAATATCGCACTCTGAAGCCGCATCGGATATGGGTGCTTTACCGACAAGCTCGCAAAGGGAGTCAAGGTCGGAATCAGCAAACGAGCCTGTGACGTAGACGAACACGTTTTCCTTGTTAAAGACCCTTTTTCTGTACTCCTCAAGTCGGGTTAGAGTGATGCGGTCAACGCTTTTGTTAGTGCCCGTGATCGAGCCTGCAAGCGAGGTTCCCTCATACACCTGCGAGGCGGAAAACGATGCCATCGAGTTCTTCTCATCCCCCTCGCGGATCTCCGCCTTTATCCTTTTGCGCTCTGTTGCGATCTCGGTTGCGCTGAGGATTATGGGGTTGAAAAAGGATGCGATGACCTCGGCACCTACGGCAAAGCTGGTGCTTGCGCCGTGGGCGTAAAACTGTACCATTTCGGAGTAGGTGGCGGCGTTAAATTCAACGCCGTGTTTATCGAGGGTGGCGTAAAGCTTGCCCCCTTTTTGCTTATTGATATTGCGGATAAGAACGTGCTCGAGGAAGTGGGTTATTCCCTGCTCCGAGTCGCGCTCATACATAAGACCCGCACGGAGAAAAAGGGATATGCTGAAGCCGTGCAGAGTCGGGTTTTTGTAGCTGTAAATTTCAATGCCGTTTTTGGCGGTTATCTTCTTTTCCATTAAGCCTTACCCCCAAAGTAGGCCTCGGCAATTCTGACACCCTCCATTGCATCGGCGGCGTAGAAATCAGCACCTATCATCTCGGCGTATTCGGGCGTGAGGACTGCACCGCCGACCATAACGGCAGCACCCTCGCCACGAAGAAGATCGATAGTTTCCTTCATCGCGGGGACGGTGGTAGTCATAAGTGCGCTAAGTCCAACGAGGACGCGGCCGTGCTTTTTGACGGCGGCGAGCACGCTTTCCTTAGTCACGTCACGGCCGAGGTCAACGACGGTGAAGCCGTAGCTTTCGAGCATTACCTTAACGATGTTTTTGCCAATGTCGTGAATATCGCCCTTGACGGTTGCGAGGATAACTACCCTGCCGTCGGCGGTGCGCTTAGGCATTTTTGCCTTTACGCTTTCAAAGGCAAGGCTTGCCGCCTCGGCACTCATAAGAAGCTCGGGCAGATACGCGCGGCCGGCCTCAAACTCGCGGCCGATCTCGTCAAGTGCAGGTATGATCTCGGAATTTATGACGTCCATAGGCTCACGGGTCCTTAAAAGCTCGTCGGCGACTGCGCCTGCGGAGTCCTTAATGCCGTGGCGAATAGCGTATCCAAGGGTAATATTTTCTGTTTTTTGTGACACGGGGGTGGTGGTAACCGAATTTTCGGCGATATATTCGGCGCATCCGACATCGAGCCCTGCGAGTGCCCTGTGGGCGCGGTAGGTGTCCATCATCGGCTCGGAATATGGGTTCATAATGGCCGCAGAGAGGCCAAGAGTGAGGGCGGATGCAAAGAAGGATGCGTTGATTTTATCCCTTGCGGGCAGGCCGAAGGAAACGTTGGAAACGCCGAGCGAGGTCTTAATTCCCTGCTTTGTGAGAAGCTCAACTGCGCGGAGCGTTACCCTTGCGGCATCCTTGTTTGAGGATATGGGAATCGTCAGGGGATCGACGATGATATCCTTTTTATCGATGCCGTATTCGGCGGCCCTTTTGATTATGCGCTCGGCTATTGCGACGCGCTCCTCTGCCGTATCGGGTATTCCCTTTTCGTCAAGCGTGAGGGCGATTACAGCACCGCCGTATTTCTTTACCAGGGGGAATACGGCACTCATTATCTCCTCTTTTCCGTTGACGGAATTGACGAGGGGCTTGCCGTTGTAGATACGCATCGATGCGCCGAGCACCTCGGGTGTTGAGGAGTCGAGCTGCAGGGGTGCGTTTGTGACCGACTGTATTTCCTTTACCACGCTTTTGAGCACCGAGAGCTCATCAAGCTCGGGAAGACCGACGTTGACGTCGATTATCTCTGCGCCCTTTTCCACCTGTGCGAGAGTCTCGCCGAGGACGTAATCGAGGTTGCCGGAGCGAAGAGCTTCCTTTAATTTCGGCTTACCCGTGGGGTTGATGCGCTCGCCGATAAGGACGGGCGAGTCGGCAAAATCGACTGCGTGGGTGAATGAGGAAACGGTGGTTATATTCTTGTATTCGGGGTAGGTGTAAGGGATATCTTTCGTAGCGCGGACGAGCGCTGAGATATGCTCGGGAGTCGTGCCGCAGCAGCCACCGAGGATGCAGGCGCCACCCTCTGCCATAAGCTTCATTTTTTCGGCAAAATCGGCGGGGGTAACGTTATACACGGTGCGGCCGTCCACCATCGTGGGCATACCTGCGTTGGGGTTTACGATGATGGGCAAGGACGAGCGGGTAGTGAGTCTTGGCAAAAGCTCGAGCATTTTATCAGGGCCAAAGGAGCAGTTAACGCCGATGGCATCAACGCGAAGTCCTTCAAGCAAAGCGACCATCGCCTCGGGGGTTGCGCCGGTCATAAGGCGGCCCTTTGAGTCGTAGACGTTCGTGACCACGATGGGCAGGTCTGATGCCTCACGCGCACCGAGGACGGCGGCCTTGGTTTCATACGCATCGTTCATCGTTTCGATGAGTATAAGATCGGCACCAAGACCCTTTGCGGCGGCAACGGTGTCACGAAAAGCGGACAACGCATCCTCAAAATCGAGGTCACCGAGGGGACAGAGGAGTCTGCCGAGGGGGCCGATATCAAGGGCGATATACTTATCCTCAGCATCGCCGACAGCACGCCTTGCAAGCTTTATCGCACCTGCGATATACTCCTTATAATCGGGGTATTTGAGGGGATTTACGCCAAAGGTGTTGGTCTTTATTATATTTGCGCCTGCCGCAAGGTATTCCTTATGTAGGCGGAGTATTTCATCGGGGTTTGAGAGCGTCCACCTTTCGGGCGGTGTGCCGACGGGCAGGCCGCGCGACTGAAGGAGCGAGCCTGTTGCGCCGTCGAAGTAAAGGCGCTCCGTTTTTATCTTTTCAAGAAAGTTTTTCTTCATTTTCGTAGGCTTTCTGTGTTGGATTTTGTTACACGGGTGTGGGCAAATAGCCTTTAGCCCTTGATTCCCATAACCGCGCTTACGGTTTTCATAGGCGACATAACGCCACCCTCACAGGCGCATACGCCGAGGTGAACGGGTGCGCCGAGGAAGTCAAGAAGTGCACCCTGATGCTCTATTGAAAAATCAGCGTATCCGGGGCTGAAGCGAGGGCGGCAAACGGCGTCTCCCTTTATCTCGGACTCGGCAACGTCGCACGCCGCTTCGGCAAGTGCGGATGCAACGGCATCGAATATAAACGCCTCTGCGCGCGAGGTTTTAGAAAGGCGTGCAAGAAGCCTGTCAACCTCGGCACCAAGGGTCACGACGAATACGAACGCCTCGGTGGAGTCGGCAAGGTTTTTTGCAAGAGATGCACTCTCGACACTTGCAAATCCGAGGTCGATAGCACCGCTATCGGTGTGAGAAATCTTCACACGGGTGGCACCGTAGCGCGGCTCAGCGATCTGAAGGAGCGCCTCAAGCACACGGTAAAGCTCGGGATCGGTGTGGGTGCAACGACGGCCAAGACGGGCGGAGAGCTCGTTGTCGCTGATGGCTATTTTTCTCTTGTCTATATCACGGTATTCTGCACTTATCATACCCTTTTTCCTTCCTTTATGCGAGGATGTGAGAGATATTGTTTTTTATCGCTTCGGCAACGTCGGGCTTGTTCATTGAGTAGACGTGGACGGCGTTAAAGCCGTTGGCGTAGAGGTCGATTATCTGCTCGGTGGCGTAGGCTATGCCCGCCTGCTTCATAGCGAGGGGGTTGTCGCCGTATCTGTCGACGAGGCGGACGAATCTTTGCGGAAGCTCGTTGCCCGAGATCGCGATGATGCGCTTTATCTGTGCGGCGCTAGTCACGGGCATAATTCCGGGAACGACGGGAACGCTGACACCTGCCCTGTAAAGGCGGTACATAAAGTTATAGAGTATGTTATTGTCGAAGAACATCTGAGTGGTGAGGAACTGACAGCCCGACTCGACCTTGATGCGAAGTGCCTCGATGTCTCGGGTGCCGTTTTCGCTTTCGGGGTGTCCCTCGGGGTAGCAGGCGCCGCCGATGGTGAAGCCGCCGAAGGAAACGATCTCCTCGATAAGCTGGCTTGCGTATTTGTATTCGGCAAGGGGGCGGTCCTCACCCTTGGGGATATCACCGCGCAGGGCAAGAATGTTCTCAATGCCGCGTGAGGAAAGATCGGTGAGAAGATCACGGATCTGCGAGCGGGTGGACGAGATGCAGCTGAGGTGCGCAAGGGGTGTCACGCCGCGCGAAAGAAGATCGGATGCGATGTCGGCAGTATAGCGTGAGGTGCCGCCGCCCGCACCGTAGGTCACGCTTATATATGAGGGTGAAAGATCTGCAATTTTATGCGTTGCCTCAAGAACGGTATCAAACTTATCGGTAGTCTTCGGTGGGAATACCTCGAAGGAAAGTGTGGGCTTTGACGAGCCGATTATATCAGTAATACGCATAGGGCACCTCCGTTTTGCGGTTTTATTTATTTTAGCACAGTTTGGTCGGATATGCAAGTACTTTATATTATTGCGCGAAAATATTTATGCGCTCGCAGTATTTTGATTGACTTTTCTCAAAATAGGTGGTAGAATATTAAGGACCACCAAGAGGAGGTTATGATGTTACCCGAAAAATTTCAGGAAAGAATGAAGCCCCTGCTCGGTGACGAGTGGGAGAGGTTTGCCGCGGCGATGGGCGAGGATGCCGTGCGCGGCGTGAGAATAAACAGAATAAAGGCAGACCCGACACCCTACAAGGACGGGTGCGATGCGAGAGTCGAGCCGCTTTCATACTACGCTGACGGATTTTACTTCACATCGGACGAGCCTGTCGGAGTCCTTCCCGAGCATCACGCAGGAATATTCTATATGCAGGATCCCGGCGCTATGGCGAGCCTTGCGGCGGTGGATATACACAAGGGCGCAAGGGTGCTTGATATGTGCGCAGCACCAGGCGGCAAGTCGGGACAGGCGGCAGCGGCGATAGGCGACGAGGGCTTCCTTTTGTCGAACGAGTTCGTGCCGAAAAGAGCGAAGATAATGGTCGGCAACTTTGAGAGGCTTGGCATTAAAAACGCCTTTGTCACTTCACTTGACACATCCGAATTTAAGAAGATGTACCGTGCGTTTTTCGACTTCGTTATAGCCGACGTGCCCTGCTCGGGCGAGGGTATGTTTCGCAAGAATGAGATAGCAATATCCGAGTGGAGCGAGGAAAACGTGGAGCGATGCGCGAAGCGTTCAAGAGAGATAATCGAGAATGCGGCAAGCGTTGTTGCGCCGGGTGGATACATAATCTACTCAACCTGCACCTTTTCGATAGACGAGAATGAGGCAGTCGTGCTCGACTTTTTGAAGTGTCACCCCGATTTCGAGCTTGCAGACGTTAAGGACGAGCTTAAGGCAGTCACGGCAGACGGTGTTTCTATCGAGGGTGATACAGACGGAATTTTGCATAAATGTCGCAGATTTTACCCACACGTATCTCGCGGAGAAGGACAATTCGTTGCTCTCATAAGACGCCGCGAGTCGGACGATATGCCAACAATACTTTACAAATCCAAGGCAAAGGAGCCCGACAAGTCAGAGCGGGCGGTTATTGAGGCTTTCTTAAAGGATACGCTTAAAAATCCCATAGATGCAAAGGCGTATAAAGTTGGCGAAAACGTGGTTTTAATTTCACACGGGGTGCCTGTTCCTGAAAATTCGGTATTCTCATCGGGCGTTTTGCTCGGCGAGATCCGAAAGGGACTTTTAACGCCGCACCACCAATTCTTCTCTGCTTACGGAAAGGAGTTCAAAAGAAAGCTTGAGCTTTCGACAGACCCCGAGCGCGCGCGCAAGTACCTCAGAGGCGAGGAGATAGAAAACGACAGACTTAGCGGCGGCTGGTGTGCCCTTACGTATCTTGGTGCACCCCTTGGCGGCGGCAAGGCGGTGGGTGACAGAATAAAGAACCACTACCCCAAGGGCCTGAGAAATAAGTGACACGGGTCAGGACTAAACAGTATATTTTATAATTAAGGAGATATAAACAAATGGAAAACAGAATTCTTGCAAAGGTAGGCACACTTACCGTAACTGAGGCAGAGGTAACCGAGTTTATCGCAGGTCTCGGCCAGCGCGGTGCAGCATACAACACTCCCGAGGGCAGACGTGCAGTTCTCAACCAGCTTATCGGCAATAAGCTTCTTTTGCTTGACGCACAGAGAAACCTTTACGAGGCAGAGGGTGAGTTCCGTGCACAGCTTGCACGCCTTAAGGAGGACCTGCTTATCAACTATGCGGCAGACAAGGCAATAAGCTCAGTTAAGATCACCGATGCTGACGTTAAGAAGTACTATGAGGAGAACAAGGACAAGTTCGTTACCGGCGAGTCGGTAAACGCATCTCACATTCTCGTTTCCACCGAGGAGGAGGCTACCCTGATCCTCGGAAAGATCAATGGCGGCGAGATGACCTTTGAGGAAGCGGCTAAAGAATATTCCTCCTGCCCCTCTAAGGATGCGGGCGGCAGCCTTGGCGACTTTACCCGCGGACAGATGGTGCCTGAGTTTGACACCGCAGTATTTGAGATGAGCGTTGGCGAGATCAGCGCCACCCCCGTTAAGACCCAGTTCGGTTACCACCTTATCAAGCTTAATGCAAAGACCGAGTCTAAGGCACTTGAGCTTGAAGAGATCCGCGCGGACCTCGAGCAGATGATGTACAACGAGAAGCGCAGAGAGGCTTACGAGCGCAAGATCAACCAGCTCAAGATAATGTACCCCGTCGACATCCTTACCATTTAATATGGATAGCGGCGAAATTACAAAAAAGCGACTTTTAGACCTTGCGAAAAGGTCGTACGACGGCGGATATTTTCTGTTCAGCGACTTTCTTGACCTTGCAGGACAGGCTGATCTTGCCGCAGTTAGGGCGGCGTTTGGAAATGCGGCGTACACCACCTTTGGCGGTGCTGAGGGTGCGGAGCGTGTGATGGCAAGATTCGGCAGCGAGGAGGAGCTTGGATACTCCGAGGACTTCCCTATCGCTTGCATAAAATGCGAGCCGAAGTCGATGAAATTTGCCGACAAGCTTACCCACCGCGACTTTCTCGGTGCTTTGATGAATCTCGGAATCGAGCGCTCAACGCTTGGTGATATCATCATCTGTGAGAACGTTGGATACATCTTTGCCAAGCGCGATATATGCGAGTTTATCATAACCGAGCTGACCAAGGTGAAGCGCACCGACGTCGTGTGCTCGATTGCCGACGAGATACCCGAGGGCGAGCTTTACAAGACTGAGAGGCGTGTCGTGCAGGCGGTTGGCGAGAGGATCGATGCAGTGGTTGCAAAGGTCTTTTCGATATCCCGCGACGAGTCACTTTCCTATTTCAAAAAGCGCCTTGTATTCGTTGACGGGCGGCAGATGGAGAACAACTCCTATATCCCGAAAGCAGGCGAAAGGGTGAGCGTAAGAGGCCTTGGCAGGTTTATATACCGCGGGTATCAGACCCTTTCAAAAAAGGGAAAGCTTAATATAGAGGTCGACGTTTACGTATAAAATGCGTTTTGGTCGCAAAAAAACGGCTACGGTGTTTAAATTCCGTAGCCGTTTTTATTTTTTAGTTACCGTTTGCGGTATCCACGATCTTGCGAATGGGGATATTTACGTCACCCGTGATAAGGGCAACGAGCTTTTCCTGAAGCTCTCTTGAGATGACGGGCTTGGTGATGCGGTAGAACTTTTCGACGAGCCAATCAACGCCGATATTTAAGTCGGAGGCCAAGCGGTC
>JAZRAF010000153.1:0-25352 GCA_045634425.1 Eubacteriales bacterium | reverse complement strand
AGCTTATTCAGGAAGGTCTCGGCGGTGTTCCCGGCAAAATCACATCTGCACCCGCAAGCCACCTTGCAACCCTTTGCAACCAGATGGTAAACTTCCTCGGCATCATGCAGAACGAGTGGGCAGGCGCACAGGCATTCTCCTCGTTTGACACCTACCTTGCGCCCTTCGTAAAGGTGGACAACCTTTCCTACGATGCAGTAAAGAAGTGCATCGAGTCCTTCATCTACGGTGTAAACACTCCCTCAAGATGGGGTACTCAGGCTCCCTTCTCCAACATAACCCTCGACTGGACTGTTCCCGGCGACCTTGCAGAGCTTCCCGCTATCGTTGGCGGTAAGGAAATGCCCTTCAAGTATAAGGACTGTAAGGCTGAGATGGACATGGTCAACCGCGCCTTCATCGAAACGATGATCGAGGGCGACGCTAACGGCCGTGGCTTCCAGTATCCTATCCCCACCTACTCGATCACCCGTGATTTCGACTGGTCCGATACCGAAAACAACAAGCTCCTCTTCGAGATGACCTCGAAGTACGGAACTCCCTATTTCTCCAACTACATCAACAGCGATATGGAGCCCAGCGACGTGCGTTCCATGTGCTGCCGTCTGCGCCTTGACCTCCGTGAGCTTCGTAAGAAGTCCGGCGGCTTCTTCGGCAGTGGCGAGAGCACTGGCTCCGTCGGCGTTGTTACCATCAATATGCCGAGAATCGCTTACCTTGCCGCAAACAAGGACGATTTCTATAAGAGACTCGACCATATGATGGATATCGCGGCTCGCTCCCTTAAGATCAAGCGTACCGTTATCACCAAGCTTCTTGATGAGGGTCTTTACCCCTACACCAAGAGATACCTTGGCACCTTTGCTAACCACTTCTCGACCATCGGTCTCGTTGGTATGAACGAGGTTGGTCTTAACGCTAAGTGGCTCGGCAAGGATATGACCGATCCCGCAACTCAGGACTTCACTAAGGAAGTTCTCGACCATATGCGTGAGCGCCTCTCCGACTACCAGGAGGAGTACGACGATCTCTACAACCTTGAGGCAACTCCCGCTGAGTCCACCTCTTACCGCCTTGCAAAGCACGACGTACGCCGTTACCCCTACATCAAGACCGCGTCCGATCCTCAGCAGGGACAGACTCCTTACTACACCAACTCATCTCACCTTCCCGTTGGATACACCGACGATATCTTCGCCGCTCTCGATATCCAGGACGAGCTTCAGACTCGTTACACCTCGGGTACCGTATTCCACGCCTTCCTTGGTGAGAAGCTTCCCGATTGGAAGAGCGCTGCAACTCTCGTGCGCACCATCGCAGAGAACTACAAGCTCCCCTATTACACCCTCTCTCCCACCTATTCCGTATGTAAGAACCACGGCTACATCGCCGGCGAGCAGTACAACTGCCCCGCTTGTGGCGAAAAGACCGAGGTGTACAGCCGTATCACCGGTTACTACCGCCCCGTTCAGAACTGGAACGACGGTAAGAGCCAGGAGTACAAGGACAGAAAGGTATACGCACAGGACAAGCTTACCGGCAAGTCTCCCCTTAACCTTAGCGCATCCGTAAACGACGCGCCCATCGAGGTTGCCGAGGCTACCGAGGATAAGGTTATCCTCTTCGCAACTCCTACCTGCCCCAACTGCGCCGCTGCTGCAATGTTCCTTGATAAGGCAGGCATCTCTTACGAGAAGCTTATGGCGAATGACAACCCCGAGCTCGTAGAGGAGTTCGGCATCCGTCAGGCTCCCACCCTTATCAGCATCTCGGGCGGCAAGGTAGAGAAGGTCGTTAACCTCTCCAACATCAAGGCGTTCACCGAGCGCACAAAATAATTAAGGAGGCACCGATGTACGATATTATAGTAGTTGGTGCAGGCCCTGCAGGACTGTGCGCGGCGCTTTATGCCCGCCGCGCACAGAAAAGCGTTCTCGTAATTGAGAAGGCGACCTTCGGCGGTCAGATAACCCACTCCCCGAGAGTGGAGAACATCCCCGGTTTCCTCGAATTGACGGGCAACGAGTTCGCCGCAAAGCTGCTTGAGCAGGTAATGACTCACGGCGCGGACATCGAGCTCGACGAGGTAAAATCTATTCAGAAAAGTGACACGGGTTATGCCGTTATCACTGAAACGTCCTGCTTCTCGACCAAAAGCGTTATAATCGCTACGGGCTCGAAGCACCGCCCCCTTGGTATCGAGAGGGAGGAGGAGTTTGTTGGTGAGGGCATCTCCTATTGCGCAGTATGTGACGGCGCATTTTATAAGGACAGGACCGTTGCTATAATCGGCGGCGGTAACACCGCACTCCAGGAGGCAGTTTTGCTCTCTGACACCTGTAAAAAGGTATACGTAGTGCAAAATCTTGACCATATGACGGGCGAGGGCAGCCTTGTTGCCAAGCTCGAGGGCAGGGAAAACGTAGAGTTCATTCTCTCCACCGTCGTTACCGAGCTTATAGGTACGGGTGAGCTTGAGGGAATTAAGATCAAGGATGCTGACGGTAATGAGAGCACGCTTGAGCTTGACGGCGTTTTCGTTGCGATAGGTCAGATTCCCGAGAACGAGCCCTTTGCCGACGTCGTTGCACTCAGCGAGCGCGGATATATCGTAGCAGGCGAGGATTGCATCCCCGACACCGACTGTGAGGGTATCTTCGTTGCGGGCGACTGCCGCACCAAATCGATCCGACAGGTCACCACCGCTACTGCCGACGGTGCAGTTGCCGCACTTGCGGCCTGCCACTACGTTGACAGCCTTGAGTGAGACCCGTGTGAAATTAAATAAGCAAAACAAAACACACCGCAGTGCCGTTTTTGCACCGCGGTGTGTTCTTTTTTTGTAAATATAACCACTCTTTAATACTCGAGCATCGACTCGTTTTCGTACGCCTCGTACATCTTTTCATAAAGTCCACGGACGTACACGCGTCTTGCTGCCTCATCAAATGTGACAAGCTCGCCGGGGAAGCTCTTTATCTCTATCTTCTCAAATACGCTCTTGATCACTCTTGTGTGCGGCAGCGCGGTCTTTACCGTGCATATGGGAGACGTGCCCTCGCGTATAGACTTGACGCAGTCCCACACCTTTGCCTTTGTGTGCTTGGGCAGAATTCCGTAGGATCTCGTTGTGCCGTCAGCCATCGTTGCCACAACCTCGCCGCCCTCGTCCTCGACGTAGGTGAGTGTGGCGTTTTCAAATTTGTAAACGAACTCCGGCCACCGCTCCTTTTCGGCTGCGTGCGATGCCGCAATATAAAGATCCGCGCCGCCCGCCTTCATCTTAAGCGTGCAGGTGTCAAAGCTCTCGATGCTATTCGCTCTTAAACAAACGCCCTCGACGTCCTCAACCTCAGCGCTCTCGTCCATACTCTTGCCAAGCAGGAAAAGCATATTGTGTATGTAATGCGCGCAGGCGTTCGAGGCGATAGAGTCAAGCATCATAACACCGTCCTTACAGATTCTGCCTGCCCAGCCCGAGCCCCTTGAATAGTAGTCAAGTCCGCGCGGCCAGCTTATCGCGCACTTAAGGGATATCGGCTTGCCAAGCTTGCCGTCAAGAATATCCCGTTTGATGTTTTGTATCTGCTCGGAGAAGGACCATTGATATCCTATCGCTATCCACCTACCGTATTCTTCCTCGGCCCTCAGCATCGCCTCGGCATCCTCGACCGTCGGCGCGACAGGCTTCTCGCACATAACGTACGAGCCGTGCTTCAATGCACAAATGCTGTGCTCCTTATGCAAAAAGGGCGGGGTACAAATGATGGCAAGGTCTGCCGTGTGCTCGCGGTAAAAATCATCCATCGTTAAATAGACGGGCACGCCCGCCGCGATGATGGCATCCTTCTTTTGCGAGTACTCGATGCGGTGGTCAACCACACCCTCGAAAATGACCGTTGGGTCGGTGTTTTCAAGCAACGTGGTCACGTATCCTGCGCCATAACCGCCCGCGCCTACCAATAATATCTTCATATTTTAGCCCTCGATCTTTACGCTTTTATGTGTGTCTGCCGACTCTCTTGCGAGTATTGCGACCCTCGTCAGATAGAATATCTCATCGGGTGTGATAGCCTCGCTGCCGTTAAGAAACTCCTCTAAAAGCTCGGGTGCACTCTCGGGAATTATAGTGCTCGCACCTGCCTCGTCTATCAGCAATATCTCGTCGTTTCTTATCTCGATAACGCCGCGCGTGCCAACGCATCTGATGCGATCGTCTCCGTGTGTCGGTGCATTCTGCGGACGGTAGTAATCTATGCTTGCCGAGGCGATAACGCCACCCTCCATCTCAAAGCTGCAAAGCGCCGCCATCTCGGGTGAACCGCCACTGCTGCTCGCACTGACCGACAGGAACTTCTTGCCCGTAAAGTCGTATATCCAATCTATTGCGTGAATGCCCACCCAGGGAATAGTGCCACCGTATAGCTCGCGGTCGCCGTACCACCTTGGGCGTGTGCCAAACTTGTAGCTCTTCTGTGCATTCACTATCTTAACGTCGCCGATTCGACCTGCCTTGACAAGTCTTGCGCCGTGGTAAAATGCAGGGGTGTAGCGCAGGTAGTGCATTGCTGAAAAGCGTATTCCGCTCTCCTTGACTGCCGCCTCTGTTGCCTCAAGTTCCTCGATCGATGCCGCCACAGGCTTCTCTGCAAAAACGTCTATCCCACGTGCCGCACATTCGATTATCACCCGACCCGTGTGACAAAAAACGGGGGAAACCACCGCAAGATCGGGCCTTTCCTTGTCAAGCATTTCCTTGTAATCGGCATAAAAAGGCATATCGGGATCAAAGGAGCAGGTAAGCCCCTCGTGCTCGCTCTCGGGTGCAATGCCGCAAAGGGTAACGTCCTCTCGGGTCTTAAGATATCTGTGCGCCTGTCTTGTGTGACCGCACGCACCTATAAAGCATACCTTCATATCTTCCCATTCTCCTTTTTGAAATTTCTTGAAAGAAGCGTTTCAAACCACAACTCGGGTGTCGGCATAGGCGACGTGCTCTCCGAACGCGACTCTGCGCCCCTGGTCAGGGTGCGTGTTGTCCTCGGTGCTTCATCCCTCGGCCGCTCGCCGTCCACAAGCGCCGAGCCGTGCGTGCCGACCACCTCTGCCGAGTGGAGCATCGCCGACAGCACCGAGCGCTGAGTCAATACCGTGTCGTAAAGCTTGAACAGATCGGAAAGCTCGGATCTATCCTTGATAGTCACGACCTCGAAGAACTCGTCACAAAGCTTGCAGAGACGCTCGAAAAGCGCCTTCATTCCCGCCGTGCTTCGGTCAAAATCGGCAACGCGGCTCATCTCAGTTTGAATTTCACTTCTTATATTTTCAACGCTAGATACCGAATATTTGACATACGGTATGCAAAATTTGGGTACATTCGTTTCTCTTTTAGGTTTTTTCGCTATGTGCTCCGCCGCGCGCAGGCTTCCTACTTGCGTTGAGTTAAGTGCACTGCCGCCGGGGCGGTAAACGCCGAACGTTCCTGCCGCCTCGCCCGCCGCGTAAAGACCCTTTACCTCGCTTTGCCAGTGCTCGTCAACCGCGACACCGCCGTTACAGTGCTGTGCGCAAACTGCGATCTCCAAGTACTCATTGTAAAGGTCGATGCCGTGCGATGCGTAAAGCTCGATAGCACCGGGATTCATCTTCTCAAGCCTCTCTATCGGCGTGCCAAAGGTCGCACCCGAGCGCTCAAGATAACTGTATGCTTCGCCGCCAAGCGCACCGAAGCCACCCCCAAGTCCCTTGGGGTTTTTCGTAAAGTCTAAATACACGCGCCGTCCGCTCTTGATCTCTGCTGCAACGAGCAGATCTACTTTTGACGAGCCGTCAAGCTTGCGTGTGTCAAACGGCCACTGATATCCCTTTAAGAATACCGTATCAAGTGCCGCCGCACCGAGCGCATCGTAAAGAAACTCGCGCTCAACGCCGTCACCATCCACTGACACGTAGCGCGGCAGTGCCTGCTGATACGTGCCCGAAAGATTCCAGCGGAATGCCGTGCTCGCAATTCCGTACTGCCACTCCTCCATATTTGAAAGAGATGCGCCCGCCTCTATCGCAAGGCCCGTCGCGCCGCTCTGACTCTCGGGGTAAACGGTGCTCTTGTATATCCCCGCAGGGCCGCCCGTGCAGAGTATAACGTTCTGACACGCGATGCTCACGGCCTCGCCGCACTCGGTGTCGACCGCCGCAATTCCGCACACGCTATCGCCGTCAGTCAGTATCTTTATAACTCTCTTGTTGTCGATTATCTCTATTCCCTTAGACAAAACCGACCTCTCGAGTGCCTCGGTCATATATTTTGAGGTAAGCGGACCGCAGGACGTCGCGCGCGATCGTGGATCGTGGTCGGTCTTGTAGCCTGCATACTCGCCAAACTCGTTTGTGGGGAAGGGCACTCCAAGCTCCACAAGGCGCATAAAGCACCGCGTGGAATACGCCGCCTCGCAAAGGGCGTGCTCGCCCATAACGCCGCCGCCCGAAAAGAGGGTGTCTGCCATCTCGCGCACGCTGTCCCCCTCGCCGCCGCAAAGCGAAAGCTTGTAATAGGTCTGCTTGTCGCTTCCCGTGTTCCTCGACGTTCCCATAAATCGGCCCTCGGTGATGATGGCAATATCACGCACCCCGAGATCCCAAAGGCGGTCGGCGGCGTTGTATCCCGCACATCCCGTGCCGATTATGAGAGTGTTATATCTTTCTTTCATAGTCTTCTTATGTGCATTCCCCCGTCAAGAATAAAGGACTCGCCCGTTGCAAATCCGAACGTGCCGTCCACAAGCGCCAGCACCGCCTTGGCAATATCGTCGGGCGTTCCCCAACGGCCAAGCGGCACAAGCCCGTCTGCAATAAGGCGGTCGTACTTTTCCTTGACCTTTTCGGTCATTCCCGTCGCAATAATGCCGGGGCAGACCTCGTTCACCGTGATACCCTCGCTTGCCAGCCTGTCGGCAAAAAGCTTGGTGATCATCGATACGCCTGCCTTTGAAATGCAGTATTCACCGCGGCTTGTCGAGCTGGTGTAAGCCGAGCAGGAGGAAACGTTAACGATAGCGCCGCCCTTTTGCTGCTCGATCATCCTGTTTGCCACCGCCTGTGTCAAAAACAGCGTGCCCTTGGTGTTTATATTCATAACGTAATCGTAGCTTTCCTCGCTCATCTCGAGAATGTCGGTGCGCACCTTGGGTGCAACGCCCGCTACGTTCACAAGCGCGGTAACGTCACCCCTTTTGATGGCCGCATCAAGCAGAGCCTTGCGGTCCTCGGCACTCGAAATATCACCCTGAACGTAGGTGACGTCAAGCCCCTCGAAATCCGAAAGATCGGGCTCGGCGCTTCTGCCCATACCCACAACGGCGTAACCGCTTTTAGCAAGCATCAGTGCGCTTGCCTTTCCTATTCCTCCGGCAACGCCGGTCACGATAGCAACGTTCATATCATTTTCCTCTCAAAACCTCTTTTAAAAGCTCGCGGTAATATTCGTTAAACACCGCGCATCCCGACACACGTCCGTTTCGCATAAGGGTCGTGCACTGCGAGCAGGTAAGGCAGCACTTCTTGGGGTTGAACTCACCCTTTTTATAGTCGGAGTAAAACTCGGGGTATGCAAGCCACATTCTTCCGTAGCCGACAAGGTCGCACACGCCCGCCGCAAGCAGCTCCTCGGATCTTTCAAAAAGATCGTCGCGGTAGTACGACATTCCCGAGCCGACAAGGGTAAGGGTGGGGAAGCGCTCCTTTATATGCTTCTCAATGGTAACGAAGCGTGCAAGTCCCTCTGCCGCACTCTCGGGAGGTACGTAAGCGCCCTTGCGATAGGGGCGGTTGACGTGAGGGTTGTAATAGGGGTTTCCTACGGTGACGTTAAGTATCTCAACACCTGCCGCCACAAGCTCGGAAAGGAGCATATCAGGCTCGGTGAGATCGAGCTCACCCTCCTCGGTCGTGCCGAAGCCCCAGGGCTTCTTTACCATATCGGATACGCTGAGGCGCGAGGTCAAAAGGATGCCCTCAGGCAATACCGCCTTCACCGCCTTAACGCAGTCAAGATAGAGCCTTGCGCGGTTCTCAAACGAGCCGCCGTACCTGCCCTCGCGGCCAAATGCCGAGAGCAGCTCCTGGAAAAGATAGCCGTGGCAGGACTTTACGTCAACGCCGTCAAAGCCCGCCTTTACCGCAAGCATCGCCGCCTCTGCATAAAGGGTATGCAGGGTGTCAAGATACTCGTCGCTCACGATGCTCTCGTCGGTCATTGGCTTCGTTTTTTCATATACGTCGTTGCGATATGCGATCATCGGGCGTATGCTTTGCCTGCCCGAATGTGTCAGTTGCAGTATTAAAACGGGATCTATTCCGCACTCCTCCTTGGCGATCTTGCGCATACCGTCGACCATCGCGCGAAACTCGGGCAGGTTCTTTTCGGTCAGCATCATCTGGCGTGCGTTGGTGCGACCCTCGGGGCATACCGCCGTCGCCTCCATCCATATAACGCCCGCGCCGCTCCTTGCCGCCTTGTTATATTTTTCTATCGTCAACTCGCTGGGGCTTCCGTCCTCCTGACAGTCGCAGCCCTCCATAGGCTGAAGCACCACGCGATTGGGAAAAATCTTATTGCCGATCTTAATTGATTCGTTTATCATTTGGGATAGGTCCTCCTGGCTGATATAATTTAATTATATCACAATAAAAGGAAATGTATATAACGAAATTTGCACAATATATTGCTTTTCTTGCAAATCTGTGCTAAAATATATAAAAAGGCGGTGATTTTATGAAATGCTTAAACCTCGGTGACGTTGAAATTAAATATAACGAAACCTATATCGAAAGCTTGGTCCTGTGGGAAAAGCATTGTCACTCCCGCTTTGAGCTTATCGCAGTGCTTGAGGGTGACGTAAGCGTTATGCTCGAGGGTCTTACCTACCGCCTTACCTCGGGTCAGTGCATCATAGTGCCACCGCTTGCCTACCATTCCATCACCATTAACGCCGTCGGCACCTACCGCAGAGTGACCGCCCTCTTTCCTATCGACACCGTGCCCGACGTGGTGCAGAAGGATTTTGCCGCGGGCGTTGCGGCGGTCTTTTACTCCGACTGTATTGAGCGGCTTAGATCCGTCGTGGAGAAGGACTCCCCCGACCTCTACGCCCCCCTTGCGAAAAGCCTTATGGTCGAGCTGTTTTACTCGATTCTCGAGGCAAAAAGAAACAACCCCACGCCCGACAAGGATGACTTTTTGGAAAGGGCAACTCGCTATATAGATGCGCACCTCGGCGAGAAGATCTCGCTTGATGACCTCGCACGCCACTCCTCGCGCTCGCCCTCCTCATTCTCCCATCTCTTTGAAGAAAAAATGGGCATCTCCCCGAAGCAATATATCCTTCGCAAGAAGCTTGCCACCGCGCGTAAGCTTATCGCCGAGGGCACGCCGCCCACCACCGCCGCAGTGCAGGTCGGCTATGAAAATTACAGCAACTTTTACCGTATGTACTTAAAGCACTACGGCACCGCCCCCGCGAAGCGAAAATGAGCCTATCACCCCACCCGTGTAACGTAAAATAGATACCGCCGAGGCATAAAAACGCCTCGGCGGTCGTGTTTTTTGTCTGATTTATCCCTCGCCAAGTGCCTTTTTGGCAATAGCGGTAAAGTAGGGGCGTATGTGCTCAAGCAGCTCATCCTCGGTTTCGGATGATGGGCAGTCGCACCAAAGGCAGAAGCCCGCGCCCTTTACCCTGTCGTTTGGTGCTTCGATCTCGTTGCCCGACTTAAACTCGGGGAATATGTACCCACTGTTTCCGGGGTCGCATTCGGAGTTGTTCGCCGCGAAAAGATAGGGTGTCCACTCCTTCATTATCGCCTCGGGCGTAACGTAGGATGCCGGCCTGCCACCGGGGTACATCGTGTAGTAAGTATAGGGGCGTGCGAAATTATAGAGGTTGTGACCCTTGTCAAGATAGAACTGCGCCGTGCCATCGCCACCGTTGGTATGCGGTGACCAATACTGTATGTCGATCGACTTGTCGATCTCTGCCGCGCCGCGCCATCCGGTGTCCGACTCGCGGTAAACGTCATCATTCCACATTCTCACCGATGTGTAGCCGATCGACTTAAGCAGGGCGGTAATATCGTTCATATAAAGGATAAAAGCATCGTACGCCACCGCCTCAGGGTTGCCTGTGCGCTCCTTGGCGTATGCCTCCCAATGGTCAAGGTTTGACCACTTCGGCACGGTCTGGTCAATGCTACCCTTGTCACCCCAGCCAAGCAGCTCGTCACCGCCGATGTCAAAGCTTCGACAACCAAGCGAGTAAAAGAACTCGCCATACTCGGTGTAAAGAGCCCTTGCAAACTCAAGCGCCTCGGGGTTCGATATATCGATGCCGCGTGAGTACACCTCCTGCGACCTCTCATCACGCTCGCCTGCCGCCGCAACTATCGCCACCTTGCCGTGCTTGTGAAAATAGTTGCCAAGATCAACTCCGTTGACCTCCTTGTACCTCTTGACGGCGTAGGTCATATGCCCGGGCGAGTCAAACGACGGCAGCACGTCAAGCCCGCGCGACTGCGCATAGCGCACGATGTCCGCCATCTCTGCCATTGTGAAGAACTTGCCGTCCTCGTCAGGACATCCATACGCCGCACCAAAGGTGCAAAGGGTATAGTCACCGCCTGCAAGCCAAGGAAATTTCTTTGACTCCAGTCGGTGTCCGACCTCGTCGGTGAAGTGTATGTTGATAACGTTAAATCCGACCGAGCTTATCTCGTCAATAAGCCTCTTCATCCACTCGGGCGTGAAATATTTTCTCGCGCAGTCGAGCATAAAAATGCGCTCCCCCACGCGGTATTTTGCATTACTCATAATCCGTCGCTCCTATCCAAAGAACGTTTTCATACCATCATTATAGGTGAAAAAAACGGCTGTGTCAAGTCTACGAGAAAAAATAGCGGCGGGAGATACCCCCCGCCCTACGATTTTATCTTGCTATCACGCCACTCTTGGCTGTACCTGGCTTTGCGCAGAGTTCAGCATATTCTCTATAAAAATGCCATAGCCCTCGGTTGGATTAGCTACCATTACATGAGTTACTGCGCCGACTATCTTGCCGTTCTGAATGATTGGACTGCCCGACATTCCGCGGACGATGCCGCCCGAGAGGGAGATAAGGGTCGGGTCGGTTACCTTGATCTTAAAGGATTTTGAGCCTGTCGAGGTGTAGTCGACGTCGTATATTTCGATCTGGTAGGTCGCACGCATACCGTTCTTCACGGTGGAGATTATCTCGGCCTTGCCACACTTTACGTCCTCACGCTCGGCCGCCGGTAGAGGGGTAGTGCAATAGTCGGGCAAATCGGTCAGTGTACCGAAAATTCCGCACTCGTTGTTCAAATTTATGGTACCAATACGGTTTTGCTTTAAAACACCCGTAAGCTCGCCTGCGTGCCCGATCTCGCCGCGCTTGCAGCTGCCGAGGGTGACCGAGGTTACAGCACCCGAGCGCAGGGTGACGTACCCCGAGCCGACGGTGTCGCTGACACCGTGACCAAGACCGCCGAAGGCGAGAGTCTCGGGATCAATAAACGTCACCGTGCCAATACCCGCAGTGCGTGGGCGAAGCTTCACGCCAAGGGTGGATTCGCCGCCCTCAAGCCGTGGCGTGACCGAAAGCTTTACGCGCTCGCCACAGCGTATAACCTCGATTTCAAGCCGGCGGCCCCCCGATGCCCTTACCGTGTCCTCGACCTCTTTTGCATCGTAGACCGTGACGCCGTTTATACCTATTATTCTATCCCCCGCGCAAAGGGCGCGCCCATCGCCCGTATCGGTCACGGTCACGCCGTCCTCGTTGATAACAAGGCCAAAAACCGAGCCGCCGGGGTAGAGCATCACCGTCTCGCTTTTGTCCCCCTTGCCGCCGAAGAATAATTCAAAAATGCGTGAGGAGACCTCAACCTCGCGCGATAGCGCTTCGGCCGTATTTTCCTCTATGTCCGCACCCGTGTAACATTTTATCTCGCCAAAATTGGCTTTTGCACCCCCAAAAGCCAACGAAAAGGCATATATAAAGAGCAAGACGAACGTGCCTGCCCTGAAAAATAGTCGTTTCATTCCACACTCTTCCCATCAAATTTACTGAACTTATTTTTGCTCGCACCCGCCGCTTGTATGAGTAGCAAAAACAGGGAAAAGAAAAACGGTAATAAATAAAAAATGAAGAGAGCCGCCACCGATTTGGCTTTGGCCCTCTTCATTCTTCATTTTTCTATTGGTTATTCAAAATTGATAAAAAACACCGTGTAAAGAGCGCGGGATATTGCATCCGCATCGCCTGCATATACGCGCAGCGCGTGAGTGCGCTTTGCGGGTGTGCTAAGGCGTATTTTGTACTCGTCGATAACCTCGACCTCGAAGCCCGAGCGCTCGGCTATCTCGAGAAGTCCATCCCTCTCGATCTGTACACCGCAAAGGTCAAACGTGATGTGAAATTCGCGTCGCTCCCCCACAACCGTTGCCTTTATCTCGGCACGCCCGAATACGCGGTATAGGAGCATCTTTAAGAAAAACGCAAGTCCGTCGGCGCAAATCGTGATGATGCCGCCCTCGCTGCCCTCAACGTCGAGTGAAAGTATCCCGCGGAAGTTTTCCTCAGCGAATGCTGATAATGATCTTATCACGTCAGAGCTTGAAAGGTCACATCTCTTATAATCGCTTGCAACTCCGTCGCCGATGCGGAGTCTTGAAAGATCTATCGTTCCCATTTATCCCATTGTGATGCTTGCGTGCTCAAGATTTTCAAGCACGCCGGTTTTCGTAATGCTGCCCTTAAGTGCCTCTGCTGCCGCGGAAACGTCACTGCCGATGAGGTTGAGAATATAGGATGCCTCGATCTCCTCATAGCACTTCTCAAAGTGCTCCTCGGTCTTGCCTGCGCGATAGAGAATGTAGTAACCGTTGCTGAGACCCGTAACAATCTCGATAACCTCGGACGTCTCACCGATTCCAAGCGAGAACGCCGCCTCGGTAAGGTCGGAATAATAAGCAGGGTCAAGGCTGTATCTGCCGATCACCATTCCGTCGCGAAGTCCCTCGCCCGAAAGGGTGTTTGCGATCATATAAGTGCCCGCATCCCACTCGTCTGACTGCTTTGCAACGCCGTCACGAAGTCTCTCGGCACGCTCGGGAGTGTTGATAAGCTTGTCGGTTGCGGTCGTCGTGCTCAAAAACGCCTCAAGCACTCTGACACACTCGTCACTGTCGTAATAGGCTCTTACGTCCTCACGGGTGTAGCTGACGTTTTCCTCGCCGACTACCTTGTCCGCGTAGTATTCCTCAAGCAAAAGATATGCGATCGAATAGCGGTAAAGCAGTGCCTGAACCGAGTAGTTCATATAGCTTGCCTTAAGGTGTGCAAGGTATGCGTCATAATCTCCATCAAATCCCGCAAAGGTCATATCGTCAATGCTGCCGCCCTCGATGCTGACGGTTATATAATCCTTGATCGTTTCGTCAACAACGTCGGAATAGGCATCGATGCCAACCTTTTTACATGCGTGGAAAACTGCATAAATGTCTGCAATTCGGCTGAAGATTATCTCCTCGATCGCGCTTATGTATTCGGCCTTACTTTCACCCGTCCAAACGCTCTCGTCGCCGCCGTCAACCTCGGACTTGTACTGCAAGAAAAACGCGCGGTATAACTCGTACGCCACCTCGTATTTTTCACCCTCGATGGTCATTGTATACACGGTCTGTCTTTCCTCTGCCGTGCTTTCGACGGGCTTGTACTTGTTGCCGCAGGCAACCAGCGAGAGGCAAAGCGCCGCGATTATGATAAGTGTGATTATTTTCTTCATCAAAGAGATCTCCAAAATAAGTAATTATCACCGATATTATATCAAAGAAATATTAAGAAATCAACACCTAAAGCGCCGCTTTCCCTCCGTAGGAGGAAAAAATAATATAAATTCAAAGAAAAGGTTTGCATTTTCCCGATAAGTATGCTACAATAAATCAAAAAAGTACGTGAGGAAAACACGATGGAAGAAAATTACAGTGTCAGCCTGTCAAAGATAATCGACGAGTTTAAGCTTGAAACAATTTATCTGCCCGAGCTGCCCGATGATATTATGATCTCCTGCTCGCGCGTTAACCGCCCCGGGCTTCAGCTTGTCGGCTTTTACGATCACTACGAGCAGGCAAGACTTCAGATAGTAGGTAAGGTTGAGAACCTTTTCTTAAGCCAGCTTGAGCCCGAGGAGCGCACCCGCCGCCTTGAGGACTTCTTCCGCTCGATGCCCTCGGGTGTTATAGTCACCTCCTCGATCGAGATCGACCCCAACACGGTCGCAACTGCCGAAAAATACGGCGTGCCCCTTCTTCGTACCTCGGAAAGAACCTCCGAGTTTATGGCGGCACTTATCGCATATCTTAACGTTCAGCTCGGTCCTCGCATCACACGCCACGGCGTTCTCGTCGAGGTTTACGGTGAGGGTATCCTTCTGCTTGGCGACTCCGGAGTAGGTAAAAGCGAGACTGCGATCGAGCTTGTAAAGCGCGGCCACCGTCTTATCGCAGACGATGCCGTTGAAATTAAAAAGGTATCCGCTACCACCCTTGTCGGATGCGCGCCTGCGCTTATCCGTCACTACGTTGAGCTTCGCGGTATCGGTATCGTTGACGTGCGCCGCCTTTTCGGTATGGGTGCAGTTAAGGAAACCGAGAAGATTGACCTTGTAATCAATCTTGAAAACTGGAAAGAGGGCAAGATGTACGACCGCCTCGGCCTTGACAACGAGACCGTTGACATCCTTGGCATCAACGTGCCCAGCATTGTTCTTCCCGTTTGTCCCGGCCGTAACCTTTCCGTAGTTATCGAGGTTGCCGCTATGAACAACCGTCAGAAGCGTATGGGCTATAATACCGCCGAGGAATTTAATAAACGGCTTATGGAATCCATGGGTATGCAGTAAAACAGCTTCCGTATTTTGCGAAATTTTCTACCTTTTAGCAATCAGATACAATGTCAGGAGATCACTATGAAAACCTCAACCGAGATCAATTCCTTGAAAAGACTCGTAGGAGAGCACAAGGCCGTCGAGCTTTTGGCTAAGGCCGGCTTTGACGCTTGGGATTTTTCGATGTTCGATATGGCGAGATGGGATTGGGACAAGAACGCGATCAGCGACACCCCTCACCCACTTAAGTCAAGCGAGTATCTTAAATTTGCAAGAGAGCTTAGAAAGATAGGCGAGGAGTGCGGCATCGTCTGCAATCAGTCACACGCGCCCTTTCCCGTGATACATATGAGCGACGATATTCTTAAGCGCGCGATCGAGTGCACCGCTGAGGCAGGCGGCAGCATCTGCATCATCCACCCGTGGAATAATTGGAATGCAGAAGAAAATGCCGAGCTCTACCGCCGTCTTTTGCCCTTTGCAAAGGACCACGGCGTGAAGATCGCAACCGAGAATATGTGGAACTGGCCTAAGGGCTCGCCCACAAGCACCTTTGCGGCCTGCGCAAGCGCGGAGGACTTCGTCCGTCATATCGATATTGTGAACGATCCTTACCTCGTTGCTTGCCTTGATATCGGCCATGCAGAAATGGTCGGCTCGGGTGATGGCGCTTACGAGATGATAAAGGCGCTCGGTCCAAGACTTCAGGCGCTTCACATTCACGACAACGACAAGCTTCACGACAGCCACCAGATCCCCTTTTCGATGCAGATCGACTTCTCCGAGGTCGTAAAGGGCCTTAAGGAAGTGAACTACTCGGGCTACCTCACCCTTGAGGCAAGCTGCTATCTTGGTGCATACACCGCCGACACCGCACTTGAGGGAGCGAAGAAGCTTCACGAGAGCGTTCAAAGACTTGCAGATATGTTTTAATAACTTAAAGGCGTGGCTTTTCGGCCGCGCCTTTTGCTTTGGTAATATTTTTTGCGCCGCCGTCATATCGTTAAATAAAAAACCACGGAGGTGCGTAATGAATAAAAGAATGAGAAGAGAAGCGGAGTGCGCGTGTGAGTACGTGCTCCCCGACTATATGGGGGATATCAAAAAGATCCTCTCAAGCAAGGCGAGGGTGCTGCCCGGTGGGCGGTTCGTTTCGGACGGCGGGGTAGAGCTGACGGGCACGGTTGAGTATGAGGTGCTCTATGCCGATTCCGAAAATAAGCTTACTGCGGTCAATGCCTCGTCCGACTACTCGGTCGTGCTGCCCACCGATGCCGAGGGCTACGTTGGCTGTGCTGCCGATTGCCGCGTCGAGAGCTTCGTTATCAGAATAACCGGCCCACGCAAGATGTCGCTTAAGTCAACTGTTGAGGTGGCGGCACTCGTCACGACCGAGGGTGAGGTCGAGGTGCTCGGTGACGTCTTTGGCGGTGAGAGGGAGCCTCAGTTCGTGTCTAAGGAAATCAGCATCGAGAGTGCGAAATACGGCAAGAGCCTTGAGCGCGAATATGCCGAGGAGGCCGAGCGCATCAGCGGCGTTATGGCAGACGAGATCGAGATAATCGCAAGCGGCGGCAGTGTAAGAGTGCTCGAGGCACGGCCTGTCGAGGGCGGAGTTTCTATCAAGGGTGTTATCCTCATCGGTGCTATCGTCCGCACGCCTGAGCAGCCGCCTTTTGCAATAAGGCGCGAGATCCCGTTTGAGGAAACGGTAGAGATCGATGGTGTGGGAAAGGATATGAGCGTAGTTGCCGACGGCATTCTCACAAGCGTAACCATTGGCATCAGCGAGGACGGCGAGGAGTGCGTATTAAGCGCAAATGCAATAGCCGAATTTGAGGCATACGCCGTCGAAAACGAGCCTTTAAGTATCGTGACTGACGCATATCTCAAGGAATGTCCCACCGAGTGTAAATATTCCGACTTTGAGTACACAACCCTTGGGGCGTGTCAAATTAACGAAGCTACCGTAAGCGAGAAAATCAACCGCGCAAGCATCGGTTGCGCCGAAGCACGCGAGCTTCTGACGCTCGACGGCGAGGTCAAGACGTATACCGTATCTCACACGCAAAACGGCGCCGAAATCAGCGGCGAAATTGCTGTTAGTGGCATAGCGTGTGAAATTAACGTTGATAACTCGGTGAGCTACACACCCATAAAGACCACCGTTCCTTTTGCGACAAATGTAAACTATACTTGTCAAATTCCCGAAAATTCGCGTATTGAGTGCTCTGTGGCGGTCTCATCCTGCGAGGGACTCTTTGATGCTGATGACGTGCACCTCAAATTCACCCTTAAGATCAAGTCAAGGGTTGAGAGCGTGTCTACCATCAGCCGCCTTGCAGAGTGCACCGTAAGCGCTGAGGAATACCCGAGTGCCGAGTCTGCCACGGCATCACATATCACGGTATATTATCCCACCTCGTCCGACTCCCTTTTCTCGGTGGCAAAGCGCTTCCACTCCACCCCCGAGAAGATAGCGTGCGACAATATGCTTGCGGCATCTGCATCGGCTACCGATGCTTCAGACACCCTTTCGGGCATCAAAAAGCTCGTAATTCGCTAAAAGCCAAGAAAAAGGCCGCAAACGCGGCCTTTTTTCTTATAATATAGTTTCCATAAGGGTGTTTCTTGGGATGAGGCCCATGGCTTCGTAAAAGCGCTTTGCGCCCTCGTTGCACTCCCAAACGTTAAGAGTAAGGTTGTAGCATCCGATCTCCTTGGCGTAGGCCTTGACGTGCTCGTAAAGGGCTCTGCCAACGCCCGTGTCACGCTCACATTCGTCAACGCAAAGGTCGTCGATGTAGAGCGTTTTCATATCCTCAAGGATGTTGTCGTTTTCTGTGACTTTTATAACGCAGAACGCATATCCGAGCATACGTATGCCACTTTTTGCGACCCAAACGGGTCTTTTTTCGTCACATAACAGCTCTTCAAGCTCACCTTCGGTGTACTTTGTCGCACCCGTTTTGAATATATCGGGGCGGCCGTTGTGGTGCACCTCAAGCACCTGGTGAAGGAGTCTTAAAATGTCGGGGATATCCGTTTTCGTTGCCTTAGTGATCTCGATCATCGCTTACTCCTGGTCAAGCCAGCTCTTGCCCGAGGTGACGTCTACCGTCAGGGGCACCGAAAGCTCGGCAACGCTTTCCATTTCGCGCTTGACTATCTCCTTGCACTTTTCTACGTCAGAGTCGCGCACCTCAACGATAAGCTCGTCGTGCACCTGCATTACAAGCTTCGCATCGGGGAGCTCGGCCTTAAGCGCATCGAAAACGCGGATCATCGCCAGCTTCATTATGTCTGCCGCCGCGCCCTGAATGGGTGCGTTCATCGCGATTCTCTTGCCGAATGCGCGCATATTTCCGTTAGTCGAGGTAAGCTCGGGAATGTATCTGCGCCTACCCATAGGCGTCGTGGTATAGCCGTTTGCGGCGGCATCCTTAACTACATTTTCAAGGTAAGCATCAATGCTCGGATAGTTCATCAAATAGCTCTTGATGTACTTGGTTGCCTGTGTGGGAGTGGTGCCGATATCCTTAGAAAGCGAGAAGCCGCTGATGCCGTAAATAATACCGAAGTTAACGGCCTTAGCCCTCTTTCTCATCTCCTCACTGACCGACTCCTCGGGCACGCCGAATACGGCCGCCGCGGTCTTGGTGTGGATATCATCCCCCGATCTGAACGCCTCGCACATCGTATAATCGTCCGAAATATGCGCCAAGAGTCTGAGCTCTATCTGCGAATAGTCGGCATCGACAAGGGAATAGCCCTCACGCGCTATAAAATAGCGGCGCATCTGGCGGCCCATCTTCGTTCTGATCGGTATATTTTGCAGGTTGGGATCTGCGCTCGAGAGCCTGCCCGTCGCAGTAAGCGCTTGCTTAAACTCGGTGTGTATTCTGTCAGACTCGTCTGCCACCTCGGGCAGTGCCGCCGCATAAGTGCCGATAAGCTTGGTCACCTGGCGGTATTCGAGTATGTCGTCGATAATGGGGGAATGTGAGCGAAGCTCCTCAAGCGTTTCCGCGTCGGTAGAAAAGCCGCTCTTAGTCTTTTTGAAGCAGGGGAGACCGAGTCTTACGAAAAGCACCTCGCCAAGCTGCTTGGGTGAGTTGATGTTAAACTCGCCGCCCGCCTGCATATAAATGCTCTGCTTAAGTCCGTCTGCAAGCGTTGCGAGCGCATCTGCATACTCAAGCATGCCCTTGCGGTCGATCTTGAAGCCTGTGCTCTCCATATCTGCAAGAATGGGCACGAGGGGTAATTCAAGCATGTCAAGCACGCCTGCCATTCCGTCCTCCTCGATGCGCTTGCGCATTACCTCTTCAAGCGCAAGCATAGCCGCAGGGCAGGGCTCGTCCTTGCCTACGGTCTTGCCAAGGAACATAGAAGAAAGCGCCTCGATTCCGCTTGCTCCTCCACCCGGATTCAAGAGGTATCCGTACATCATAAGGTCAAGAAAACGGGTCTTGCCCGCCGCCTTAACACCCACCTTTTCAAAGAGATGGATAAGCGCCTTTGCATCGTAGCAAATGATCTCTTTATCCTCAAAAAGAGGCGAAAGTACAGAAAAATCCCCTGAAAATACAAGGTTTTGTTCCATTTTGTTACATAAATACAGCTTGTCGCCCTTAACCTCGATCGCAAAGCGCTCGCCGGCGTTTTTGATGATGCTATCGGCATCAGCCTCGGCGAAGGTGTACTCTACGCTCTCGCCCTCGGTGGGGGCTGCCTCGTCGGGCTTGTCAAGTCCAAACTTGGTGATAAAGCTTACAAGCTCAAGCTCGGTGAACTTTGCGTAAAGGCCTGCCTTATCGGGGCCTGTAAATGCAAGATCCTCGAGCGTTTTTCCTATCGGTGCATCGGTAAGAATGCGCGCCAGGGTCTTGGAGAGATATGCGTTTTCCTTGTCACGGATAAGCTTCTCGCGCACGCCCTTTGATATCTGCTTGTCATCGATATTTTCGTATATTCCGTCAAGCGAGCCGAAGGTCTTTATGAGGTTTGCGGCGGTCTTTTCGCCAACTCCCGCAACTCCGGGAATGTTGTCCGACGAGTCGCCCATAAGTGCCTTCATATCCACAAACTGATCGGGGCGCACACCGTATTTCTCGGTGAATTCTGCCTCTCTCATAGCCGTGGTATCGCTGTTTCCTGCCAAAAGCACGGTCGTTTTGTCATCAATAAGCTGCAAAAGGTCACGGTCACCCGAAAGAATATAGCTCTCGGTCGGCTCATCTGCGGTGTGTGCCATTCGCGCCACGGTGCCCTGAATGTCGTCGGCCTCGTAGCCCTCAAGCTCGAGCACCTTAAGACCCATAAGCGCAAGGCATTCCTTGGCATCTGCAAACTGTGAAAGCAGCTCGGGGGGCGTGGGGTGTCTGCCCTCCTTGTAGTGGTCGTACATCTTGTGTCGGAAGGTGGGCGCTTTAAGGTCAAAGGTTACCGCCGCATAATCGGGGCTCAGTGCCTTCATCTGCCTTGACACGATGTTTATCATACCGTATATCGCGTTTGTGTGCTTTCCGCTCTTCGTGGTGAGGGGGCGAATGCCGTAAAACGCGCGGTTTATAATGCTGTTACCGTCTATAACGAGTATCTTTTTCATTCCTGTGCGATCTCCTGTTCTTCCTCAACGCCCACGGACTCTGTCGCGTCCTCCTCGGTGGGCTCTGCGTAGGTAATGGTGATCTGGTTTTCGTCGTCCTCTGCGACGGTCTCGGGGATTTCCTCTACGGGCTCCTCTGCAGGGGCGGGGTTGAGCTGTTCAGCGCGTGCCTCGGCAGCGGCGATTATTCTCTCTACAACGCCGCTTTTCTCATCCTTCATAAGCATAGGGGTGAGGAATATCTTTGAGGTGATAAATGCGAAAAATGCAAGCGTGAGAAGAGTCTCGTATATCGAAAGAGAGATGCTCTCTACGCGCGCGATATAATATATAAGGTTGGGAATTGCCGAATACGCCGTAAGTATCGCACCGATAAACGCAAAGCTTATATATCTGCGCCAGCTCTCGCGGCCGAGCGAAAGTCTGGTCTCGCCGACGAAGAACATCGCTATACCAAGGTATGCGATCTCGTCCGTAAGCTTGGTGGGGGCGTTGATGGGCAAGGAGGTGTCGAAGTAGATATAAGCCACGTACATACAGATAAACGCAAGCGTGACTATGCCAAAATCGGAGCGGCGAATGCTTCTGCGCGCTATCATAACCGACGCAAGCACGAAGTATACAACTGCACCGAGTGCAAATATGGGTGTAGCAACCGAAATAACACGCTCGTATACCGACAGCGCTGCAAGCTCAACGCCGATAACCTCAAGCGCAAGATTTGCGCCGAGCATAGCGATCGACAGGGCAACGAGGCCCGCAGGCACGTAGTTCAGAGGGGATGAAAACGAGGGTATAAGCTTTATGTTTTTCTTTCCGACCCACGTATAAGTGAGGAAGAAAAAGGCCGCCGCCGCCGCCACAAGATAAGCGGATATATTAGCCAAAAGATCGTTGCCAAAGTGGCCGAAATCCGCAAGATCGGTGAACAGTGCGACCGTGCGAAGTGCTACCACAGCGGGCAGGATCAGAAGAAATATCGGCAGATAAATGCCGTAAAGATCGTATAGCTTTCTCATTCTTTTTGAGGTTTCCTTCATTTAATTTAATAACGCGCGCGAGGGCGCTCAAATCTACAATACATATTGTACCACTTCTTGATCAAAATGTCAACAAATTATAAAAACGCCTTAAATTTTGAGCTTTTAAAGGTGTATTTAAGCCTCCACAAGGGCTGTTTTTGCGGCAAAAACCTCGATTTTTGTGCATATGTTACAAAACACGGCGTGAAAGTTCGTGAAAAATTTCGTGAAATTTTAAAACTTTTTTTAAAAAACTATTGCAATTTTACGAAAAATCATTTATAATATATAGGCTTGATATGCGATGAAGCGGGAGGTGGCTACCCTTGAGGTAGGGAATTTCCGTGGAGTATGTCCGATATTTAACCGGGCGAAATAAGAGTAGTTATGCCTTCGGGCAGCTGTGTTCTTGATCGGTTCCGGTAGTCACTGCGGAGACTATCTGAACTGATTTTGTAAGGGGCGATTTGAAACGCCCGGCACGGTGTAAAACCTCTCGCCCTTCTTAAAACGGTTTAAGCAAATACGTAAAGGAGGACACAACAAATGGCACAGGGAAAAATCAGAGTGAGACTCAAGAGCTATGACTCCGCTATTATCGACGCCGCAGCGCAGAAGATAGTTGAAGTAGCAAAGAGAAACGGAAGCAAGGTCAGCGGTCCTATTCCGCTTCCTACCGACAAGGAGATCGTAACGATCCTCAGAGCGGTTCACAAGTACAAGGACAGCCGTGAGCAGTTCGAAATGCGCACTCACAAGAGACTGATCGACATCCTTGACCCCCAGCAGAAGACTGTAGAGGCTCTCATGAGCATCGAGCTTCCTGCAGGTGTTGAGATCGAGATCAAGGCGTAAGCCAAAAAAACGGGAGCTTCAAATCCCACAAATTAACCCACAGACCCTAGTGGTCACGTTGGCGACTCCGCGGCAACGCGAAAATTCAAAATCGTCAACCAATAACTACGGAGGAAAAAATGAAAAAAGGCATTATCGGCAAGAAGCTGGGCATGACTCAGATCTTCGACGAAAAAGGCAACGTAATACCCGTAACCCTGATTGAAGCAGGTCCTTGCGTGGTAGCACAGAAGAAGACCGTTGAAAATGACGGTTACGATGCGATTCAGCTCGCATACGAGGATGCAAAGAAGAAGCACCTCACCAAGGCTGAGATCGGTCACTTCGAGAAGGCAGGTATCACCCCCAAGAAGCATCTCAAGGAGTTCAGACTTGAGGATTGCAGCGCTTATGAAGCAGGTTCCGTGATCACCGTCGAAACCTTCGCCCAGGGCGACAAGGTCGACATCACCGGTATCACCAAGGGCCGCGGATTCAGCGGTTGCGTTAAGAGATGGGGTCACCACATTCTCAGAATGACTCACGGTACCGGTCCCATCCATCGTCAGCCCGGTTCTATGGGCGTTATCGACCCGGCTAGAATCTTTAAGAACAAGAAGATGCCCGGTCAGTACGGTAACGAGCAGGTTACCATCCTTAACCTTGCAGTGGTTAAGATTGATGCAGAAAAGAATCTTATCGCAGTAAAGGGTGCAGTTCCCGGTTCCAAGGGCGGCATCGTATTTGTTCGCGATTCGGTTAAAGCATAACGGAAGGAGGAATACACAATGCCTAATATTAATGTTGTAGATATGGCCGGCAAGGTAGTAGGAACTATCGAGCTTTCCGACAAGGTTTTCGGTGCAGAAGTGAATGAAGCAGTCCTCCACACCGCAGTAAGAGCTTATCTTATGAACCAGAGACAGGGCACCCAGTCCACTCTGACCCGTTCCGAGGTTTCGGGCGGCGGCAGAAAGCCCTGGAAGCAGAAGGGTACCGGTCACGCAAGACAGGGTTCCACCCGTTCTCCTCAGTGGACTCACGGTGGTATCGTGTTCGCACCCAAGCCCCGCAGCTATCGTGTAAATCTCAACAAGAGCGTTAAGAGAGCTGCTCTGTTCAGCGCACTTTCCGCAAAGGTTGAGGCAGGCGAGATGATCGTTGTAGACGCAATCACCGCTACCGAGTACAAGACCAAGGCTATGACCGCAATGCTTACTGCGATCGGCGCCGCAAAGAAGTCCCTTGTTGTTCTCCCCGAGGTTAACAGCTTCGTAATTAAGAGCTGCGCAAACATCGAGGGTGTTAAGACAACTCAGTGGAACACCATTAACGTTTACGACATTCTTAACTGCAACAGCCTCGTTGTTGCTAAGGATGCAGTAGCAAAGATCGAGGAGGTATATGCAAGATGAAATCCTATGCAGATATCATTGTAAGACCTCTTATCACCGAAAAGAGCATGGACACCGTTGCTGAGAAGCGTTACAGCTTCGAGGTTGCTAAGAACGCAACCAAGCCTGAGATCGCTGCAGCAGTTGAGGCTATGTTCAAGAAGACCAAGGTTGTAAAGGTCAACATCATCAATATGAAGAAGAAGCCCAAGAGATACGGCGTGCACTTCGGTTACACCTCTGAGTGGAAGAAGGCAATCGTTACTCTTTCCGAGGACTCCGCTCCTATCGCTTTCTTCGATAGCATGAACTAAGGGACAGGAGGTAAATCGAAATGGCAGTAAAGAATTATAAGCCGACCACACCGTCGCGCAGAAATATGACCAGCCCTTCCTTCGCTGAGATCACTAAGTTCTCTCCCGAGAAGAGCCTCATAACCACTAAGAAGAAGAATGCCGGTAGAAACAGCTACGGCAAGATCACCGTTCGTCACCACGGCGGCGGTAACAAGCAGAAGTACAGACTTATCGATTTCAAGAGAAATGTAGACGAGACCGCAAAGGTAATTGGTGTCGAGTACGACCCCAACAGAACCGCTTACATTGCACTCCTTGAGAACGAGGCTGGCAAGAAGAGCTACATCATCGCTCCCGTAGGTCTTACCGACGGCGACGTTGTAACCGCTGGCGCAGATGCAGACATCAAGCCCGGTAACGTTCTTCCTATCGCTCAGATTCCCGTAGGTACTATCATTCACAACATCGAGCTTTACCCCGGCAAGGGCGCTCAGCTCGTTCGTTCCGCAGGTGCGTTTGCACAGCTTATGGCTAAGGAGAACGGCACCGCACAGGTAAGACTTCCCTCCGGTGAAGTTCGTATCGTTCGCCTTGAGTGTAAGGCAACCATCGGTCAGGTTGGTAACCTTGAGCACGAGACCATCAAGCTTGGTAAGGCTGGTAAGTCTCGTCACAAGGGCATCCGTCCTACTGTACGTGGTTCTGTAATGAACCCCTGTGATCACCCCCACGGTGGTGGTGAGGGTAAGTCTCCCGTAGGTAGACCCGGCCCTGTTACTCCTTGGGGTAAGCCTGCTCTTGGTTACAAGACCAGAAACAAGAAGGCAAGAACCAACAAATTCATTATTAAGCGTAGAAACGCTAAGTAATTGAAGGGAGAATAACAATGAGCAGAAGCTTAAAGAAAGCACCCTACGTTGAAGAAAAGCTCTTCAACCGTATCGTAGCTATGAATGAAAAGAATGAGAAAAAGGTGCTTAAGACCTGGTCCCGTTCTTCCACAATATTCCCCGAATTCGTAGGTCACACTATTGCCGTTCACGACGGTAGAAAGCACGTTCCGGTATATGTTACCGAGGACATGGTAGGTCACAAGCTTGGTGAATTCGCTCTTACCCGTACCTTTATGGGACATGCGGGTACAAAAACATCGTACAACGGAAACTAATAAAGAGATCGCAATAGCGAGAGGAGGCAATTCCTAAATGCAAGCAAAGGCACATCTTAAATATGTGAGAAT
>JAZRAF010000152.1:0-2859 GCA_045634425.1 Eubacteriales bacterium | reverse complement strand
CCGACTTCAAGCGTAACGATAGTAGTTTTACTCCAATAAGGATCTCTTATGCGAAGCACAAAGCGCTCAGAAGCCTCTAAATTCAGCCTCAGAGCCACGTTGGCGCTACGAGGGTAATCAGTAACCGTGACAATCTCAAGTTGTCTTCCCTGCGGTGTTTTGGCGTTTGCGATGCCGTCGATAAAGAGGTTGAGCGCAACTCCGTCTTCTGCGCTACAGAGCTGGATCTGCGGCACAAGTCCGAGTCCTGCAGAGCCGATGCAAGCGCAACAGCCGTAGTAATGCATATCCGACATAAGCTGAAGTCCGCCTATCTTTCTGCCTCTCGTGCCTGCGGTGAGCGGACTGTAGCTATCGAAAGGAAGCGGCTCGACTATCCAATCGGGATGCTCGCTAAGTATCGAAGGATCGATCACCTTTTCGGTGTTTATCGCGCCGAGATAGGCGTTGTAGAACGAGATCTCAAACGCGTCAACGTATCTGGTGTCTCCCGTGAGAAGATACACGCGATACAAAAACTTCATCAGCGTAACGGTAACGCAGGTCTCCTGCATTATCGGGTTATTGGTGGTATTTGCCTGACGAACGCTCGAGTGGTCGAAAAGCTCGTGAGTGCATCCGCAGCAGCCGATGACCGTGAAGTCACTCTCGAGCACCTTGTTTGCAAAGTTAACTATCGCTCTCTTGTATCTCTCGTTGCCCGTGATCTTGTAGTACTCAAGAAGTCCCTCGAAGCAGGAGGTCATCTCGTACGCCTTGGTTACGGGGTACTGATAAGGATAAAGCTCGTCGGCGTATGCGAGGTCGAAGATGTTGACGATATCAGTGCATCCGCGGTCTACTATGTAGGTAGCGAAGTCGAAATACTTCTGCTCGCCCGTGAGGTTATAGAGGCGTACCGCGGGCTCGAGAATGGAGGAGGAATTGAGTCCGCGCCAATTGTTTGTCGCCTTGTTGATCTCCTTCTTTCCCTCTGCCTTAGGTCCGATGTGAGCCATTATATAGTCGAGCTGAGTGCGCATAGAAGTAATTATACGCTCGCGAAGCTCATCGTTCTGACAGATAACAAGGAAGTACTGCATTCCGAGCAGAACGTACTTGCGGCACCACATATCCCAGCCGCTGAATTCAATTTCGCGAGGATAGGAGCTTATTCTGCCGTCCTCGGATGCGGCGTTGATCATTCCCTCTATCGCACACTCAAGCGTGTCGTAGAGCTTCTGATTGCGTGTGTACGCGTAAACGAGGCACGCGCCGCGCATCATCTTGCCCCAATATTCGCCCTTCCATCCGCGATTACTGTCTGCATCCGACTCGAACTGATAAACAAATCTCTGCCAATGCTCAGGCGAGATAAGCTGAAATTCCTCAATAAATTTAAAAGCCGTGTCAACAAAGCCGTTGTACGCCGCGCTTGTGTTGCTATAGTTATATACTTCTCGGTTCATAGAACACCTCCATAGATCTTTAAGCTCATTATACCACATTTTTACCCTTTTGGCAATAGCATTTATCGTACAATGCTCGCGAATATTAAAAACCGCCGCAAAAGCGGCGGCAAAATAAAAAATGGGGACTGCGAACAGTCCCCATATGTTTTTAAATTAGTGAATGATGCAACGCTCGGTGTCCTTGTCGAAGATGTGGAGTCTGGACATATCTGCGCAGACCTTGATCTTGTCGCCTGCTCTCGACTGAGAACGAGAGGATACACGTGCGATAAGGTTAGTGGGCTCATCTTCAGGATCGCCAACTGCGAGGTAGAGATAGATCTCTGCACCCATAAGCTCAGTAACTTCAACGTTAACCTCGAAGGAATGCTCGGGGTTAGCAGCAACTGCAGACTCAAGGTCGGAAATAGCCTCGGGACGAAGACCAACAACAACCTCCTGACCGATGTACTCAGCAAGCTCGGGAGCATTTGCCTTTTCCTCGGGAAGAGCGAGCGAAACGCCCTGGAACTCGAAGTTAACGCCGTTGCCGTTCTTAACGAGCTTACCGTTAATGAAGTTCATCTGAGGAGTTCCGATAAATCCTGCTACGAAGATGTTGCAAGGATAGTCGTAAAGGGTCTGAGGAGTATCAACCTGCTGGATAAGACCGTCCTTCATAACGACGATTCTGGTAGCCATGGTCATAGCCTCTACCTGGTCGTGAGTAACGTATACGAACGTTGTTTCAACTCTCTGGTGAAGCTTTGTAAGCTCGGTTCTCATGGTTGCACGGAGCTTAGCATCGAGGTTGGAGAGAGGCTCGTCGAGAAGGAATACCTTAGGATTACGAACGATAGCACGACCGAGCGCAACACGCTGCTTCTGACCACCGGAAAGAGCCTTAGGCTTTCTGTCGAGAAGGTGAGTGATGTCGAGGATACGAGCAGCCTCTTCTACGCGGCGCTTGATCTCTTCCTTGGGGGTCTTGTTGAGCTTAAGGCCGAATGCCATATTCTCAAATACTGTCATATGAGGATAAAGAGCGTAGTTCTGGAAAACCATCGCGATATCTCTGTCCTTAGGAGCAACGTCGTTAACGAGCTTGTCGCCGATAAAGAGTTCGCCTTCGGAAATTTCTTCAAGACCTGCGATCATACGAAGTGTTGTTGTCTTACCGCATCCGGAAGGTCCTACGAGGATAAGGAATTCCTTGTCCTTGATTTCAAGACAGAAGTCGGAAACCGCTGTAACTCCACCGGGATACTTCTTATAAATATGCTTAAGTGATAAGCTTGCCATGTGATATCCTCCTTGAAGGTAGCATTACTCTACCGCTATTTTTATACGCTAATTATACCAATTTTTTGGTAAGAATAAAAGATGTTTTTTCTCCAAATTTACAACTTGCCCTTTGTGCATTTTGTAT
>JAZRAF010000151.1:0-5791 GCA_045634425.1 Eubacteriales bacterium | reverse complement strand
AAGGCGGCTAAGGCCACCCTTAAGCGCCTCACACAAGGCGTCCACGTCCTCGCGCGAATTCTCGTGTGAAAAGCTTATTCTTATCGAGCAGTCGGCCTCTGCCTCGCTGCGGCCAAACGCCACCAAAGCGCTTGATACGTGCCTTGAATTTGACGAGCAGGCAGATCCGCTTGATACGAAAATCCCCTCTGCCGAAAGGTAGTGAAGCATCGTTTCGCTCTTAATTTTAGGCAGGGTAATATTCAAAATATGGGGCGCGTGATTTTCGGGGTTCGTGATGCTGATTTCGCTAAAGGTGGCATCCCGTGTCAACTTTTCGATAAGATATTCGCGTAAAGATCCCATTTTTTCGGCGTTTTTAGCAAGGTTTTTCATCTCCTCGCCGACCGCCGCACCAAACGCCGCAATGCCCGGCACGTTCTCCGTGCCCGATCTCATACCGCCCTCCTGACCGCCGCCAAGAATTATAGGCGCAAGACCCTTTGCCTTCATCACCGCACTTCCGACAACCAAAGCGCCAACGCCCTTAGGACCGCCGATCTTGTGCGATGAGATCGTGATCATATCCGCACCCAAGGTGCGCATATTCATCGGCATCTTCATATAGCTCTGCGTTGCATCAATATGCACGAGCGCATCCTTCGCACCCGCCTTAACGATAGCCGCCGCACCCTTGATATCGTAAAGTGCGCCCGTCTCGTTGTTGACCATCATCATACTCACAAGGATAACGTCGCCCGTCATCTCGCGTCTGAGCGCATCAAGGTCAAGTCTGCCGCCTACCGTGGGTATCTTCGCAATACGGAAGCCCATCTTCTCAAGCCTGGCAAGGGGCTCGTCCACCGATGCGTGCTCACCCTCTGTGGTGATGATCTTCGCACCGCGCATATAGCGCTCCTTTGCCAGGGCGCGGCCGATCAGGGCAAGGTTGTTCGCCTCGCTTCCCGAAGCGGTGAAAATAACCGATGCATCGCGCACACCGAGGGACGTAAGTATGTTCTTTCTTGCCGCCTCGATCTCGCGCTCCGCATTAAAGCCAAGCCCGTGAAGCGAGGACGGATTTCCGAAGTTTCCAAGCGAAACCTCGTTGTATTTGGCAAGTGCCACGTCCGAGATCCTCGTCGTGGCACTATTGTCAAGATAAATGCTCTTAATCATTTAAAAACAACCTTTTCGATCATAGTCTTAACTTCATCAAGGTGCTTCTCGTAGTTTGCTTCCTTCGCAGTGTAGGTAAACACGTAGCCGTCAGCGTTAAGAAGCCAGCCCTCAGCCGCAAGTATCTGATAAACGTGATAGATCTCGCCGCCGAAAACGTAGGTGTACTCGTATGCAAATGCGAAATTCGTCATCGTATTGCTGCCAAGCACCTCGGGCACGTTGCCAAGCTTCGCCGCCTCGTCCTGCTTTATCACGGTTATATCGGTCGCAATCGCGCCAAGCTCCTTGAGCCTGTCCTCAAAGTACGCCTTCGGCGTAACTCCCGTACCCATCGACTCGGTCAGATTAACGTTAGATCCGTCTGCCGCGGTAACGCTCACGATAGCAGAGGAGTAGTCAAGCATAAACGAGCCGGGTGCGTAAAACTCAAATCCCGCGATCTTTGCATCACTCACAAGTCTGTACTCGTCGGCAGGGTAGCTCTCAGCGCCACCAACCTCACTGCTCTTGTCAACGAAGCGGAAATTCTCAACGATCTTGGTCACCATCTCAAGATACTCGTCGTATCTCGACTGCTCGTAGCCCTTGATAACCTCGTATATTGCCGAGTAGGTAAGGATAAAGCAGTCGCCGTTATGCACCGCAAAGTACTGCATAAATCCGTAGGTTACCTCGTTGTATTTGTATGTGTAGGTGTAGATCACGGCCTTGTCAGCACGGTAATCCTGCGCACCGAAAAGGCGCTCCTCGCCACACTTGTCACCGTATACCGTATCAGCAGGGAACTCACCCTTCGTATCATTGAAGTAATGATACAGGAAATAGTCCTCAGTGCTCATCGTGTCGTCCTCGATGGCAAAATTCGACTTGTCAACCTCGGTGAAGGTTACCGACGTGGTGTTGACCGCCGAAATATAAGTTGCCGCAACACCGCCAAGGTTTGCCGACTGCCACTCCTCGGGCGCGTAGAAATAATATCCCAAAGCATCCGAGCCGGATATAAGCTGCATTCCGTCGGGAACGTCACTCGATTCACCGCAGCCCACAAGGCTGAACAGCATCAGCACCGCAAGTGCCGCGCAAATGATCTTTTTCATTTTTTCTTAGTCCTCGTTATGTAATTTCCTGATTATTTTCTTAAAGTAATTTCCGCGCTCCTCAAAGCTCGAAAATCGGTCAAAGCTCGTCGAAGCAGGGGAGAGAATAACTCCCGCCGCACCCGTCGCAGCCTCACTCGCTACCGTCACCGCACGCTCAAAATCGGCCTCGTAAATATACCGAATGCCGCTTCCGCGCAGTATCTGCTCGATCTCTTTTCCGCTCTCTCCGGTCAAAACCGCCAGCCTCGCCCGCGCCCTTAAAGGCTCGATTATCTCGCGGTAATCAAGGCCCTTGCTCCGTCCTCCGAGTATCACGATCCACTCTCCAGAAAGGGAGGAAAGCGTCGTTGCACACCTCTTTGGCGTCGAGTCGATCGATGAGTCAATATAGCGCACACCGCCCCATTTTCCCACCTCCTCACACCTGTGAGAAAGGCCCGAAAACTCGCTCGCCACACGCTTGATATCATCCTCTTCCGCGTGCCCGTGCACAAGCGATATAGCGCACAAAATATTGCTCAAATTATGCTCGTTTTTTAATTGGATGGCACCCGTGTGAAGAATTTTCACCCCGTTTGCCTCTATATGATCGCCACTTATGCCGATATATACGTCAGCATTAGCGGCATTTATCATCTCTTTTGCGCTCATTTTCGCCGAGTATGCGATATCTGCCCGATACCTGCCCGCAAGCTCGCGTGATACCTCGCAGTCAAGGTTAAATACTCGCTCGCGTGCCTTTTTTAGCAGGTTCTCCTTAGCCGAAATATACTCCTCGTATGAGCGGTGCCAATCTAAATGATTTGGCGAAATATTCGTTATCACCGCGCGATATACACTTGGCTCCCAACCTGTAAGCTGAAAGCTCGATAGCTCCGCAACCACACAGGGAAGTGCCCCTCGCCCAATAAACGGTGACATCGCAACTCCGATGTTTCCGATAGCCGGCGCACCAAGCATCCTTGATGCCAGCGTCACCGTCGTGCTCTTGCCGTCCGATCCGCTCACCGCAAAAATCGGCAGGTCTGCACACTCGCAAAATAACTCCGCATCAGAGGAGAGAATAACGCCTCGCTCCGCCATCGCCAAAAGCCCCGGCCTGTCGCGCCTCACCCCCGGTGAGATAAAGACCACGTCCTCGTACGGCTCGGCATACGCCCCATCGCCATACGTCACACGCTCAAATCCCATAGCCTCACACGGCCCGTCGGATCTCAATACGTACCTAAGCCCCGAAAACTCCCTGTCAAGATACTCCCTGACACCAAGATTCGATCTTCCAAAACCAAAAAATCCGACACTCTGTATCCGCCGTCCGCGGTAGATGAAATCGCGCATAAAATCTCCCATTACGCGCGACAATGGAAAAAATCAAATAAAAGTGCCGCGCCGATAATAGTTTATTCTATCGCACAGCACTTTGTGACAGTATTAATTTTGAAGAAACAATAATAAACGTCGCGACTCGCAAGGCAAAAAAACACCTGTGTTTTTTATTCGGTTGCGCCCAAATGCGCCGCCACGAAAATTGTAAAAAAAGACTGGGCTTATAAGCCGGGTTCTGTATGTCTTTCGACACAGCAATCATCTATCTTCACTTGCCATTACTGCCAAGTTCAAGCCTTGTCGGCTCTGCCACCACGAAATATGCGGGCCGCATCCGAAGCGGGGCTTCGGTATATCGAGGTGTTGCATCGGATAGGGTTTACAGCGGATCTATGTTACCATAGAAACTGGTGAGCTCTTACCTCGCCTTTCCATCCTTACCGCAAAGCGCGGCGGTCTATTTCTGTTGCACTTTCCCGGAGGTCGCCCTCGGCGGACGTTATCCGTTATCCTGCCCTGTGATGCCCGGACTTTCCTCACGGTAATACCTTTCGGCAACATACCGCGCGATTGCCCCACCCAGTCCTAGATATTATAGCAAATTCGCCGCCGTTTGTCAACCCCCGCCCGCGTACACGTAAATATTATCGCCCGTACGTAAAAAATGTGCAAAACTAACCAAATAATCACCAAAAAAGCGCCCCAAAGTACCCGATAATTCAAAGAAACTAACAAATTTGATAAAAATTAGGCAAATACTATTGTATATTGAAAAGAAATGTGCTAGAATATAAAATGGTGTGGAAGGGTAACCACCGCACCCGCAAATTTAGACTAAAAAAATAAATTATATTATTGGAGGATTTTACCAATGGCAAACGTAAAGGTTGCAATTAACGGCTTTGGCCGTATCGGTCGTCTCGCATTCAGACAGATGTTCGGTGCTGAGGGCTACGAGATCGTAGCTATCAACGACCTCACCAGCCCTAAGATGCTCGCTCATCTTCTTAAGTATGACACCGCACAGGGCAGATACGAGTACGCTGACACTGTTACCAACACTGAGGACAGCATCACCGTATGTGGCAAGACCATCAAGATCTACGCTGAGAAGGACGCTGCTAACTGTCCTTGGGGCGAGCTTGGTGTTGACGTAGTTCTCGAGTGCACCGGCTTCTACTGCTCCACCGAGAAGTCTATGGCTCACATCAACGCTGGCGCAAAGAAGGTTGTTATCTCTGCTCCCGCAGGCAAGGATCTTAAGACCATCGTTTACGGCGTAAACAATGACACTCTTACCGCTGATGACAAGATCATCTCCGCTGCATCCTGCACCACCAACTGCCTTGCTCCTATGGCAAAGGCTCTTAACGACTACGCTCCTATCCAGTCCGGTATCATGACCACCGTTCACGCATACACCGGTGACCAGATGATCCTTGACGGTCCTCACAGAAAGGGTGACCTCCGCCGTGCACGTGCAGGCGCACAGAACATCGTTCCCAACTCTACCGGCGCTGCAAAGGCTATCGGTCTTGTAATCCCCGAGCTCAACGGCAAGCTTATCGGCTCTGCTCAGAGAGTTCCTACCTGCACCGGTTCTACCACCATCCTTGTTGCAGTAGTTAAGGGCAAGGACGTTACCGTTGAGTCCGTTAACGCAGCAATGAAGGCTCAGTCTTCCGAGTCCTTCGGCTACAACACCGACGAGATCGTTTCTTCCGACGTTATCGGTATCAGATACGGTTCACTCTTCGATGCTACCCAGACCATGGTTGCAAAGATCGACGAGGATACCTATCAGGTACAGGTTGTTTCTTGGTACGACAACGAGAACTCCTACACCTCTCAGATGGTTAGAACTATCAAGTACTTCGCAGAGCTTGCATAATTTTACACGTAAATTTTTGCATAAACGAAAAGACGGCAGCGATGCCGTCTTTTCTATTTCCGTTTGCCTCCGGGCTCGCCGTAGGTAACTACGGCTTCGGGACGACAAACAAAAATTTCTGCTAAAAATTTAAGGTGTAAAATGCGGCACGCTTTCGGGAACTCTAAACGGTGATTTTTGCTCTTAATTTTCCCCGTCAAACAACACGAAAAAATTTGCATAAACGAAAAGACGGCAGCGATGCCGTCTTTTCTATTTCCGTTTGCCTCCGGGCTCGCCGTAGGTAACTACGGCTTCGGGACGACAAACAAAA
>JAZRAF010000150.1:0-2498 GCA_045634425.1 Eubacteriales bacterium | reverse complement strand
ATACCCGCATTGAGAGATACGAGGTCTTGGGCGAAGTTCCCGAAGATAAAATCCCCGACTTTGCCAAGGAACACCTTGCAAAAGCAAGAGCCGACTATGAAAAAAGACAAGCGAAAGAAAGGAAAAATCGTGATGATGCAAGATAACGAAAACAAGCGTATCAACGCAGGCTATGAGATTATAGCCACCCTTCCCGTAGGTGACGTAGAGTTTGTTGTAGGACAAAATGTTCACGCTCCCTCTATGTTCGTTACTTGGGAATATCAGAAGCAGCGCGGCTACTATTGGGGGCATTATATGAACGACAAGGACGCGGCTATGCGAGATATGTATGAGCGCGCCGAAGCGGAGCTATCCTTCAAGAAGTCCGTGAATACACGCGAGAAGAAAAAGAAAGACGAAAGAGAGGAAAGATAATGGCTACTGTAAATAAAACGAGTGTGCGGGTTGTAACCCGTCTTATCGAAATGGGTATCACGACCGAAAAGGCGGTCACTTCGCTTGAACTCAAAGACGCGCTTGCAATCCCCGGCATTACCGTTGCAGACCTTCACGCCGTTTGCGAATTGCAGGCGGCAATCAAGGGGCGAAAGCTCTTTGAGTTCTTTGTAGAAGCGAGTAAGGACGAGAAAAAGGAGGAATGAGTATGAGGTTGGAATCAGTTAAGCTCAAAGAGGAACGCCAACTCTTTTTCGCCATAGAAAATGAAACGAGAGATTACGGTTGCATCGGGCATTTGCGCGGTGATTTCGGTTCGGGCAAAGAGTTTTGGACAACGTGGTTTAAGCACACCTGCCACGAACTGAACGACGAGCATTTCGGTTTGATCCTTGATGCAGTTATCAACGAGCTTCGCGGCGAAGGTCAAGTTCTTTCGGGCAGATGCCATATGTTCAACTATGCTCACGACAAGCACGATTGCAAGCTCACGGAAAGTATTTATAAGGATAGCGCGTGGGGCTTTCGTATTCTTACGAGAGATTACGCCTTTTATCTGAGATGTACTCCCGTTCACGGCGACTACAACTTTTATTGCTTTTGTTTCGATAAACATAAGTTGATGAATAAGCTCGCTACCGACCGTGGATTGCCCACGTTCTGCTACGGCTATCTCCCTACCGAGGGAAAGCTGATCAGAATTGACTTTGCCGAGAGTGGATATGCCCCCGTGCGAGAGGACGAGAGCAACAAGACCGCCAAGGAGCTGAACGAGAAAATGGGTGTTACCCCTGCCCAAGCAGAAGCTATGCTCGCAGGCTCGATGTTCGGTTGGAACGTACCCGCTGCCAACCCCAAGAACTACGATAAGGACGGCAAGCTCTTGAAGAAAATTCAGAAACGGGAGGAACGTTGATGGGTTATGTAGTACAGAATATCCACGGCGTTATTGCCGTGAATGACGAAGCCACATTGAACGATCCAAAGGAGATTAGATTTATTGATCCCCATTACAACGAGCGTTTCAAAATCAAGGATGGCGAACAGATCCTTATATCCTATCCCGACGGTGAGAAAAAGGCTTTGACCTGCAAGTTCATCGACGAATATCACGTTATCGTAGGTCATACCCCGTACCACATCTGTCAGTTTGCGGAATGTATGCAGAACCTCGGAGCGACGGTCACGCCCTTTCCCGAAAGGCGTATGATATGGTCGAATACCGACCTCGACTTGAAAGACTTTACGGAGCTGCGCGAGGAATATCCCGACTACACCGAAGAACAGCTTACCGATATAATGTATGATACCAATAACGGCTATCTCGACGATGAGCGTTCCAACCTCGATATTCAATGTAATTCTGAGATCATTGCAATAGCGGATATAGGTCGTTGGAACGGTCGATTTTCGGGATACGGTATCATCAAATCGGGCAACGTGGCGGATTGCCTTTATTCTCCCTACGACTACGCCCAATGGTATGTTGACAGCGACGGAGAGTTCCGTTCCACGCAGATACACCACGACGGGAGCAACCACTATTATTACCGCACCTTCAAGGACGGTGTTGAGGACTACGAGCGCGATGACTTGCTTGCCGACATTTATGAAGGCAAAGCAACGCAGGAGCAGATCGACCGTCTGACCGATAAGCTCGGCCCGACAATCGGTAAGGTTTATGGGTGGGATTTCCCCACGGAGAAAAATGCACGGGTATCAAGTCGTGATGCCCGTTAAAATCAAAAGAAGGAGGACGAAGTATGCTGAGTAAAAAAGACTTTATTACCGAACTTTATAAAAGGACAATCAAAGACGTTACCTCGGACTCGGTAGCTTGGCGAGCCTTTTTGCACTCGGCTTCATATCAATACAAGTATCCGTTTGAAGACCAAGTGCTGATCTACGCTCAACGCCCCTTTGCTACCGCTTGCGCGGACTTCGACACTTGGCACAAAGAGCCGTTGAACCGTCGTATCAATCGCGGAGCAAAAGGTATTGCCCTTATGCGAGAGCGCGGCGGCAGAGTGTACCTCGACCACGTTTTCGATGTAAAGGAT
>JAZRAF010000149.1:0-41843 GCA_045634425.1 Eubacteriales bacterium | reverse complement strand
CGAAATGATCTCACCTCGTCAGCTGCCAGAAGGCAACTGCGCCTGCCGCCGCAACGTTGAGCGAATCAACGCCGTGCGCCATAGGAATCTTTACCGTGTAATCGCTGTTTGCAATAGTGCTCTTTGAAAGACCGTCACCCTCTGTGCCGAGGATGATTGCCAATTTTTCCTCCGCCATAAGGCGTGGGTCGTCAATGCTTACCGACTCGTCGGTCAGTGCCATAGCCGCAGTCTTAAAGCCAAGGGCGTTAAGTCTTTCGAGGCCCTTGGTTGGCCAATCGGCGGGAGTGTCGCCGATTTTTGCCCACGGTATTTGAAAAACGGTGCCCATGCTCACTCTTACCGCCCTGCGACACAAGGGATCGCAGCAGGTCGGCGTTATAAGCACCGCATCAATGTGCATCGCCGCCGCCGAGCGAAAAAGTGCGCCGATATTGGTCGAGTCGGTCACCGCCTCAAGCACCGCAATTCTGCGTGCCCCGCGGCACAGCTCCTCAACGCCCAGAGGTGCAGGGCGCCTCATCGCACAAAGCGCACCGCGCGTAAGCTCAAACCCCGTAAGTGCGGTGAGCATATCACGCTCTGCGGTATATACGGGCACCTCGTCACCAAGGCGGTCAATGATGCCCGCGACTGCTCCGTTTATCAGTCTTTTATCGGTTAAAAGTGACACGGGTACGCACCCCGCGTTCAAAGCGACCTCAATAACGGTCGGGCTCTCGGCTATAAACACGCCCTTTTCGGGCTCAAGCTTGTTTCTCAGCTGCGCACCCGTCAACCTGACGAAAACGTCAAGCTCGGGCGCATTAAAATCGGTTATTTCCTGTATCCTTGCCATTTCTGACTCCGTTTTGCTTTATTCTCCCCTCCATTATACCACTCGCGCGCGACTTTTGCAAGCCGTTTTCGCCAAATAACACGCCCCGACAGAGATTCTGCCGGGGCGCTCTTTTTTATGTTATTGATTTAGCCAACAACTACAAAGTCGTTTTCCTTGAAGAACTTACCGCAAATTACACACATTCCGTTTTCGTCGTACTCGTGTGCACAGCCGTATTCGCCCTCGCCGTACTCGCCGTCAACGTAGCCGTCGTCGGGAGTGGTGGAAGCTATAAGCTCGAAGGTGTAGGTGTAAGTATTAATGCCCGAAGTCCAGAGGTTGAACGTGATGGTAGTTCCTGCCTCAAGCGTAAAGGTGTAGGTCATAGTATAGGCATCCTTAACTGCATCTGCGGGAAGACCGGAGACGTAGCAGCCTTGGGGATAGAAGATAACGATAGTCTGGGTTCCTTTAGCGGTGTAGGTTACGTATACGTCGTGTTGCGCACCAAGGATAAGCTCTGCGGGAAACGCAGAAATTACGTAAGGATCTTCAGCGGTGCCGCTACCGGTAACGCCGCCCTCCTCACCAGCGTAGGGGTCATCAGGCTGGCCGCAGTTCATGCATTTGCTACCCTCAAAAAAGTGGCCGGTGGGTTCCCAGTATTCCTCAAAAAGGACGATGCCGCACATCGCACAGAATTCTCTTGAGTAACCCATATCGGTGCAGGTTGCAGGGCACTCGTCGTGTAAGATCTCCTTGTGCTCACAAATGATGACCTCACCGTTGCCGGCGTAGTAGCCGCAAAGCACACAGTAGCCCATCTCGTCGAACTTGTGATTGCACTCGTCACCAAACTCGGAATCACCGCACCAAACGCATCTACCGTCCTCAAATGCATGACCTGTTTTGGGAATATAGATCTCGTTGGAGATGTATCCGCATACCTTGCAGATCGTTCTTATCGTACCGTCTGCGTAGCAGGTTGCTGAGGTTTCCTCGGTGTAAAACTCGGGATGCTCGCAGCCTTCAACACTACCGCCGAAAAAGCCGCACCACATGCAATATCCCTTATCGTTGAACAGATGCTGGCATTCGTATTCGCCTTCCTCAGTGCCACAGTATACGCACTTACCGTTTTCAAACCAGTGCTCGCTTTGTGCCCAATGCTCTTCGTAAACGATGATGTCGCACTTGCCACATCTTTCGATCTTGTAACCGGGCTCGGTGCAGCTGGGCATCTTCTCCTCAACGTAGATTTCCTCGTGCTTGCAGTTGTTTATAAAGCCAACTTCAGTACCGCACTTGTCGCACCAGCCGTTCATGTCGTAGTCAACGTGCTCTTTGCAGATTTCTGCTTCTTCCTCGGTCACGCCACAGTATTTACAAGCGCCGTTATCAAAACGATGGCCGTAGGGATCGAGATATTTCTCCGAAAGAAGTCGTCCGCAGTCGCTGCAGTATATAAAGGTATATCCGCCTGCGGTACAATTAGGAGCTTGGCGATCGGTATAGGTGTTTTCGTGAGGGCAGTCATATGCATCGCCGCCCTCGTTACCCTCGTAAATTTCAAGCTCGCCCTTTTCGTTGAGGTAGAATGAGGGGTTGCCTATCATGTCGATACAAACTCTGAAAATAATCATACCGTCCATGGTGTGCCAATCCTGCCATTCGCCCTCAAGCTTTTGTACTTCCTGTGTGCCTGTGATACAGTCATACAAGGTGAGAACGTAGTAAGCCATCTTGTTCTCGCAAAGAGATACGGTTATCTCTGCCCACATTACGACGTTGCCCTTTTCATCGTGCTCTTCCATATAATCGGAATATACGTAAAGGACCTTCATTTCGGGCTCGACTATCTCGCCCTCCTTAGCGCCGCACTTCAGACAATAGCCGCCCTCATAGTTGTGACCGTAAGGAGCGATCTCGTAGCTGTTAATCATCACTCCGCAGTCGTTGCAGAAGTTTCTTATGTAACCAAAGCTTTCACAGGTGGCATCATAATTTTCGGTTCTGACGTTCTCGTGGTTGCAATCGTTGCCACCCTTGTAGAAGCCGCAAAGCACGCAGTATCCCTTTTCGTCGAACTTGTGTGCGCACTCTGCTTCACCGCCCTCAGGCTGGCCGCAAAAGATGCACTTGCCGCCGCCGTACTGGTGCTCGGTGGGTGCCCAGTGTTCCTCGTAAACGATGACGCCGCACTTAGCGCATCTTTCGATCTTGTAGCCGCCACTCTGGCAGTTTGAGGGCATTTCCTCAACTATGAGATCGGGGTGCTTGCAATCAACGACCTCGCCGCCGTAACCGCAGTTGATACAAACGCCCATAGCGTTGAATATGTGCTCCTCGCAGCCGCCGATATTCTCGTACTGTCCGCAGTACTTGCAGATGCCGTCAAAGTAGGTGTGGCCGTAGGGCGCAAGATAATCCTCAGAAAGCACGATGCCACAGTCGGCGCAGATCACAAGTTTGCGACCGCTCTCGGTACAGGTGGGCTTTTCGCGCTGGGTGGTGGTGTTTTCGTGGAAGCAGCCGTCGCCGCCATTATAGAAGCCACAAAGCACACAGTAGCCCTTTTCGTCAAACTTGTGCTTGCAGTCGTCAGTGTAATTGGGGTCGCGCCGTCCGCAGTACTCGCACCAGCCGTCAACGTACCAGTGCTTGCACTCATAGTAATTGGGGTCGCGCTGTCCGCAGTACTCACACCAGCCGTCAACGTACCAGTGATTGCACTCGTCAACGCACTTCTCGCCGCAGAATACGCAGTAGCCGTCCCTGCCCTCAAGGTGATCGGTGCATACGTCGTCGGTCTTGGACATAACCTCAAAGGTTATAGCGTAATCAAGATCGTCATACCAACCGATAGGAACGAAGGAGAGGCGAATATCGTACTGATCCTCGCTGAAGCCGAGCTGCTTTGCAGCGTTAATAACCGCCGACTTCGAGAAGGTGATGTAGTTTCCGTCACCCCAAGGGGTGATCTCAATTCCGAACTCTTCAAGGTCGATAAATGCAAGCTCCTCGCCCCACTCGTTTACAAGGGTGATAGCGTAAAGGAACTCATACTTGTCGCCAAAGTCGCGGAAGTAGTAGCCGATGATGTAGGTGTCGTCGTCCCCGTCAAGGTCGCTCGCATCCTCAAGAACGATGGCGCCGCTTGCGCCGTTTGCGTTCTTAAGTCCGCATCTTATACAAACGTAGCACTCGTCCTTCCAATACCAGGTCCACTCGTGGCAGTAGGGCTCGGTATTATAAGTGGTCATATTGCTGCAGATCAGACAGGTCTGTGCCATAACGCCGGGCTGAGTACAGGTTGCGGGGATAAGCTCAGAATGGGTGAAGTGCACGCATCCTTTGCGGGTTTCGGTATACTCTTCACCCTTGTAAGAGGATTCAAACGTTTCGGTAACCTGACAAACGCCGCTGAAGTCGTAGTCGCGGGTTATGCGTGACCAGTCGGAGGAGGTCATATTGAGCTTCATACCGTTAACGACGTACTGCTCAAAAGAGGCGAAGTAAAGGGTTTCAAAGGAATAGTCAAGGTAGTACATCCAGTTGTACTCTTCGGTGCTCTTGCTTACAGTGTTGTCGCCGTTTACATTCCAAAAGACCGAGACCTGTCTTATACAGTTGCCGTCGCCGTCATAGTAGTAATGGTGACCGTGATCGCAATTATCACAGTACCAGCCGTCGGTATGATCTCGTTCACTGTGGATGAAGTCATAGCCGATATACTCGTTGGTGTGTCCGCATTTTGCGCATCTCTCGGTTCTTACAACGTACCAAAGGCAGGGATGCTCGGTGGGATTCTTAACTTCGTCAGCGGTCTCGTATGCGTGGTAGGTCTCTTCGCTTGTGACGCAATTGTAAATTACAACCTTGCCGCCGTTAGAGTCGATGGTGTAGTACTCGCGATAGCAGGTTCTGCCGCATACGGTTTCGGTGAAGTATGCACGCTCGTAAAGAGTAAATCCGCAGGCGGGCTTGGTTACTGCACAGGTGTACTTGTACAGATTATCGCACCAGTCGTTCCAGTACTCGTTTACCTGTTCAAACTCGCACTTGCCGCCAATGCTTATCTGGTCGTTCTTGTCGTAATATCCGCAAGCACAACCGTAGGTGTAAATATAAGTGCCGCAAACGCTGCCGTACTGTCCAAGGTCTGCGATAACCTTTTCAAACGTAACGTGATTATATTCCGTATATTCGTGTGTGATCATACCGCACTTGGTGCAGTACTCGATCACGGAAACGCCGTCCTCGCAGGTGGTCGAGCCGGGAAGCAGGGTCACGTTGATTCTGTGATCGTGATTTTCGGTGGTATATTCACGGGTGCTTGTGTAGATGGTTTCGCCGTTCTTTGCTATTACGATGACGGTGATAACGTTCATCGTGCAGCCCTCGCCGGGAGTCATAGTGTATTCCTCGCTGAAGGTAAGGCCGCACTCGCGACAGCCGTACGTGTTGTCGTAAAGCCAATCAAGGCCGTAGTGATGAATGTAGCTATTTTCGCCGCAAACGCAGGTGTCGTTGAATATCTCGTGATGAGAGCATACACCAAAGCCGGAAAGGTCGATCTTCTGACCAACGCCGAGGTGATAACCCTTCATGATAGACTGCGAATTAACCTTGCCGCATTCGGTACAAGTGTACTTTTCAATAATGCCGTCAAGACAGCTGGTAGCACCATCTACAAGCTCGTAGGTCCACTCAAAGTCGTGGCCGTTGGTGTAGCTGATAACCATAGTTTCGCCACACGCGGTACAGAAGTAGTGACGCTCGCCAACGCCCTCACAGCCAACTGCGGGCTTGTGCTTTGCGGTGTCCTCTTCATATGCGTGAAGGGTATCGCCGTCGCCAAAGTTTGCGATCTCGCCGGTCTTGGGATTGAGGAAGAAGAGTACGGAGATATAGCTGGTGTGAGACTCCTCTTCGCCGCCTGAAAAGTAGAAGCCAGCCAGCTTGTTGATAACATCGGGATCGGTTATCGTTTCAACAAGCACGCCGTTTTCGTACACCTCAAGGTAATACGAGCTCGTTCTTTCGTAGGTTCCGATCGCCGATATTGCCACGCCTATCCAGTCGCCACAGTCGGAGTGGGTTGCGATCAGGCAATCGTTTATTCCGGACGTGATGGTGTAGTTTGTAACGGAGGACTGAACAAGGTAGTATTCAACTTTCTTGCCGCCTTCGGTGTCGCCAAGCTTGAAGGGCTGCTTGTGATTTGAGGTATATTCGTACCAAACGCCGGTGATCTTGCCGTCCTTGTCAATTTCAAATACGTAATTGTAGTTGCCGGAGGTGCCGGTGACGTAATTCGGGTCGATCGTGATGTCGGTCTTTTCGTTAGCGGTGTCCTTAATTACGGAGTAATCAAAGGTGCTTACGTAGTCCGCAACGATAGATATGTCACAGAAGTCCTTAAGCACAAGATCAACTGAGAGGAGCGTTCCGTTTCTGTCGGTCTTGACGGTAAGGTCGATCATTTCAAATACTTCAACGATCTTATCCTCAACCGCCTTTACGGTCTCGGCATCGGTGCCCTCGTAGCCCATAGCCTCGTAAACGGTCATATCCTTGAGCTGCTTGATAATTTCAAGAACACGGCTCTTGATGCTTGTTTCTTCCTCGGGAGTAGGCTCAACGTAATCGCCGCCTACGGTGCCGTCGGTTACTATATCCTTAGACTTAGGAGTGATAACGACGTCGCCAACATCTTCCTTGGGAGGCTCGCCTGGCATAGGATGTACCTCTTCGCCGCCCATACCCTTAAAGAGCATATCTGCAAGCTCGGATACGGTAGTAGCGCGAAGCTCGTCGCTCTTAAGAAGATCCTGAAGGCTTCCTTCAAGCTCCATAAGATCGGAAATGGTGACCTTCTCGCCCGCGATGCCGGTAAGAAGTGCGTCGATCGAGTCAATAAGCGCGATAACGTCTGCGCCGTTTGCCTTCGCATTGTCGATAAGCTCGCCAAGAGTGCGATCAAAGAACGCCTCTACCTTGCTGTTAAACTCGTCGTATGCGCCCTCGCCAAACTCGGCGTCAACGATCTGGCTGACGGTCTCGGTCGCAAGTCTTGCATTAAGCGCCTTTATCTTTTCAAGGCTGGGAGTGATAACGAGGTCGCCGTCAACTGCCTCAACGTCTGCAATAAGCTCGACAACCTTCTTTGCAACGAGGTTTGCCTCGTCCTTGCCGTCCTTAGTAAGATTAAGAAGGAAGGGAATGGCGGTGTCGTTGATCCAACTGATCGCCTCGGTGTTGGTGGAAAGGAGAAGGATTGAGTAGCTGGACGCTGACATACCGCCCATTGTGGAAGCGAAGGAGAAGAGGGGAGCCTTCATATAAACGTCTTCGCTCTGGGTAAGGGACTGGGTGTCCTCTCCGCAAAGGTAAACGTATCCGTCGTCGATGAACGCGCGGAAGGTGGAGGTGATGCCGTATGACTTGATATGTACGGTGCCGTAGCCGTCAAGTCCCTCAGCGATAGATACGAAGATCTCACTGTCGATAACCTCGATACCGTCCTCAACCTTCAACGAATCGATCACGATAGTGTACTGCTCGTTAAGGAGGGATTCAAGAATATTGGTGTAGTAATCCTCGGGAACGGTCTCGGCGCCGCAAACGGTACAAACGAGTGCGCCGCTGTGTCCGAGTGCCGCCTTGTAGTCGGTCTTTTCAACCACGCCGCAGGCAGTACAGGTGTTGGTGGTAAAGCCAACCTCGGTACAGGTGGGATCGGTTACGACCGCGTTAAAGGTGTGCTTGCATCCGGTGCCGCAAACGGTACAGATGCCGTTTTCCATAGTGTGATTACCGGTTGCAGACTGTCCGCCCGCGCCACATACGATACAGGTCTGACCCTTACCGCAGGTGGGCTGTGCGATATCCCAGGTGTGAGAGGGAGGTATGATGTCCGTTTTGTAGCTGGAGTCACAGCGAGAGCAATCGTGAAGAGTGTAGCCCTCGGTGGTACAGCCGTTCGGGACGGTGGTGGTCTTATAATCGTGGCCGAGTGCCGCGATCTTATTTACGGTTACGGTGTACTGGCACCACTCACAAACTCTTGTGGTGTAGCCGTCGGTAGTACAGGTAGCCTTGGTTACTGTGTCGGTGTAGGAGTGCGCCTTCTGTGCGATCACCGTCTTGTAGCTTGCCTGACAGGTCGAGCAGGTGTAAACGGTGAAGCCCGCCTTCTTACAGGTTGCCTCCTCGCTGTCGGTCACGGACCAGGTGTGTCCGGCGGGAGCGATCTTTTCAACTCTTTCGTAATCGCAGTTTGCACAGGAGTGGGTTGCACTTCCGCTCTCGGTACAGGTTGCAGGGGTGGTCACGGTGGTGATGGTGTGGCCGGTAGCCTTGCCGGTGATCTGTTTTGCAGAGTGGCCGCAACGCTGGCAGACCTTAAGGGTGTAGCCGTCGGTAACACAGGTCGCCTTTACAACGGTCTCCTTATAGGAGTGGCCGTAAAGCTCGCATCTTTCAGCGGGGGTAAGTCTTGTTACGGTGTAGTAGGAGAAGTGATTGGTCGAGAATACTGCGTAGCCGTTGTCGTAGGTAGCCTCGATGGACTCGACCTCGCCCTTTTCGTTAATGAACCATACCGCGATGGAGTCAACGTCCTCGCCGTCCTCGAGGGTGTAGGGAACTCTGATCGTTACCCAGCCGTCAAAGTTGGAAACGGCGCCGTTTGCATCGTTAAGTCCAAAGTTGTAGATGGGGTTGTTGCCGATCTGATCAAGCTTGTCGCCAAGCTGACCGATAACCGCATCAAGGTCCTTGCCTTCAAGCGTGCCTGCAGAGATCTGAACCTCGCCCTCAAGACCGCCAAGGGTCTTGTCGTCAAGTGCGATGCTCGCATCCTTAAGCTCGACCTCGCCAACGTTTGCAAGGGTGTCCTTGTCAACCGTGGTCTCGGTTTGTTCGGTTGCGGTGATGGCGGTTTTGGTGGTGCCACATTCGGAGCACTCGTAGGTAGTCACGTTGCCGTCAACCGACTTGACCGTCCATACGTGTGCGTCGGGGTTGGTGTAGTTCTCATACGCCTCGTAGCTACAACCCGAACAGGTGATAAGCTTCTTACCGGGGGTAGAGCAGGTCGCATCGGTGTGAATTGCGGACTTAAGGGTGTGGCGCTCTGCCTGTTCGGTCTTGTATACGGTCTGGCTACAGCTCTTGTTTGCGCAGATGCCGGCATAGGTAAGCACGTAGGTGCACTCGCCGATAAATTCCTCGTGGTCAAATACCCACTCGGATACTGCGTGTCCGGGCGCAAGGGCGTTGGTAACGGTGAACATATCGCTGCAACCGTTCTGGCAGGCGTAAATTGTGGTGGAATCCTGCTCACAGGTGAGGGGAGTACCGCCAACGACGGTGTAATTGTGGCCGAGTGCCGCTTCCTCAGCATCACAACCGACCCTCGTACATACGTGGCCGGTAGTACAGGTGAGCTCCTTGTCCCAATCGTGGCCAAGCTTTGAGCCCTCGTCCTCGATGGTGTCGCGCTCCTCACAGCCGTCAAAGTCACATACGGCGGTCTTGGTGCCGTCAAGCACGCAGGTCGCATCGCCGTTGGATGTGTAGCTTGTGAAGGAGTGGGTCTTCTTCGAGCCGGTGTCGGTCACGGTATCGGTTTCGGTACAGCCAAAGTAGTCACAGGTCGCGGTCTTGGTGCCGTCAGCCTGACAGGTGGCGTTGTTATCCGAATGATAGGTGGTAAATGCGTGTGCCTTCTTCGAGCCCGTGTCGGTTACCGTCTCGGTAGCGTTACAGCCATCGGTAGCACAGGTTGCGGTCTTAGTGCCGTCAGCCTGACAGGTGGCATCGCCGTTCGAGGTATACTCGGTAAAGACGTGCGGTGTCTTCGAGTCGGGGTCGGCTACCGTGTCCTTGGCGTTACAGCCCGCGGTGGTACAGGTTGCCGTTTTGGTTCCGTCGGCGATACAGGTCGCATTGCCGTCGGGTGTGTAGGTGGAGAAGTTGTGCGCTACCGTGCTTATTGCACGGGTTTCCGTTTCTCCGCACGCACTACATGTGCGGGTCTCGGTGCCCTCCGCTATACAGGTAGCGGCGGTTGTTTCGCTCCAATCACCCCAGGTGTGGGCGCATTCCTTCGAGCAGGCGGACAAAACGAGCGCGCCTACAACGAGAATTGCAACACACAAAAGGAGCAATAAGGATCTTTTCGTTGCTTTCATTGCTTTCTCTCCTTAGCCGAAATTTTTGTTTGCTAATTATATTTTACACTCTTGAGTGTAAAAAGTCAATGTCAGCTTGCTTTATCGGCGCCTAAGTTTGCCCCAGAAATTTGACATTTTTGCACAAATATTAGCTTCTTTTTCGCTGTTTTGTGGTGTTTCGGCAGCAAAACGGGAGATAATAGACCTCACAAGGCGTGAGGAGTTGACCCTTGCCTCGGCGCGCTCGTTCTCCTCGGCTAAAAGGGTGTCAAGGCTTGGTGAAGACGTGGAAACCGCGGTTATCTCGGCGGTGAAAAGCTCGCTCATTCTTCCTATCAGATAATCGTGTCCGAGCGTGCGCTCAAGCATCGCGAAAAGGGAAGCGAGACGGGGATTTGTCATACTTGCGGCGTGGATAAGGTTGGGACAGATGCGCTCGTCGGGAACCTCGGAAAAGCGCAGGTCGAGACGTCCGTCACTTAATGGCGACAGGGTGATGCGCCGCGTGTTTGGAAGCTCGGGGAAGATAAGCTCGATCTTGTAGGTCGCCTTTCCCTCACCGTCGGTCTCGGCGCTTACCGCACCAAGCACCAAAAAGCGCTCGCCCCTTTGCACAAGCACCCCCTCGGCATACCCGTATGCCCCGAGGTCAATATCGATCTCACCGCAGCCAACCGAGGCGTGCATACGCAAAAGTGAGCCCGATCTTGAAAGCTCAAGCGACCTGATACCGCCGCTGTAATTGTTTTGCATCGCGCTTACAAACGAAGGCAAAATACAGAGATTATTCTCGGGAAAAAGGTACTTTCCGCATAGCGGCAACAGGGATTTATCGAATGGCGTGCTATTCCTTATTCCAAGCAGGTATGGAAGCCCACGCAAGGGGGCGTGTAACGTTATCCACTCTCTAGATGTAAAGAAATCTTTACACTTTGCCTCGAGCTCGCGCGCGTTTTTGCCCCGTTTGCGCACCTTCTCTCCCTTTTTGTGCAAAAGGTGCTCCTTGATTATCTTAAGCGCAGGGCTGCTTTGCATAAGCTCGCATCCGCCCGCCGTCAGCGAAACGACGATACCTTCCCTCGGGCACACCCACACGTTTTGTCCAAGCATACCGTTGAAGCAAAAATCGCCACTTTCGCCATCTACCCATATCTGCCTGCCGTAATCGTATTCACTCACCTCGCGCGGCACGCTCACCGACACCCTCGTTGCGCTCTCTACCGCATTTTCACTCAAGATGCGGCGGCCGTTAAAGGTGCCCTTGTTAAGCATCATTATGCCAAGCATCGCCCAGCTTCTTGCACTGAGATACAGACCCCAGCCACCCTTTGGCACACCCTCGGGTCCCCTCTCCCAAAGGTAGCTTTTTATCCCCATTGGCAAAAATATCCGCTCTTGCAACAGGGTCAGGGCGTCGGTGCCGTGATTTTTTCTTGCAAGCCTGTCGGCTATCTGCATAAGGATGTATGAATTCATACTGTTGTAGGTGAAGCTCTCGCCCGGGGTAAACGCCACCTCCGATTCAAAAAACGCGCGGCACCACTCCACCTCGGTCACCGAGCCGACCTCGCCGAAAACCACGCCGCTCGACATCGTCAAAAGGTGCTCAACCGTCAGCGTCTTGATCCTCTCATCTCTCGGCGTAAATTCGGGAAAGTATTCATAAGCAAGGCTCTCGGGCGTAAGCTCACCCGAGTCGAAAAGTGTGTGGATAAGCATTCCCGTCACCGTCTTTGACATCGAGTGCGAAAGGTGGGGGAGCGCCGCATCGTACCCGGGCGCTGATGCCTCGGCGATCATCTCGCCATCCTTCGTCACGACAACCGAGTGCACGCTCACCTCCTTGTCGTTTTCCAGTGCGCGAAGCATTTCGATAAGTGCCGCCGATGAAATTCCGTGCGCCTCGGGTGCGCCAAAGGGTGGTGTGTGCGGGTCCTTTTTCACCGTTTCACCCTTTGCGGGATAGTGTGGCACGACGGTTGGATCGGCCTTGTATTCAAACATTAAATTGGTTATAAGCGCGGTGGCTTTCTTCTTGTAGTTTTCCATAATCATATTTTATTCCTCGGTAATAAAAAAGGTGACTCCAAGCCATTGGAGTCACCCCGTGTAAGATTTTCTTAGATATTTACCTTGATAGATTCAAGATTTTCTGCCGATTTGAACGCCGCCTGCATAACGAGAAGCACGCGTCTTACCTCGCAGTTTTTGATAAGCTGCTCGCACTTGCCGTCAATAGCAGCGGTGAAGTTGCGATAAAAGTCGTGCACGTCAGCGGTGGGACGCTCGATCTCGTAGGAGTCGATCGTGATCTCGTCTCTCGGCGCCATCGTCTTTGTGATGCCCGCCGCCGTCTGAACGGGAAGGACCTCCTTCTCGCACCACGCCTTAAGTTTTGCTACACGGCACTTTTTCTGCCAATCCTCGATAAACGCACTGCCCGAGCGGCACTGCATATAAAATCTCGGCATCGCGATAAAGTTGTAGGTACCTACCTCAACGGTCGCGCGCTTGCCACCCTCAAACGTGAGATAAAGGCGGAAGCCGTCGTCAACCTCGTCGGTGGTGATGTTTGTAACCTCAGAGAAGACGTTCGTGATCTTCTCGGGGATAAGTTTGAGCATCTGGTCAATGAGGTGCACACCCCAGTCAAGGATCATACCGCCGCCGTACTGCTTGTGGCATCTCCAGTCGGAGGGAATACCGCGCGAGCCCTGAACACGCGACTCAATGCTGATAGTGTCGCCGATCTCGCCGGAGTCGATAAGGCTCTTTATAGCGAGGAAGTCAACGTCCCATCTGCGGTTCTGATGTACGGTAAAGAGAACGCCGTTCTCCTTTGCGCACGCAACCATATCGTCAAAGTCCTCAACCGTGAGTGACACAGGTTTTTCGCATACGGTGTGCTTTTTTTGCGACAATGCCGCTATAACTATGTCCTTATGTACGTCGTTGGGAGTAGCGCAAAGCACGATATCGACCGTCGGATCGGATACAAGCGCCTCAAGCGAGTCGTAAACGTGAATGCCGTTATCGATCGCCGCCTTTACTCTCTTTTCGCTGATGTCGTATATTCCCGCAAGCTCGATAACGTCGCTGGCAATCGCCTTCTGCGCGTGCCACGCACCCTGTCCGCCGTAGCCTACGATAGCAAGTTTCTTTTTCATAATAGCATCTCCAAATCGTAGAGGTTTTTCTTTATTCTATCACACAAAAAGACTCGTGTAAATATTTTTAGCTAAAATAGTTAAATTTATGCAAAAAGTTGTGCAAAATTGAAAAGGTCAAAAATCAGACCGAACGTAAAGCCGATACCCACAAGCAAGCCAAGGATAATAAGGTTTTCCTTAGGACGGCGGTTGAGCCTTACAAGGATAAGCACGCCAACGCCCGCACCCGAGAAAAGGCCCGCCATCATCGTACCGCCCGAAATTATTCCCTCAAGACCGAGGGTGGTCAGCGCAACCGAGGTCGCACATCCGGGGATAAGTCCGATAATTGCCGCAATAAGGTGTGAAAGCACGGGAATACGGCTCACAATGCTGCCAAGCGTCTGTTCACCAACGAAAAATACAAGCGCGTTGATAGCAAGCGTGACGATAAGAATAAATGCGGAAATGGTTAGCGTGTGGTGAAGCGCAGAGAAGAGAAGTCCGCGCTCGCAGTGACAGTTGTCGTTGTCACAGATCTCGTCAATGTCGATCTTTTCCTTGTCGCGGCGAAGCAGGTGCATTACAATATCGATCACAAATCCCATAAGGATACCGACGGTGAGCTTGTAGCCGAGTATCACGAGAATGCTCTGCCAGCTTGCGCCCGAGGAGATCATAATCGGCAGCATCTCGTCCGAGGTCGAGAGGAACACCGCAATAAGCGTTCCGAGGCTTATGACCCTACCCGTGTAAAGATTTGCCGCCACCGCAGAGAATGCACACTGGGGCAAAACGCCAAGCACGCCGCCTATCGCGGGGCCTGCCTTTCCCGATTTTTCAAGCAGGGCAACGGTGCGGCCGGATGCCTTGTGCTCGATAAATTCCATAAGGAGATAGGTGAGGAAAAGGAAGGGAATTATCTTTAAGGTGTCGATAAGCGCGTCAAGCACCACCGAGTCAAGCACCTGTATAAAAAGGCTTGCCCCCTCGGTCGCGCCGTGTGCGTGAAGAAGCATCGTCATACTCCGCTACCTCCCGCCGTTAAGCAGCCCTCACACCTGCCGAAAAGCATTGCGCCCTCGTCAATGGCAAAGTGTCCGTTTGAAAGTATCTTTTCTTCAAGAAGATGCGAGGTCTCCTCATCAAGGTGAATAAGCCTGCCGCAGCCCTTGCACTTGAGGTGCAAATGCTCACCGCAGCCGTGCTCGCCAAGATACTGATACGTCGTGTGTCTTGAAAGGTCGGAGGTTATCTTGCGCAGCTTGCCCTCGCCCACCATCTTTGACACTATTCTGTAAACCGTGCTTCTCGCACTTCCGTCGGGGCATACCGCCGCTGCTATCTCGTCAACCGTGAATGCACGGTCGGGCGACGCCTTTAAAAACGCGGTTATCTCCGATCTTTTTTCGGTGTTATAAGTCATCTATATATCCCTTTTGTTAAAATCCAAATTGAGAGTAATTCTCAAATCTCGTTTATGATACTACTTTTTTTGCCGCTTGTCAATAGCTTTTCAATATTTTTATATATTATTGACTTTTATCGGCGCGGGGAGTATAATTAAGAAAAAACACCTTGGAGGGTAGAAATGAAGATACTTTTTATAGGCAACAGCTTCTCTCAGAATGCAACGAGATACATAAGACAGATTTCGGACGGCACTCTCTTTGTGCGCAACCTCTACATCGGCGGCTGCTCGCTTGAGACCCACGCAAAGAACATTGAAAACGACCGCCCCGCCTACGAGTATCAGGTAGATGCAAAGGCACTCGCTATGACGAGCATCAAGTCCGCCCTTCTTTGTGAGAATTGGGATATCGTCAGCGTACAGCAGGTGTCCTCGAAGTCGGGCATTTACGAAAGCTACTTCCCCTATATCGATACCGTCATCGCCGAGATAAAGAAGTACCGCCCGAATGCGCGCATCGTTTTCCATCGCACCTGGGCGTACAACTACGGCAGCACCCACCCCTCGTACGTCAATTACGAGTGCAACACAGACCTTATGAATGAGATGATCGAGAAGACCGCCGCCAAGGTGGCAGAGAAGTATTCCTTCGACGTCATCCCCTCAGGCGTTGCGGTCTACACCGGATATAACACCCCCGAGTTTGATATAAGACTTGGCGGCGAGCCCCTCACGGCCCCCGACACCTTCCACCTCTCAAGGGGCTACGGTCAGTACCTCGCAGGACTCGTGCTTTACCGCTTCTTCACGGGTAACAGTGCCACCCGTGTAACGTTTGTGCCCGAGGATCTCGACCCCGCGCTTGTAAAGATCCTTGTCAAGATCGCCGACGAAACCAAGATCGGCTGATATGAAAAAGTGGTATGAGGGCATATACCGCCGCCAGCTGACGGATATGCATATTAACGATACCGACGAGCTCTTTTTGTCGAAATTCTGTGCCGACGAATATTACGATTGCCTCGTCAGGGCGAAGATCCAAAGCCCGATGATCTACCTGCAGTCCCACACAGGACTTTGCAACTACCCGACCGAGTCGGCACGCACGCATAAGCGCTTTTTGAATGGTGAAAACGAGCTTAAGCGCCTTATCGACAAGTGCAAGGCCGGCGGCATGAGCGTTGTCGGATATTATAGCCTTGTGTTCAACAACTGCGCCATCGAGGCGCACCCCGAGTGGGAGATGAAATACTCCGACGGCACCACCTGGCGTGACCGCGGTCAGCGCTACGGCCTCTGCTGTCCGAACAACTCCGACTACCGCGAGTTTGTAAAGGTGCAGATCGATGAGCTTGCCCGCGAGTTCAAAAATATCGACGGTCTTTTCTACGATATGCCCTATTGGGAGGTCGCGTGTCACTGCGACTCCTGCCGTGAAAGATTCCTCAAGGAAACAGGTATGGAATTGCCTGAAAAACTCGATTGGTCCGACCCCGTGTGGCGTAAATTCGCAAGGGCAAGACAGGATTGGATGGTCGATTTCGTCCGTTTTGTAAAGAATTACACCGCTAAGGTAATGCCTTGGGTAACGGTAGAGTTCAACTACGCCGCAGTTATCGGCTGCGATTGGCTCGGCGGCTCTACCGAGGGTATAAATGCCGAAAGCGAGTTCACAGGCGGCGACCTCTACGGCGATCTTTATTCCCATTCCTTTGCCTGCAAGTACTACTACGGCGTGACTAAAAATCAGCCGTTCGAGTATATGACCTGCCGCTGTGACCGCACCCTGCGCGAGCACACCATAACCAAGCCACAGGGCAAGCTTGAGTGTGAGATCCTTCTCACTGCGGCTCACCACGGCGCCTCTCTTATAATCGATGCCATCGACCCCATCGGCACTCTCGACTCGCGCGTTTACGACCGTGTCGGCGCCGCCTTTGAGAGGCAGATACCCTACGAGCCTTATATGGATAAGGGGGATATGTATGCCGAGGTGGCGGTCTATTTTGACAGCCGTACGATGTTTTCCGAGGACGGCGGCGACCGCTATAACAAGACCTGTGCCATCGGCGCGGTAAGACGCCTCGTTGAGCGCCATATTCCCGTTTCGGTGGTTTCCAACGGCTCGCTTGACGACCTCTCAAAATATCAGATGGTAATTGCGCCAAGCCTCAGAGATTTTGAAAACCACGAGCCCTTAAAGCTTATCGACTACGTTAAACGCGGCGGCACGCTTTACCTCTCCGGTGCGTCCGATTCCCGACTGTTGAAGGCGTTTTTTGACGCACGGGTGGTGGGTAAGACCTACGGAGATACGAAAAGACGCCCCGTTCAGCAGGGCGCAAGAGTGTATATAAGCCCGAATGCGGGCGCGGAGGATATATTCGGTGAGTTCAACTCCCGCTATCCGCTCCCTCTGACCTATTATCTGCCCCTTGTCGAGGGTATGACGGGGGATATAAAGGCGACTGTTGCGCTCCCGTATGCCGAGCCGGACGATAACGCCCATTTTGCCTCGATCCATTCCTGCCCGCCCTGGAAATGTACCGAATTTCCTGCATACGTGGTGCAAAATTTTGGACAAGGTAGGGTAATTTGGTGCGCCGCAGAGCTTGAATATGACGACCGCCGTGCCTTTGGCGACATTTTCGGCGGCATCGTGCTCTCTAATATCACAAAAAAATATGACGTGACCGCCAGCCCCTCGATCGAGCTTGTGGTATTTGAGTCCGAGGGCGAGAGCTTTATCTCCCTTTGCGACCTCACCTACGACGAGTACAAAAGGTCGCTCGATATCCCCATCAAGGTGAAGTGTCAAAGGCCGAGCGCCGTCCGTGACTGTCTTGACGGCTCGCCTATCCCCTTTGACCACGACGGCAAGACCCTTTCGTTCACCGTGCCTATGGCAGATTTCAAAATGCTGAGGATCGAATATTAAAAGGCGCCCCTGTGCAAGGGGAGCTGACGCCGAAGGCGGCTGAGGGGTTGTTGAATTGTATTTTATACAATCCCTCCGTCATTTTCTTGCGAAAATGCCACCTCCCTTTGCACAAGAGAGGCATAGATGAAACAAAAAAGGACGAGAAATCTCGTCCTTTTTTCTATTGTAATTAAAGCGAAATCGTCTGCTCGACCTTATAAAGCCACTCGATGCGCGCTCTGCGCTCTGCAGCCTCGGCACACATTTTTTCAACGGTTGCCTCGTCAAACTTTTCAAGCATCTCTTCCTTTGTGACCTTGCCCTTGTAAAGACGGTCAAGGTTGAGCGCATAGTTGATGTCTTTGGAAACGATCTTGCCGTTGCGCTGGCAGATAACGATGTCAGAGCGGCCCGCAAGCAGCTCGTTTACTGCAAAGGTGCCCATCTCGGATGCCATAACTCTGTCGCGCAGGGTGGGGTTACCGCCACGGACAACGTGTGCAAGGCGCGCAAACTTGGTGTCAACGCCGGTGTGCATCATGATCTTCTCGGCAAGTGCGGGCGCATAATCTGCACCAACGCCCTCGGAAACGAGAACGATGAAGTTACGCTTGCCCTGTCTGCGTGATGCGGAAATCTTTCTGCAGATCTCAGCGTCATCAACGGGGAACTCGGGAACGACTACTGCGGTAGCACCCGATGCAATACCTGCATTAAGCGCGATGTCACCCGCGCCGCGGCCCATAACCTCAACGACGTTACATCTTGCGTGCGACTCACAGGTGTCACGAAGCTTGTCAACAAGGTCGATAACCGTGTTCATTGCGGTGTCAAATCCGATGGTCGCATCGGTTGAGGAAATGTCGTTGTCAATAGTGCCGGGAATACCAATGCAGGGAACGCCGTGGTTGGTAAGCTTGGTAGCACCCATAAACGTGCCGTCGCCGCCGATGGCAATAATGCCGTCAATGCCGAACTCGCGGCAGGTCGCAATACCCTTAGCCAGACCCTTCTCGGTCTTGAACTCGGGGCAACGGTCGGAGTAAAGCGCCGTACCGCCCTTGTTCATAATGTTGGAAACGTCACGCAAACCAAGCGGCTTGATATCACCGCTGATAAGTCCCGAATATCCTCTGTATATACCGACTACCTCAACGCCGTTGCTTATCGCAGTACGCACGACGGCTCTTACCGCCGCATTCATACCGGGGGCGTCACCGCCCGACGTGAGTACGCCTATGGTCTTGAATTTTTTCATCTATTTATCACCTCGAATAAGTAAAAGCGAAATTAAAATTTCTATATCGAGTCAATATTCTACCACATTTTTTTGACAATTACAACTATTTTTTAAATATTTTTAAGATTTCATAGGTTTTGCGTTCTGTATATTGTGCTCGCCCGTAAGATAATTGACAAATGCGCACAATAGTCCACGTGTATGCCGCCGGCTATCCGAAACTTTCAAAAAAGTTTTCCTTTTGGATTGACAAAACCTTGATTATCGTGCTATAATTGTAACAGAAGCAGGTGTTTACCCCTTGTGGTCAAACCTTAGCAAAATAAGCGCACAAAGGGGTAAAAAAGCCTCTCTGTGCGCTTTTTCGCTAGTTAGTTAAGGAGGTAAATTATGAAACTGATGAAAATGTTAGGATGGGTAATCTTTTGGGGTTGTTTTCTCTCCATACCTCTTTCTTTTAGTATGGTTTGTAAAGTTGGTGAGGTTGAAATCTTTTCTGCACCCGGCTTGGTTCGCTATTCTTGGGTGATGTGGCTCTTTATCCCGATTGGCGTATGCTCTATATTGATCGCAGTTATTCTCAAATCTAAAAATCTAGGATATAAAAAGAACATTATATCCGGATGTATTTCTATTGCTTTATTGTTTTTGTTCGGTTCGTATTTCATTTTGTTTGCTCACGTGGTAACTTATGATGAAAAACCTATAATAGCCGCCGAGGAAAAGGCGTCTATATCGTTGCCTGATGATATAAAAATAGCATCGCATGCCAAAGGTGAGAATAAATTTTCGATTACGTACGCTAAACTGCTAGATGAAAGCGAAAAAGCGTCGTTTGAGGCAGAAATCTCTGTCAACTCCAAGTGGTCGGACACATTGGATAACAGATTTCGCGGCGAAGCTCCCGACATTATATCATATGAAGCATATACGTTTGATTACTTCGTGTTCTATAACGCTACGTTAGGGGAGTATAATACCTTTCCTAAAGCGGCAGGAAGCTATGAATGCGTGCTTATTGCGTACGATAAAGAGGTCGGACGAATACTGATAATTGACGAATTTATTTTAACTACAACAAAATAAACTGTGCCGCCCGCATTTTGCGGGCGGGTTTCTTTGTGCCTCGCGTAGCGGTAAAGATTTAAAACTTTTAAAAAAGTTCTGTTATTCGGATTGACAAATATTTTAAAGGGTGCTATAATATACCATAATATATTTATATATGACTTTTTAAAATAGTTGTATTTTTTGACCCAAGACGTGAAAGGATGAATGCATATGGAGATCGCTATTATAGCCGACGACAACAAAAAAGAACTTATGGCGCAGTTTTGCATTGCATACTGTGCGACCCTTGCAAAGCACCACCTTTGTGCAACCCATACCACCGGCAGATACGTTTCCGACGCTACCGGACTTGAGATAGAGACCTTTCTTTCGGGCGCCGACGGCACCGAGCAGATAGCTTCGCGCATTTCTTTTAACGAGATAGACGTCGTCTTCTATTTCAGAAGAACCAACCCCACTGACGAGCGCTATGAGGCAGAGGAAAATCTTCTGCGCCTTTGTGACGTTTACAACGTTCCCCTTGCGACCAATATCGCTACCGCTGAGGTGCTTGTTACCGCACTCGAGGCAGGCAGCCTTGATTGGAGAGAGTTCGTTAATCCTCGCAGCAAGTATAATCTGTCCAAGCGAGGCAAATAATGCTTTTATACTGTTGCGGCCGGGGCTATCCCGGCGGCAACAGTTATTTTTAAATTTTAGAGAGGAGTGCGATACCGTGAGTGAGTGCAGGGTAATAGTGGAGTCGGTCATTTGCGACCCGTCGCTCGGTGTTTCCGAGGGATTCGAAATGTGTGAAAACGAATATAGCGCCACAATTGCCGAGCGCGGCGGTCTTTTGCGCCTCTCGTATGAGGAAAAGAGCGAGGGCGGCCCGATAAAAAGCGACATCACCCTTACCGATGCACACGTAAGAGTGCGCCGCACCGGTGCTATCGAGTCGGACTTTATGTTCGTTGAGGGCGAGGTTACAAAATCCCTTTACAAGATCCCGCCTTACGCCTTTGATGCCGAGATCACTACCAAAAAAATACGCAATAATTTGACACGCGGCGGGGGTAAGCTCACAATTATCTACGATATGAACGTAGGCGGCGCAGAAAAGTGTGTGCGTATGACGGTAACCGTTGCGGAGGTCCTGGGATGACGCTTAACGACTTTCGCGCAAGACTGAAGGGCGGCAACGTCGGCGGCTGGTACATCTTCGCGGGTGAGGAGGACTACCTCAAGCGCCACTACCGCACTGAGCTTTCGCGCGCGGTGCTTATCGACGATGCCTTTGACACCTTTAACCACTCCGTTTTTGACGGACAGGAGTTTAATATAGCCGCATTCCGTGATGCACTTTACGCGCCTCCGATGATGGCAGACTATAAGCTTATCGAGTGGCGTCACGCCGACCTTGATAAGATGAAGGAGAGTGACAGAGCGCTGCTTCTCGATCTTCTCGAGGCGCGTGAGGATTACCCCTACGCCATCGTGGCTATAACCGCGCTTTCCGACGGCTTCGACACCGGCACGGAGAAGCGCCCCTCAAAGCTCTATACCAAGCTTTCCCCGGGCTTTGATATCCTCGTTTTCGATAAATCCACCGATGCACAGCTCCTCTCCTGGCTGAAAAAGCACTTTGATGCCGAGGGTATTGCGGTCGACGTGCCGACCGTGCAGGCTATGCTTTTCCGAGTCGGTCACTCGATGCAGGTGCTCGCAAACGAGCTTGACAAGCTTTGCGCCTACGCCAAGGCAAACGGCAAGAGCGCCGTTACCGTCACCGACGTTAACGAGATATGCTCGACCACGGTTGAGTGTGACGCCTTTGCGATCTCAAACGCGATAATTGAAAAGAATATGGAAAAGGCCTTCCTCGCCCTGACCGATATGCGCCAGCAAAGGGTAGAGCCACCCGTCGTGCTTGCCCAGCTTGCAAAGACCTACGGCGAGCTTCTCTCGGTCTCTCTGCTTATTGACGAGGGCAGATCTGCCGACGATATCGCCGAGATAATGAAGATCCATCCATACAGGCTGAAGCATTACGTGCCCGCCGCCAAAAAAATGGGTACAAAGCGGCTCTCCGAATCGCTTGAGTCACTCATAAAGGCCGACACCGCCTCAAAAATGGGCGGCATCGGCGGCTACAAGGCTGTTGAAATGTTTATAACACAAAATATATAAAAGGAACCAGAAAATGAAAAAAATTATTGCACTTATACTGACACTCGTATTGCTCTTTACCACATCCGTTCTGCTTATCTCCTGTAAGGACGACTTTGACGGCTGCGAGTATGTACAGACCCGTGATATCGAGGGCAGAGATATCAAGTACGTTGAGATATCCTTCAAGCGTTTTGGCAAGGTTGTTGTTCTTCTTGATGCGACCACAGCCCCCATCACCGTAAATAACTTTATCTCCCTCGTTGAGTCCGGCTTCTATGACGGACTTAAGATGCACCGCATCATTCAGGATTTTATGATCCAGGGCGGCGACCCCAAGGGCAACGGCACAGGTGGTAGCGACAAGACCATCACCGGCGAGTTCTCCTCTAACGGCCGCAAGAACGATATCAGCCACATCAAGGGCGTTATCTCTATGGCTCGCTCGGATGACAAGAATTCCGCATCCAGCCAGTTCTTTATCTGTAATGCAGATGCTTCTGCCTCTCTTGACGGTAACTACGCCGCATTCGGCTACGTTGTCGACGGTCTTAGCGTTGTTGATAAGATCACAAAGAAGGTATTCCCTAAGACCAAGTATGCCGATTACTACAACGATTACGGCATCGATCCCACCTACAACACCTACAAGCACTACGTATGGCAGTATATGGGCAACGGTACCGTTGAAAATGACGAGGACAAGCCCGTGATCGAGTACATCAAGGTGCTTGAAAATTACGAGGGATAAAAATATATAAATGTCTTGACACGCGCGAAAGACTGTGTTAGAATATACATCAATAATTAAAAATAAAGCATAATAAAAGTGAGGACGAAAAATGGCTATCTATTTTAACGAACCTTCTCATACCTTTAGCGAGTATCTTCTTATCCCCGGTTACACCGATGAGAGATGCATTCCCGCTAACGTTTCTCTCCGTACCCCTCTCGTTAAGTACAGAAAGGGTGAGGAAGAGTGCCCCCTTATGATGAACATTCCTATGGTATCGGCTATAATGCAGTCGGTATCCGACGATAGAATGGCTATCGCGCTTGCAAAGGAGGGCGGCGTATCCTTCATCTACGGCAACCAGTCCATCGAGGACGAGGCCGCAATGGTCGCAAGGGTAAAGAACTATAAGGCAGGCTTCGTAGTAAGCGATTCCAACCTCACCCCCGATAATACTCTTGCCGACGTGCTCGAGCTCGCTGAGAGAAACGGTCACAACACTATGGCCGTTACCAAGGACGGCACCGCAAACGGCAAGCTTCTCGGTATCGTTACCGGCCGTGACTACCGCGTAAGCCGTATGAACGGTGACGAGAAGGTTTCTACCTTTATGACTCCCCTTGACAAGCTCGTTGTAGCACCCGAGGGCACTACCCTTAAGCAGGCAAACGACATCATCTGGGAGCATAAGCTCAACTCCCTTCCCATCGTTGACAAGAAGGGAAACCTTAAGTACTTCGTATTCCGCAAGGACTACGCACAGCATAAGGAAAATCCCGATGAGCTTCTTGACGCTAACAAGAGCTATATCGTTGGCGCAGGTGTAAACCCCCGTGACTACGAGAAGAGAATTCCCGCACTCGTTGAGGCAGGTGCTGACGTTATCTGTATCGACTCCTCCGAGGGCTATACCGTATGGCAGAAGAAGACCATCGAGTTCGTCCGTGCAAAGTACGGCGACAAGGTAAAGATCGGTGCCGGTAACATCGTTGACCGCGAGGGCTTTATGTTCCTTGCTAAGGCAGGCGCAGACTTTATCAAGATCGGTATCGGCGGCGGATCTATCTGCATCACCCGTGAGACCAAGGGTATCGGACGCGGACAGGCAAGCGCAGTTATCGAGGTTGCTGCAGCACGTGACGAGTACTTCAAGCAGACCGGTATTTATATTCCCATCTGCTCCGACGGCGGTATCGTTCACGACTATCATATGACCCTTGCACTTGCTATGGGTGCTGACTTTATGATGCTCGGCAGATACTTCGCAAGATTTGACGAGTCCCCCACACCTAAGACCCTCGTTAACGGCCAGTACGTTAAGGAGTATTGGGGCGAGGGCTCTAACAGAGCAAGAAACTGGCAGAGATACGACCTCGGCGGCAAGGCAAAGCTTTCCTTCGAGGAGGGTGTTGACTCCTACGTTACCTATGCGGGCCCCCTGCACGATAACGTTGAGAAATCTCTTTATAAAGTAAAATCCACTATGTGCAACTGCGGCGCTATCACCATTGAGGAGCTGCAGCAGAAGGCAAAGATAACCCTCGTTTCGGCGACCTCTATCGTCGAGGGCGGTTATCACGACGTAATGCTTAAAAAGTAAGAAAACTTGACACGGGGGTCGCCTAAATGGCGGCCCTCTGCGCTTTTTCAGGGGAAACGGAGATTATTATGAGCAAGCTTTTCATACCCGAAAACTATCATTCACCACTTGACGTTTACAGAACTCAGAAGGCAATAGCGTTTATAAAGCAGACCTTTCAGGCGCGCCTTGCCGAGGTGCTTAACCTCAAGCGCGTAAGTGCGCCCCTTTTCGTAACCGAGGGCTCGGGTCTTAACGACAACCTCAACGGCTATGAAAGGCCGGTAAGCTTTGACGTGCCCGCAGTCGGCGAGTGTGCACAGGTGGTGCACTCGCTTGCAAAATGGAAAAGACTCGCCCTTAAAAATTACAATTTTGGCTTCGGTGACGGTCTTTATACCGATATGAACGCCATTCGCCGCGATGAGGAGCTCGACAACATACACTCGATCTACGTTGACCAGTGGGACTGGGAAAAGGTCATCACAAAAGAGGAACGTACCCTGGAATTTCTGAGTGAAACGGTGAAAAAGATAGTCGGCGTTATCTGTGACACAAACGATCTTTTAAAGGTCGAATTCCCCGAGCTTGACGTAAAGCTTTGCCGTGAGGTGACGGTTATCAGCACCGCCGAGCTTGAGGCGCTTTACCCCGACTTAACACCCAAGCAGCGCGAAAACGAGATCACCAAAAAGCACGGCACCGTCCTGCTTACCCAGATCGGTAAAAAGCTCCCCTCGGGCAACAAGCACGACGGCCGCGCACCCGACTATGACGATTGGGATCTTAACGGCGATATTCTCTTTTACAACGAGGTGCTCGGCACGGCGTTTGAGATATCCTCGATGGGTATCCGAGTTGACGAGGAGTCGCTTGACCGTCAGCTCTGTGAGAGCGGATGCGATGAGCGCCGCCCCCTTCCTTTTCATAGTATGCTCCTCGCGGGCGAACTGCCGCTTACTATCGGCGGCGGTATAGGTCAGTCAAGGCTTTGTATGCTTATGATGGGCTCTGCCCACATTGGCGAGGTGCAGTCGAGCATATGGGATAAGGACACGATAGAGGGCTGTAAAAAAGCAGGCATTAAATTGCTTTGATAATAACAAAACCCCGATGGGCTGTAAGACCCATCGGCGATATTTTTTGTATGGGCGATTCACGAATCGCCCATACGGGTTAAATCTTTATTTTCACAACGCCCGTTTTGACCGCCACGGTCTTTCCGGGGAGGACGAGAGTTGCCTCGGTACCGTCGGGCACGGTAATATTGGCTGTGAAATCATCTCCGCACCTCTCCCACGCGATCGCGATTTTGCCGCGCGGAGTCTCGGTGCTTGCAGAGGCGGAGCACTTGTCGGCAAAGAAGCCGGGCACAAATGCCGCCTTGTCGTAGGCTATACCGCGGTTTTGCAGTCCGGCGATATTCCTTATCATCCAATTTATCACGTCGGAGTACATATGGTGGTTGCGCGAGGAAACGTTTTCCCACTTCTCACACAAGGTAGTCTCACCAAGGCTTCTCCAATGTCCGTACGATGGGTAGTCGGTGCGCGTGAGCAGCTTGAGTGCCGTGTCGTTGTAGCCGTATTTTGAGAGCGCGTTGGGCAGCGCCTTCATGCCGAGAATGCCGACCTTGTGGACGTATCCGTCCTTTTTCACAAGCTCGTCAAGGGTCTTGGCTACCGCCTCGGCCGCCTCGCCCTCCAGAACGTCAAAGTGGAGCAAAAATGCGAGAGCCCCCTGCCCGTGTGACGTTATTTGCTCGTTGGTGGCATATATTTTCTTTATATTTTCCTTGATCAAGGCGGCCTTTTCTGCATATTTTTCTGAACTTGCCACATCGTTTTGCATTTTCGCCGTAAGTGCGGCGATTCTGCACATATCCATATAGTAGCAGGAGTCGGAGAAGCGGTTTTCCATAATGTTGCAATCGCCGATCATCGTCGGTGGACACCAGTCGGAAAGACCGTAGCAAACAAGTCCGTCGTCGTCCTCGCGCTCATTTGCATACTCGAGGTAGCGTTGCATAATGGGGTAAGCCTTGATAAGCGCCTCGTTGTCTCCGCTCTCGCGGTAAAGCACGTAGGGCAGGTAAAAGGCGGCGTAATCCCACGCGGGACCCGAGCCCCATGCGTATCCCCAGCCTGCGCTCGGAATGATACCCGGCAGCTGACCGTTTATCTTCTGCGCGTCGGACATATCGTTTATCCATTTGAGATAGGGCATTTTCAGCTCGTAAAGGCAGACGGCATAGTCGGCAGATATTACGGCATCACCCGTCCAGCCGTTCTTTTCTCTGTGCGGACAGTCAAGCGGATGGCCCTGATAATTGGAAAGGAAGGAGCGAATGCCTGCGTCGTATATCCAACTCATCAGCTCGTCAGAGCAGGAAAACTCTCCCCTCTTTTGAAGGTCGGTATGCACAAAATGCGCCACAAGCTCGGGGTACTCTCCGTCACCCTCCTCCCATATCACCTCAACGTATCTGAATCCGTGATAAACGAAGCTTGGTCGCCATTTTTCAACACCGTTTCCCGAAAAAGTGTACCTATCTTGTGCAAACGGATGTGCGTAAACGATATATCTTGCATTTTCTGTGTCAAGCTCAACACCGTCAAGCTTCTCGCCGTGCGTTAGGGATATTGTAGCGCCTCTTTCTGCCGTACCCTCAAGGCTCACGTAACCTGCGATGTTCTTTCCAAAGTCGTACATAACGCCGCGCTTGGTTGGCCATTTTGCCACGGGCGTTATATGCTCGCACTCGCGCACAGGGGGCAAAAGCATCTCTTCTACTATACCGCCCGCAGGACGTACCGCCTTGGCAAAGTGCCACCCCGTGTCACAGTATCCGCCCGTTTTCCAGCCATCCTCAAGCCTTGCATCGTAGTATTCGCCCGTTCTTAAAACGTTGTGCACGGTAGCACCGTTGTTTCTTGCGTGCCAGGTATCGTCACTTTTGATAAGGCTTTCGCCATCTATAAAAAGCTCAAAGAGCAAACGAGGTGTGTTTCTCCATGGGGCGAGATGCACGTTCCAATGTCCAACGACGGTCTCGTTAAAAAATCCGTTGCCGAGCTTTACGGCAATAACGTTCTCGCCCTCGGTGAGGTACTCTTTGACGTCGTATCGCAAGTAAAGCGCGCGCTTGTCGTATGCGGTAAAGGCAGGGGAGAGCACGTCGTCACCAACGCGCCTGCCGTTTATGTAAAGGACGTAAAGACCAACGCCGAGCATCAGGCATTCCGCGCTTTTTGGCAGTGTATCAAGTGTAAAGCTCTTGCGCAGCTCGATAGCCGGGGCAGGGCAATTGGTTGGAAAAAATCCACCCTCTGCAAGTCCTATCCATTTAGCTTTTTTTGTAAAGTAATTCATATCAACACCGTTTTTTCTGTTTTTTCTTAATTATATACCGCTCGCCGCATTAAGTCAATAGATGTTGGCGCGAAAATATTTTCGTGCGATATTGACTTTTGTATTACTTTAAATTAAAATAATGTTAAACTACTTTGTTGTAAGGAGTTATGTATGAAGCAGTCTGAAATTTTTGGCAAAGCAAAATGGATAAGCGCAAGCGAGAATGATCTTGTGGGTGGTATGATCATTCGCAAAAGCATCGAGCTTTCGGGAAACGAGAGCGCCAAGCTCTACGTTATCGGCCTTGGTACTTTCGTTTGCTATATGAATGGCACAAGAGTCGGTAACGATCTTTTTCTTCCCTTGAATGCGGAGTATGAGAAGTGTGACATGCCTGTCGATGAGGAGCCTCTTGCGTTTCATATCTATGCAAGCGAATACGATATAACCGAATATATAAAAGAAGGCAAGAACACTCTTGCCTTGCACGTCGGCTCGGGTTGGTATGACAACACAAAGGTGTGGGGCACCGAAAAGAGCATGGGTGAGAAAAAGGCGATATTCCGCATCGTTATCACAAGTGACGAGGGCGAGAGCTACGATATAGTCTCCGACGGCACCGAAAGCTGGCAGCAATCCTACGTCAAAAAAAGCAACCTCCATACCGGTGAGGCGCACGATTATACCGATTGGGGCGAGGACTGCCTCGACTCCGATTTTGACGACTCCGAGTGGCCCCGTGTGAAATTATCAAAGCCTGTTGAGTCGGATTATGACTTTTGTGACTGTCCGTGCGACAGAGTGCAGGCAGATATAAAGCCGACAGTGGCTTATAAGTGCGACGAGTATACCGTATACGACGCCGGCAAAAACCTTACCGGATATCCTGTCTTCATCTCTAAAGAGGGACTTATCGAAAGTGTGAACGTTACCTTTTCCGAGGGGATGAATGAAGATGGTAATGACGTAGACGGCAATCACGTCTTCGGCCAGCAGTTCACCTTTGTGACGGGTGGCGATGTGCGCGAGATATTTCCGCAGTTCACCTGGTATGCCTTCAGATATTTTCGTGTTGACTCTGATATTGAGGTCGAGGGCGTTAAGCTCGTTCACGCCGACGTCCCCGTCGACTCTTACTTCAGCTCCGATAACCCCGTGCTTAACTGGCTCTGGCAGACCTACGTTCATACCCAGCTTGTAAATATGCACCGCGGCATTCCCTCCGACTGTCCGCACATCGAGCGTTTTGGCTACACCGGTGACGGTCAGCTTTGCGCGCGCTCGTCAATAATGTCGCTTGGCGGCCGTGAATTTTACAAAAAGTGGATGCGCGACATCGCCGGATGTCAGGATAAAAAGACCGGACGCATACAGTATACCTCCCCCTTCTTCTATTGCGGCGGCGGCCCGGGCGGTTGGGGTATTGCTATAATCACCGTGCCCTACGAGTTTTATAAATTCTACGGCGACACCTCACCGCTTGTCGAATACTATCCACAGATGCTCGAATATATCAGATTCCTTGAAGAGCATAGCGAGTGCGGCGTGGTCACAAGCTACAAGGAGGGCGGCTGGTGTCTTGGAGATTGGTGTCCGCCGGTCAAGTGGACCCTGCCTACACCCTTTGTCAATACATACTTCCACGTCGTTGCCTTGACCCGCCTTATCGAGATCGCAAAGGCGATAGGAAAGGACGGGGATATTCCCGTATTTGAAGAAAAAATAGCCGGACTCAAAAAGGCTATAAACAGATTTTATTTCAACGATTTTGACCGTGATGATTGCTACTGTGCAAACGCGCAGGGCGCAAACGGCTTTGCTATCGATATCGACCTCGGCACCGATAACACGCGCGCAAAGTTTATAAAGCACTACGATGAGCTTGGCTACTACGATACCGGCATATTCGGCACGGAGATAGTCACTCGCAAACTTTTCGACCTTGGCAGAGGTGACGTCGCCTTCAAGCTTTTAACGGCATCTGAGCCCCACGGCTTTGGCAAGTGGCGTGAGCTTGGCGCAACCACCCTTTACGAGTATTGGAACGAGCCCTGCCGCTCTTATAACCACCCGATGTTCGGTGCGGTCACCGCCTGTCTTTACGAGTACATCCTCGGCATCCGTCACGACGGCCTTGATGCGGGATATAACAGCGTTATTATCTCTCCCGCCGAGATTTCCGACCTCAGATCGGCTGAGGGCTATATAACCACCCCGAACGGTCGACTCGGCGTGTCTTACACCTCAAATGGCACTAAAAAAACGTATACGGTCACCATTCCTCGTGACACAACGGCGAAAATCGCCATCCCCGGCATACCCGAAAGCACCGTCGGAGAAGGAAGCTACACCTTTACAGCATAAAAATCGATCCCGTCGTAAAAGCCTCCCTCCGAGAGGGAGGGGAACCGCGTTAGCGGTGGAAGGAGCCTGCGTGACTTTAGACATAGATTAACTTAATGTCACGCACTCTCCCTCACTCGCCTACGGCGCCAGCTCCCTCCCGCAGGGTGCCTATGGATGCAAGCCAGTATAAAAGCAAGAACCCGATGCCTTTTGCATCGGGTTCTTTTTACGTATCAATAATTGCTTGAAGCTCGCGCATTTTCTCTGCGCTCGGTGTTGGAAGATGACCGAAGGGAAACGCAAGTCCCATCTGATCGTACTTGACCTGACAGATCTTTTTAAAGGGCAAAAGCTCGATCTTTTCAACACAGGTGTACCCCCGTGTCAATTCTTTTAAGGCTTTTACGCTTTCGATATCGTCATTCAAGGTGGGTATTGTCACCTGTCTTACCGTGGTTTTGATGCCCTTTTTGTTAAGATAAGCAAGGAACTTAAGCGGCGCATCGATAGAGCAGCCAACGTGACGGCGGTAAAGCTCGTCTGTCGCATACTTTATATCAAGCAGCACGTGGTCGGTCACGTCAAGAAGCTCCTTAACGCCATCGGTAAGAATATTTCCCGAGGTATCAAGGCAGGTGTGTATGCCCTTGGCGTGCGCAAGCGTGAATACCTCACGCACAAACTGCGCCTGCAAAAGGGGCTCGCCGCCCGAAACAGTGATGCCGCCCTCGCTGCCGAAATACTCCTTGTAGCGGCACGCCATTTTGATTATCTCGGGGGGCGTGTAAAGTTTTTTGTCGTCATATTCCCACGTATCGGGGTTGTGACAGCACCCGCAGCGCAGGTTGCACCCCTGCATAAACACCACGAAACGCACCCCAGGCCCGTCAAGCGTGCCAAGGCTTTGTATCGAGTGTACGTTGCCGATCATATCCGTCATACAGTTTCGTGGAAGGTACGGCTGATAACCTCTCTCTGCTGCTCTCTGGAAAGCTTGTTGAAGTTAACGGCGTAGCCGGAAACACGGATGGTGAGGTTGGGATATGCCTCGGGATTCTCATACGCCTTCATCAGCGTCTCGCGGTTCATTACGTTAACGTTGATGTGGTGCGCACCCTTGGCAAAGTAGCCATCAAGGATGGAAACGAGGTTGCTTATTCTCTCGTCCTTGGTTCTTCCGAGTGCCTCGGGAGTTATCGAGAAGGTGTTGGAAACACCGTCGCGGCAGTCGTCGTAGCTGATCTTAGCAACCGAGTTGAGGGATGCAAGCGCACCGTTCTCCTCGCGGTTGTGCATCGGGTTTGCACCGGGTGCAAAGGGTGCGGAAGCCTTTCTGCCGTCGGGGGTAGCGCCGGTGTTTTTGCCGTACATTACGTTCGAGGTGATGGTAAGCACGGAAAGGGTGTGCTCTGCCTGTCTGTAGGTAGGAGTCTTGCGAAGCTCGGTGATGACCTTGTGCGCGGTCTCCTTTGCGATAAGGTCAACTCTGTCGTCATCGTTGCCGTACTTGGGGAAATCGCCCTCGGGGTGGAAATCTTCGGTAAAGCCGTTTGCATCCTTTACGGGCGCAACGCTTGCGTGCTTGATTGCGGAAAGGGAGTCTGCAACAACCGAAAGACCCGCAATACCAAACGCCATAAATCTGTGTACGTCGGTGTCGTGAAGTGCCATCTGGATCTTCTCGTAGGCGTACTTGTCGTGCATATAGTGAATTACGTTCATCGTGTCAACGTAAAGCTTCGAGAGCCACGCGATGTAAATATCAAATCTTTCCTTAACGCTCTCGTAGTCGAGCTTCTCGCCCTCAAGCACGGGCATCTCGGGACCGATGTGCATACCGCTAGTGGTATCGTAACCGCCGTTGATAGCGATGAGAAGGAGCTTTGCAAGGTTGCATCTCGCACCGAAGAACTGCATCTGCTTGCCGACCTTCATTGCCGAAACGCAGCACGCAATAGCGTAGTCGTCGCCGTAGATGGGGCGCATAAGATCGTCGCTCTCATACTGGATCGAGTCGGTGTCTGCCGATACCTTAGCGCAGAAGCGCTTGAAGCCCTCGGGCAGTGCCTTTGACCAAAGCACGGTGTGGTGGGGCTCGGGTGCAGGGCCAAGGGTGTAAAGGGTGTTAAACATACAGAATGCGTTCTTGGTAACGAGGGTGCGGCCGTGCTCGCCCATACCGCCAACGACCTCGGTGATCCACATCGGGTCGCCGCCGAAAAGCTCGTTATATTCGGGTGTGCGAAGGTGGCGCGCAAGGCGAAGCTTCATAACGAAATCGTCCATAAGCTCCTGTGCGCCCTCCTCGGTAAGCTTACCGAGGGCAATATCACGCTCAAAGTAAATATCAAGGAAGGTGCTCACACGGCCGAGCGACATTGCCGCGCCGTTCTGCTCCTTAATCGCACCGAGGTATGCAAAGTAGGTCCACTGCACAGCCTCGCGCGCATCCTTTGCAGGCTCGGAAATATCATAGCCGTAGGAAAGCGCCATCTCCTTAAGGTAGCCAAGGAATGCGATCTGCTGGAAAAGCTCCTCGCCAAGGCGGATATTGTCAGCGGTGAATGCGTTGCCCGCAAGCGCCGCCTTATCCTTCTTCTTCTCTGCGATAAGTCTGTCAACGCCGTAAAGCGCAACGCGTCTGTAATCACCGATGATTCTGCCGCGGCCGTAAGCATCGGGAAGACCGGTGATAACGTGGCACTTTCTCGCCGCTCTCATCTCGTCGGTATAAGCTCTGAAAACGCCGTCGTTGTGCGTGGTGCGGAAGCGGAATTCCTCCTCAACCTTGCGGCTTACCTTGTATCCGTAAGCCTCGCACGCCTGCTTCACCATTCTCATACCGCCAAAGGGGTTAAGACCGCGCTTCAGAGGGCGGTTGGTCTGAAGACCGACGATAAGCTCGTTCTGCTTGTCAACGTATCCGGGTGCGTAAGCGTTAAGTGAGGATACGGTGTCGGTGTCAATGTCAAGCACACCGCCGTACTGACGCTCAAGGGCAAAGAGAGTCTGTACCTTCTTCATAAGCGATGACGTACGCTCGGTAGCACCTGCAAGGAAGGAGTCGTCTCCCGTATATTCCTTGTAGTTTTTCTGTATAAAGTCGCGGACGTTTATCTCGTCCTGCCATACGCCGGCTGCAAAGCCGTTCCAATTCTGATGTGTCATACTGTTCCTTTCCGTTGCCCTAAGGGGCAACCGTACAAATTTTCGGCACAAAAAAAGACAAATCGGTATCATATACCCGATTTGCCCAGACGGTCGGCGAAGATTTGTGCGCTCCCGTATTTCCCCGCGGTGCTCCGCGTTATCCGTCAGTCGTACGAGAGTTATTCAACTAAGTATATTATACTCGATTTTTAACCCTTTGTCAATGACAAAAGATACCAATTTATAAAACTTTGCTGCGCAAATAATCGTGATTTCTTCCTAAATTTGACTTTTTGAAGAAAAAAATTGATTTTTTGGAAGATAACGGATTGACAATCGGTACAAAAATATATATAATATCAAAGGTTAAAAAATAATCTTATGTCGAAGGGAATAACAAATGGCAGCTATTATGCAGGCGGTTAACTCCGCACTCGGCTTCGTTTACGACAACATACTCAGTATTGCTATGATGGTTATGCTTATCGCGGTAGGCGTATTCCTCACCGTTAGGACAGGCCTTTTCCAGTTCAGATATTTCGGCTACGTGATGAAAAGCACGATCGGAAGTCTGTTCGATAAGACCCAGCATACCAAGGACAAAAATAGCGTCAGCCCCTTCCAGGCTGTTACCACCGCCCTTGCCGGCACTATCGGCACGGGAAGCATCGCCGGTCTTGCAACCGCGCTCGTGCTTGGCGGCCCCGGTGCAGTATTCTGGATGTGGATCAGTGCCCTTGTCGGCATGGTTACAAAATATTCCGAGATCGTCCTTGCGATCAAGTTCCGTGAAAAGGACGAGACCGGCGCTTGGCGCGGCGGCCCTATGTACTATATCAAGAACGGCCTTGGCCTTAAGTGGCTTGCAGTCGTGTTTGCAGTCTTTGCAATGATCGCTTGTATCGGTACGGGTAACGCAACTCAGTCAAACTCCATCTCCGGCGTTCTTGAAAGCAACTTCAAGGTTGCACCCTGGATCACCGGTATCGTGCTTACCGTCCTTGTCGGTGCGGTAATCATCGGCGGTGTAAAGCGTATCGCATCGGTAAACGAGAAGCTCGTTCCCGTAATGGCGATCTTCTTTATCCTTGCCTCCATCCTTGCGCTTATCTTCAACGCAGGTCGCATTCCCGCGGCGTTTGGCCTTATATTCAGCGAGGCGTTCAACTTCAAGGCAGCCTTCGGTGGCGTTGCCGGCTACGGTATCCTCTCTGCTATGAGATACGGTATCGGCCGTGGCGTCTTCTCAAATGAGGCAGGTCTTGGTAGCGCACCCATCGCGCACTCCGCCTCCAGCACCAACGACCCCGTAAAGCAGGGTATGTGGGGTGTTTTTGAGGTGTTCATCACCACTATCATTATATGCACTATGTCCGCTCTCGTCGTTCTTACCTCGGGCATCTACACCGACGCATTTGCGGCAGGCACCACCCCCACCGTAAGCGGTGCAGCACTCAGCAGTGCGGCCTTCAACGAGGCGATCCCCTACGTTGGCGGCTTCGGTATTGCGGTAGCAACCGTGTTCTTCTCGCTCTCCACCATTCTTGGCTGGGCATACTACGGCGAGACCTGCGCCGGTTACCTCTTTAAGAAGAATGAGAAGACCGCAGTCTGGGTTTACAGAATCATCTACGTTGCCTTCGTTTTTGTTGGCGCCGTTGCAAAGATCGATATCGTTTGGCTCGTTGCCGACTGCTTCAACGCACTTATGGCAGTGCCCAACCTTGTGGCACTTATCATCCTCTCCAAGGTTGTCGTTACCGCTACCAAAGAGCACCTCGCAGCAAAGAAGGGTCTTGACCTTAAGACCGATAAATAAGCGTTTAACACCACCCCGTGTAACGTTAATTCAATAAAAAAGCAGCCTTGAATTACTCAAGGCTGCTTTAATTTTGCTTATTTTTCTAAAATTAGATCTCGGGGATCTCGATCTCAACCTCGCGGCCGAGCTCAGCGGATCTTGCAATACCGTCGATGATAGCCTGGTTGTAGATGATCTCAGAGGTGGGAACGGGTGCGGGAGTGCCGTTCTTGCACGCGTCAAGGAAGGTGCGGATCTTAAGGTCGAAGAGGCTGCCGTTCTGCTTAAGGATAGGAAGCTCGGTAACGACCTGAAGGCCTGCAACCTCGTGATATACCTTCATAGGACCGCCAACGGTGCCGTTCCAGCACTCAGTAGAGGGGATGCGAAGGCTTCCCTTAGTACCCATAATGATGGTGTCACCGGGGGTGTCAAGGTTCATTGCCCATGCAATTCTGAAGTCAAGGATGATGCCGCCCTCAAGACGGATGAACGCTGCTGCAAAGTCGTCAACGCCGAAGATCTTGGAGTACTCCTCGCCCTTGCCCTTAGGATAGCCGGAGTAGTTAGGATCCTTGCCGGAGAAGTCGGACTTGTAGCCCGAAACGGTAAGGGGCTTGGGGTTGCCGAGTGCGTTAAGCACCATATCAAGGGAGTAGCAGCCGATGTCGCCAAGTGCGCCAACGCCGCCGGTCGCATTGTCAATAAAGGTAGTACCGAAGGGAGTGGGGATACCTCTGCGGCGGCCGCCACCGGTCTGTACGTAGTAGATCTTACCAAGCTCACCCGACTCGATGATCTTCTTGATCTGCTGCATATTGATATCCATTCTGGGCTGGAAGCCAACGGAAAGGACCTTGCCGCTTTCCTTCTCGGCCTTCATACACTCGATCGCCTCGTCAAGAGTTACGGTAAAGGGCTTCTCAAGAAGAACGTTTACGCCCTTCTTAAGTGCGTAGATGGTGGGCTCAGCGTGCTGACGGTTGTATGTACATACGGAAATTGCATCGAGCTTAAGGCTCTCGTCGTCAAGCATCTCCTTGTGGGATGCGTAGTCGGTCTTTACACCCTCAACGCCAAACTTCTTGAAGAATGCCGCCGCCTTGCCGGGGATGAGATCTGCACCTGCAACGATCTCAACGTCGGGCTGATTAAGGTAGGACTTGATGTGCGCTTCTGCGATCCAGCCGCATCCTACGAAGCCGATCCTCATTTTCTTGTTGGTGTCGATAGCATTACCCTCAGTGCGAACGCTGAGGTCGTTAAGGTTTTCCATAGACTTATCTGCCATTGTAATATCTCCTCTTTGAAATTATATTTTATTAGTAACCGATGGATTTAAGGTATTCGCGGCTCTTTTCGGCACACTCCATAGGAGTAAGACCCATAGAGGGCTGATCCTGCTCAACGACTACCCACTCTGCGCCCGCATCCTCAGATGCCGCAAGAATAGCGGGGAAGTCCTGTGCACCGCTGCCAACGGGACGGAACTCGAAGCCGTCGGGTCTCTTGGGTGCCTTGTTCTCGTCAAGTCCGATAAGCTCGTACATATTTGCCGACTTCTCGCCCTTGAAGTCCTTGAGGTGAACTACGGGAGCGCGGCCGGTGAACTTTCTTACGTAAGCTGCGGGATTCTCGCCGCCAACGTTGACCCAACAGGTGTCAAGCTGAGTTTTGAGAAGGTCTGCATCCACGCTGTCGTAAAGGATCTCAAGCGCGTACTTGCCGTCTATCTTAAGAAACTCAAACTCGTGGTTGTGGTAAAGAAGCTGCATTCCGAGATCCTTTGCAACACGGCCGAGCATCTTTGCGTTTTCAATAACGTTTGCAAAATTCTCGGTGCCGGGTCTGTCCTCGGGCATAAGGTAGGGAATAGCTACGTACTTACAGCCGATGGTCTTGTACTGATAAAGCACGCCCTCGGGATCTGCCACCATCTCTCTGTAAGGCACGTGTGCCGAAATGGGAACGAGGTCAAGCTCCTTGCACATCTTTGCGATGTCCTCGGGCTTGTTGCCGTAAAGGCCTGCAAACTCAACGCCGTCGTAACCAAATTCCTTGATCTTGGTGAGAGTCGCGCGAAGGTCCTTTGCCGCGTCGTCACGGACAGAATATACCTGTATAGCTACCGGTAATGCCATATAATTTTCCTCCCGAAAATATATTATTATAATTCAATTATAATGTATGGTTAAACGTGTCACTACGCAAATATTGACATTATATTACTTAATATTGACTTTTTATTTCTAAATATTGACCCTTACTTAAGTATCACAAGCTTGTGGAGGCGGAAGGGTGGGATTTCAAGAGTAACGACGTCACCGCTCTGGGTAAAGGGAATGGCCTCGCCGTCAGGCTCTGCGTGTGCCGAGGTTATGGTTTTGTTTACCTTTATATTCACCTTAACGTCGTGCAGCTTCGGGAAATCGGGAAGCAGACAAACGTTGCCGCGGTTTACGGGCGGTGCGTAAAGAAGATGCAGGGCAAGGAAGTCGCCGTCCTTACTCTTGCGCAGTCTTACTCGTCCGCAGGAGGGAAGCTCCTCGGTGGTGATAGCGGGGTCGTAAACGCTGAGAATGCCCTTGATGACGTAGTTTTCAAGCACGTAGTTTCCGGACTTCTCGTAAGCGGAAAAAACAGGGTGTGCAAAGTAAGCAACGTTACCAACCTTGACAAGCGCGGGGTAGCTTTCGGGCTCGGTCTTGTTGGGGGTGTTCTTGTGTCCGCAGAAGTGCTTCGCCGTACGGCTGAAATAGGGCTCGTAAACCTTTGCCATAACCTCGCCCTCAGCCTTTACCTTGTATGCCGAGGAGTAGGCAAGGAAGGGTGTGGTGTAGTCGCCAAGATCGCACTTGATATAGTCCATATCGAATTCCGAGGGCTCGATCTTCTCGATGCCGAGCTCGTCAAAGATACTCTCGTAGCTTGCGACCAATCTGCCGCCCCGTGTAACGAAATCGACGAGATTTATCTTGTCACCGTCGCTGAATTTCACCTTGTCGGGCAGCACTATGCAGCTGTATTTTGAAATATCGTCACCCGAGGTGATAACGTCATACTCGAGGTGCATTATCTGCAGTATCTTCGATGCCGCCATATTCGACGCATCGCTTCCGCCAAGCCAGATTGCAAGGTCGGTGTATGCCTCCGTATTCTCGGAGAATTTTTCTATTTTCTTTGAGTATTCAAATGCGTGGCCGATGGTCGCGTAGGTGCTCTTGTCCATCTTTCCCGAGGGGTGCAGGTGGTCGCCGATAGAGATCGATGCGCCAACGCTGAGCATATCCGCAACCTCGTATTTGAGCGCATCCTTGTTCTTAAAGCCGCCAAACTCGCCCCACGCGTGGTGGAACTTGCCCGTCATACCAAGGAAGTGCTTGCCGTACTTCTCAAAGAACTTCGCGCGCACCGGCATAAGATCGTAGCCGCCCCACGCGGTGGGCAGGTCCTCAAGCTCGTAGTGCGACTGATAGGGGTGGAACTGCGGGTTATTCATACTTGCGCCGCCGTTGTAGAATACGGGCGCATCCTTTGCGTATTCGTGCACGATGCCCGTCAGGTGCTTCATCATCCAGATGCGCTTCTCGATAAAGTATCTCTTGGCATCGTCAAGGTTCGTAGGATCAAGGCCCATCTCGCGCATTCCGCGTGAGCAGTCGGGGCACACACAGGCGTTGCCGTTAAAGCAAATGTCGTAAAAAATGCCATCCGTTACGTCAAAATTCTGACACACTTCGCGTGTGATAGCCTCAAGATGCTCCATGTATCCTCCGACGGGGCACAGGGTCATCCACGTGCAGTCGGGCAGGGTGGCGTTCTCATCCTCGGGGATCCATCCCATCCATCTCGGCGTACCGTCAAAGTTGATGTGGTGCCATTCGGGATGCTCGTCGGCATCCTTCTTGCTCCAGCCGATGGTTATGTATATCGGCGCCTTAACGCCTACCGAGTGCGCCGCCTCGATCTCCTCTTTAACAAGGTTGAACTTAAGGCCGGGGTGCATCGTCGAAACCTTGGATGGGTAGTAGGTGTAGCCGTGGTGACACTTTGCAAATACGGTTATAAGGTCGACGTGCGCCTCCTTCAGCGTTTTTGCAAACTCCGCTTTGTCAAATTTTTCGCCGATCTTGTCAATGTCGGGGCTTGTGTGAAAATCAAGATGTACGCAGTTCATCTATATATTCCTTTCGAGTTGTATTTCGTAGTATCTGTTGGTGCCTGCGGGCACGCCCTTGTATCTTTCTGCCTCGCCCTTTGACCACACCAAAAATTCGGAGAAGGATACCGTAAAAAGGCTTGAAACGTCCTCTATTTTGCACCCGAAAAGGCCAAGACAGCGAAGGCTTCCGAATATTCCGTGCTTAGCCTTTTTTGCCTCGACGAGCGCATCGAGGTTTTTAAGCCGCGCACCCTCTAAAAAGAGCATATCGCAATCGCAGAGGGTGGAAATAAAGGATATATCCGTGAGGCTCTCCGCACGCTCTATATACAGGTCGCGGATCTCGGGGAAGGTTTTAAGAAAATCGTAATTTTCAAGCGGCGCGTGTATGTAACAGCCGATTACCCTGTACCCGTGTAGCGTTTTTAATATCTCCTCGTCGCGAAGATCCTCGGGTGAAAGATACACGTTCGGTATTTTCATATTGAATGCGTGCGCCGTTCTCTCCCACGGTACGCTTGTCACGTCGCGAGCCTCGCCGCCCTCGGTTATTCCAATGCTTAAATACTCGTTGTTTCTTTCGAGTAGCTTTTTCTTTTCTGATTCTATCATATCAAAGCTCCATATCTACATACGCGGCGGAGTGGTCGGATATAGGGAAGTAATAGTCGGGTGAGTAACGCTCAAAGCGCTTTACCGCACAACCAAGATCGTTTGAAACCAAAATGTGATCTAATGCCGACTCAAACGGTCGGTCGAAATACTCGATTTCAAATCCCCAGGGGAAGCAGTTGTGGTATCCTACGCTCTCCTCGCTGTATTCACTTGCCACGTCGTGGGCGTGAAAATATCCTCGCGTGAGCGCTGACTGTATTGCCTTCGAGTCGTAGCCGGTGTTCATATCTCCGACCACTATCGCCTGACAAGCGTATTTTTTGCGGTAAAATTCTGCCTTGTCGATAAGCGAGGCAAGCTGATACTCGCGTGCCTCGTCCGAATACGCCTGTATCGCCGAGCCCTTTGAGAAAAGCTTGTCCGACGGTGATTGCTTCCACCACAGGTGCGTCGTTGCAAAAACGAACGTCTTTCCGCTTTCCTTAACTCTAAAAACGCCTAAATTCCACGACTTTGTTCGTCCGTCGTTGAAGATGCCCTCGTAGCCGTCTATATTTTCCGGATAAGTACCGAACTCCGAATCCACAAGCTCAAGCTTTGATGCATTGTAGAGAATTGGAGTGTAGCGTCCCCATATAAGCGTGTAGTTGACACCCTCGTTTTGCAGTCCCTCCTTTAAAAGGTCTGCCATCCTCGCGGATGCCTCCTGGCAACCGATAACGTCCGGCTGTGTTTCGCGCCAAACGCGCAACAGACCCCCTACGCGCGCTTCGGCTGAACAATCGTTTCCTTTTTCCTCCCAGCTTGGCTGGTTGTCGTCGTTATTCCATATATTGTGCGTCATAAGACGTATACGTGTCGTCATTTTTCGCACCTTACCAGCTAATGTCGTTAAGCGATAACAAGGCTCTTGCGTATATTCTCATAGCGCGCTTAAGTCTGTCAAGTGACACCGCCTCGTCAATGCCGTGTGCACCGCCGCGACCCTTGGGGAAGTCGTCGGGCGGCAGGTTTCCGTTAGTGCCGAAAACGTAAGCGTTGGGCAGCTCGTGCGCGTAGGTTCCGCCGCTCAAGGTGTATGGGGGCGAATCCTTGCCTATCACGTCGCTTGACGCCTTGCAAAGCGTACGCACCACCTCGTTGTCACGCTCGTTTATATAGGGACGCGTGTAGGAGTACGCATCGATCACCTCAAAGCCGTACTCTGCGGCGTGCTCGTCGATGCTTTCTCTCATCATTTCAAGGGTCATACCGATGGGGTATCTTGAGCTGATCGTAAAGGTCAGGTATCCGTCCTCACAGTCAACGCTTCTCGCCGTGACGGTAAGCTTGCCCATGATCTCATGCTCGGTCGCAATGCCAAGCGGCTCGCCGTATATCATCTTTGACACGTCGTGAAGAAATTCGAACATGCGTCGGTCACCACTCGGCACCAGATCGTAATCGAGAAGCGCCCTTGAAAGAAAGGTTATCATATTGCCGTTCGGGTCGGGGTGCGCGCCGTGCACAGGGGGTGAAAATGCGGAGATTTCGTTACACGCCCCACGGCTAACCGTGCATCCCTCAACGCTTTCGGGTATCTCGGTTGAGAAAAACTGCGCCACCGCCAAACCGGGCGATGCGGTCTGTCCGGCAACGAAGGTGTATCCCTCGATTGGCCTCTTTGACCTGAGGGTAACGATGGCCGATCCCTTGCCGCCGTATCCAACGGGGAAGGAGGCGTCAGGCACGAGCGAGAGCTTTGGGGGCTTGTGCACGTTTAAAAATCCTCGCGCATCGGGATTTCCCTCAACGCCGGTTAGATCGTGCTTGCCGTTTTCCTCGTTACTGCCGAGGTAGATTGCAGGGTTGTAGTTAAGCTTCACTCCAAGCTTTTTGAAGATTCTGAAAAGGTTGAGCACCGCGGCCAATTGTCCCTTGTTGTCGGTAGCTCCGCGACCTATTATACAGCCCTTGTATTCGGTTGCATCGTACGGGGGGAAGCTCCATCCGTCTCCCTCAGCCACAACGTCACCGTGCAGCCATATTCCGAGGTCGATCTCTCCCTCGTCCATAGCCGCGCTCACAACTCCGACGTCGTAGTCGGTGCAGAAAAAGCCGTCGGTCTTTGCCACCTCCAAAAAGGTGTTGAGCATTTTCTCTACACCCTCGCCAAAGGGCGC
>JAZRAF010000148.1:0-2427 GCA_045634425.1 Eubacteriales bacterium | reverse complement strand
TTTTGATACGGCCTTATCCGAGTAATTGAGCACCTCGGCCAGGGAGAGCTGTGTCATCCCTGCGCCCGTGCGAAGGTCGCATATATTTTTTGCTATTATATCACGAAGTTCTGTCACGGCCGTTTCCTTTCTTTTAAAGAGGATTTTTACACCGTATTAGGTGAGAATGTTCAAGGTTAAATAAATCTACCGTGGGAAAAGAGGGGTGCTTTCTCAAGGCATATAAGACCGTAAGAGGGCGAATATCCTGAGGCGGCGCCGGGGTTAAAGAGGTAGAATGGGTGATCGTCATCGGGCACGTATTCCTCGTGTGGGGTGTGCGTATGGCCGAAGAGGACGATGTCGGCGCCCTGCTCTTTCGCTAAGCGCTTAAGGGCGGCGGTGCCGTTTTTGACGTAGTGGTGGTGACCGTGGGTGAGAATGATCTTATGCCCCTCGAGGGTGATGGAATCTATTTTACCGACAGGTGCGCCACGGAAGGCGGGGACGTAATCGTTGTTACCGCTTACGACTATCCAGGCGACGTTTGGAAAGAGGTGAGAGAGTGTGTCGACGTCGGAAAGTCCGTCACCGAGGAAAAAGACGACCTCGGCATCACGGTGCATATTCAGTGCCCTGCGCATAAAGAGCGTAGAGCCGTGGGAATCGGAAAAAACGAGAATTTTCAAGTGGTGGACTCCTGTTTTCACAATAAGGCGGATGAGTGCATACAATGGTTACAGATAAACGAAGAAGGAGAACGAAGTATGCAGATCAATCGTGAGATGCTTGCCAAAATGGCGGCAATGAATGACGCGGAGCTTTGGGAGAGCATACGCGCGGTGGGCGAGAGCTACGGCTACTCGCTTGCGACAAGGCAGCCGACGCACGGTGAGCTTGAAAAAATCCGCTCCCTTTTGCGCGGTGACGTGCAGATAAGCCCGATGGATGCTATGCGCCTTTTGAACCAATATAAGGACAAGGATCGGGGATAAGTATGGCAGAGACCGATATTTCAAGAGTTATAAGCCTGATAATGGAAAACCCAAAGCTTATAGAGGAAATAAAGGGACTTGTTGAAAAGGAGGGTGCGACCGAGTCAACAGAGCCACCGAACGAGCCGCAGCCAACAAAGGTACAGATGCCGATAAGCAGTGAGCCGCAGCGCCCGAAAAAGAGGCGGCAGGACCTGCTTATGGCGCTTAAGCCGTACATATCGGACGAAAGAAGAAAGGCTGTCGAGTCATTCGTTACTATCGCGGAGATCCTCGATATGATGAGGGAGAAGTGATATGTACACAGGCAATTATTATCCGAAGGAGCAAGGAATGAATCTTCCGCACGATTACAGCGGCTCAACCTTTACCGACGAGAGGGTGAGTAGCGAAGAGGTCGGTGGCCTCGGGGATGCGCAGGAAGCGTCCGCACCTATCGGGGGCACGGGCATCTTCAGCTCTATCGCCTCGCTTTTTCCCCTCGGGCGGATATTACCCGAGGGTGCGAGGAATGCCCTGCATCTTGAAGGCTTCAAGCTTGGCACGGAGGAGCTTCTTATAATCGCACTTGCGCTATTCCTGTTTTTATCAAAGGATGGCGACAAGGAGTGTGCTATAATACTGTTTTTGCTCCTTTTTATCAACTAATGTAAACCTTAGTTGTCGTTTTTATAGGTCACGGTGCGACCCGTGTGAAATTAAAAGAGTGTGAACTGGTTGGTTTCGGAGAGGCCGTCAAGGACGTGGTTGCGCCTTAAGACCTCGATGACCGTTTTAGAGATTCCCGAGCGCTCACGAAGCTCCTCAACCGAGTAAATGGTATAATTATCTCGAGCACGTATGATCTTTTCTGCGGCACCGTCACCAAGACCGGAGAGCGAATTGAATGGCATTCTTATCTTTCCGTTCTCGGGAAGGAAGGCGGTGGCATCCGACTTCATAAGATCTACGTTAAGGAACTGTACGCCCCTGGCAAGAGCCTCACGGACGAGGTAGAGGGTGGCGAGCAGTTCCTTATCCTTTTGGGATGCCTCCTGCTTGCTTTCCTTCTCTTCAAGATCCTTTATGGCGTTGTTTACACCGGGGTAGCCGCCACCGACTATCTCCGCGTCAAAGCCTGCGGGCGCAACGGTGAAGAAGGCGGCGTAGAATTCCATCGGGTAGTATATCTTATACCAGCCAAGGCGTATTGCCGACATATCGTATGCGGCGGCGTGTGCCTTGGGGAACATGTATTTGATCTTTTTACACGACCAGATATACCAATCGGGCACGCCGTGCTCAAGCATAAGCTTTTCCCAATCGGGGGTAAGTCCCTTACCCTTTCTTACGGACTCCATTATCTTGAATGAGGTGGAGTCGTCAAGACCCTTTTGGATAAGGTAAAGCATAATACCGTCACGCGTTCCCACAACCTCGGAAATGGTTGCCTTGCCCTGCTTGATAAGCTCCT
>JAZRAF010000147.1:0-5853 GCA_045634425.1 Eubacteriales bacterium | reverse complement strand
TACAGCTTCTTTTCGCTCGTCAGGGGCAAATATGGCGCGATTTTTGGCACACGTCCCAGAAAAACGTTGTCCATTACCGATAATTTCAGCGCCTGATTAAGCTCCTGATGCACCATCGCAACCCCGTGCTCAAGCGCATCCTTCGCACTTTGAAGCTCAAGCTCCACCCCATCAAGCAGGATGCTGCCGCCGTCCTTCTTGTATATCCCAAACAGGCATTTCATAAGGGTCGACTTTCCTGCCCCGTTCTCTCCCATAAGTGCGTGCACGCTTCCGCGCTTCACTACGAGATGCGCACCGTCAAGCGCACGCACTCCGGGAAATGACTTGCATATCCCCCTCATCTCAAGCAGAATATCGCTCACGCCTGCTCCTTCGCCGTATAGGTGGAGTAGGGAATATTAACTCTCCAGCCCCCAACGGTATTCTTTTCATCGATCCCGTAAAGCGCATTCTTTCCGCTTTGCAGGTTTGTAACGATCCTCGTGATAGTATCCGCCATACCCTCGCCGTCCTGCTTGATCGTGCCCGTCATCGCCCCCGAGTTGATCTTGCTTACCGCCGCGGCCGTCGCATCGATCCCAAACACGGGAATAGTGCGCCCCTTGCCGTCGTTGTATCCCGCCTCGTTAAGCGCCGATATCGCACCAAGTGCCATCTCGTCGTTGTTCGCAATCACAAGCTCGACCATATTTTTATTCTTCTCGCTGTACGCCGAAAGTATCGTTTTCATATAGTTGTTCGCCGCCGCATTCGACCAGTTTCCGTCCTGGTCAACGAGGTATCCGTTTGAGTTCGACTTGTCGTAAAATACAAGCGACGGCTTGCCCGCCTTGCGCAAAATGGCATTCGCATTCTCCACCGCATATCTCGTCCTCGCCTCGGCCTCAGCGTTTCCTTGCTCACCCTTGAAAAGGCAGTAGCTTATCACTCCGTCACCGTTGATGTCCAGCCCCGTGTAATTTTTCAACACGTACTCACCGATAAGATCGCCCTGCATCCTGCCCGCCATTTCATAGTCCGTGCCCACAAATACGCACCTGTCGTAGCTCTTTACGATATCTTCCTTCACAGAGCGGTTGAAGAAGATAAGGGGCACCCCTGCCGCCTTCGCCTTTTCTACGATAGTCCTTGCCGCATCGTCAGATCCGGAGTCCACGATATTCACGATAAGCATCGTCGACCCCTTTGCGATCGCCGTGTCTATCTGCTCGGTCTCTGTTGCCTGACTGCTGTTTGCATCATAGTTGTGATAGTACACACCCGCCTTGTCAAGCATCCTGTCCATCGCTCCGCGCACACCAGAAATATAAGTGTCGCTGAAGCTGTAATAAAATACCGAAACCTCCCCCTCGCTCGCACATCCGCAGGAGCATAACGCCCCCACCGAGAGCGCAAAAATCAAGGTCAAAATCAATATCCTTTTCATTAAAATCACCGCCTTAGCATCCATTCTTGAAACTATTTTCTCAAAAAAATCAATTCATATACCCAATTTGGCAATTTCTCTTGCAAAAGCGGCGCCAAAGTGATAAAATAGAATGGTAAAAAACAAAAGGAAAGGAGTGCCGCATATGATCAAAACCGAAATTTATCTGCCGATAGGCTATAACAGTGCCGATATCAAGGCCGCAGTATGCGCGCGCCTTCCCATCGACAGGGGCGAGCTTACCGACCTCTGCCTTCTTCGCACCTCGCTCGACTTAACCGATAAATCGGATATAAAATACCGTGCCACCGTCGGCATCTCGCTCTCCGCCGACCGTGAGGCGGGCCTCTTAAAAATGCGCAAGAAGGTCGCCGCCGTCCCCGACTATACCTTGACTCTTCCCACCGCCTCGTTTCCCGAGCGCCCCGTGGTCGTCGGCCTCGGACCTGCCGGCCTCTTTGCCGCACTCCTGCTTGCCGAAGCAGGCGCACGCCCGATAGTCCTTGAGCGCGGTCTGCCCGTTGAAAAGAGAAGGGAAAAGGTCGACCTCTTCTCCCGTCTTGGCATCCTTGATCCAGAGTGCAACGTCCAGTTTGGCGAGGGCGGTGCAGGTACCTACTCCGACGGCAAATTAAAGGTCGGCAGTATGGATAAATATAAAATGAAGGTGCTCTCCACCTTCGTTGAGGTTGGCGCACCCGATGATATCCTCTATTCCGCTACCGCCCACCTCGGCACGGATAAGCTTTCCGACATCGTTGCCGCTATCCGCGAGCGCATCCTATCCCTCGGCGGCGAGATCTCGTATTCCTCAAAGCTCGTTGATATAATATCCGAAAACGATACCGTCACCGCAGTAAAATATGAAAAAGAGGGTAGTGTAATAACCCTCCCCGCAACCGACGTTATATTAGCAATTGGTCACAGCGCACGCGATACGATAGCGAAAATTTACGACAAAGGCGTAAAAATGGAGCCCAAAGGCTTCGGTATCGGCGTGCGTATCGAGCACCCACGCGAGTATATAAACGACCTCGTCTACGGCAAGGGCCACGACACCCGTCTTGAAACCGCATCCTACCACCTCGTCACCCACCTCGATAATGGCAGAAGCGTTTACAGCTTCTGTATGTGCCCGGGCGGCACGGTAGTCCCTGCAACTAGTGCCATAGGCGGCGTGGTAACGAACGGTATGAGCGAGTATCTCCGTGACGGCGACAACTCTAACGCCGCCTTCCTTGTCTCAGTCACGCCTGCCGATTTTCCCGACACCACACCCCTCGGCGGCTTCGCCCTTCAGGCTGAAATAGAGAGGCAAGCCTTTCTTGCAGGCGGCTCTACTTACCGTGCCCCCGTCACCACAATGGGCGATTTTCTTGACTCAAAGGACCCCAAGACCCTCGGCTCGGTCACACCCTCATATGCAGTCGGCACAACCCCCTGTGCGCCCAAAAAATATCTCCCCGACTACATCACCTCATCCCTTCGCGCGGCGATCTACGACTTCGATGCGTGGATGCCCGGCTTCCTTTACCGTGATGCCGTCTTAACGGGTGCCGAGACCCGTTCCACCGCACCCGTGCGAATTTTACGCGATGAAAGCTACGCCTCCGTCACCCTTCGTGGCCTCTATCCGACAGGCGAGGGAGCAGGATATTCGGGCGGTATAGTATCATCCGCAACCGATGGCGTGCGCGTTGCACTCTCCCTTATCGAAAAGCATAAAAAATAATGGCAATCCGCAAGGACTGCCATTATTTTTTATATCTCATAATATTTTCTAAACTCAGCTTCAAAGCTCTCGTTGTCGGTAAAGTGTATGGTGTCAATTCCAACCGACCTCGCACCCGCAAGGTTCTTCACGTTGTCGTCGATCATCACCGTTTCCTCAGCCTTAACACCGATGCGCTTAAGACACTCCTCAAAGAACTCGGGGTCGGGCTTCGCCATATGAAGCTCTGCGGAAATATACACCTCGTCAAACAGGCCGTAAAGGTCGTACTTCTCGAGTATCTCTCGCAAAAATCCGCTCAAAGCATTCGATAAAAGATACACGGGGTAGGACTTCTTAACCTTTTTGATGAAATTTATCATCTCCTCGTTTACCGTCACAAGCTCCATCCACTCGCGCCTTACCTGTTCGGGATCAACCCCAACCTCAGCGCCAATGCTTTGAAACATTTCGTCCTCGCTTATAATACCCCTGTCACCCGGGTCAACCAAGCGATGCTTCTCGGCATCCGCTACCGCATCGTCAAAATATCTTCTGAACCAAACAGGGGACAGCTCGTATCCTATAACTCCGAAAAAGTCAAAAAGAACAACACTTTTCATTTTTACATAGCCTTTCGCATATCTTTTTAATTATCATATCACAAATCGGCGAATAATGCAATAGCCGATAAATATTGACAAATCAACTTTTAAATGGTAAAATAGATATAGAAAAGGAGATTTAATATGAGAAAGATCAAGATCGTAACCGACTCCTCCTCCGATATCCTCACAGTAGAGGGCGTCGACTTTGAAAGCGCCCCCCTTAAGATCGTCACCACCGAAAAGATCTACGTTGACGACGACACCCTTAACGTTGAAGAAATGGTAAACGACCTTGCCACCTATAAGGGCAAGTCCTCTACTTCCTGTCCCAACCCCGATGACTATATCCGCGCCTTTGGCGATGCCGATGAGGTCTATTGCACCACCATCACAGGCTCGCTCTCAGGCAGCTATAATTCTGCCGTCCTCGCTAAAAATACCTACGAGGCAGAGCACGAGGGCCGCCGCGTCTACGTCCTCAACTCGCTTTCCACAGGTCCCGAGATGGCACTTATCATCGAGCGTATGCGCTCGCTTATTCTTGACGGCCGCACCTTTGACGAGATCACTGCCGATATCGATGAGTACTGCCGCCACACCGGCCTCATCTTTATGCTCGAATCAATGCGCAACCTCGCCAACAACGGCCGTGTCAGCCCCGTAGTCGCTAAGCTTGCGGGAATGCTCGGCATCCGCGTTATCGGTCGCGCCAGCGAAAGGGGAGAGCTCGAAATGCTCTCCAAGCCCCGCGGCGAGCGCAACGCCCTCGCGGGCGTTATCGACCGGCTCCGTGCCAACGGATATGCGGGCGGCGCTATCAGAATTGCTCACTGTGTAAACGAGCCGCTTGCAAAAACACTCTCCGATATGGTCGCAAACGAATTTGGCGCAAAGGATATAAAGGTCTACCCCCTGCGCGGCCTTTGCTCCTTCTACGCCGAGCGCGGCGGCCTTATCATCGGATTTGAAAAGGCATAATCTTATATTCGCGAAAGGTACTCACTCTGATGTCAAACCACAAGTTAACCAATGATAAATTCAACACCTTGATATTCGCCTCTGCCGTCCTCTTGCTCGGAATTATGTTCTGCTGTTTCGGCGCTTGGGCGCTCAGCTACATCCTCGGCGGCTTCGTCATTTTCATCGGCGTGCTCTTCATCATAAACTCAATTGCGAGAACGCAGGTGCTCTTTACCCTGAACGGTCTTGTCGGCGCACTCCTTAGTACCCTCGGCGTTATGATAATCGTCAACAACCTCGCAGGTATGCTCCTGTCCTTTATCCCCTGGATAATGGTCTCCGTCGGTGCACTTATAACTGCCGACTCATTTCTTCGCTTCTTCCTTCGCCGTGATGTAACCGCTACCGTATTTGCCACCGAGATCGCAGTAGGCGTGCTCGTCATCCTTGCAGGTCTTGGAGTAATGCTTATCGAGAACTGGGCGAACTTCGCCACCGTAGTATTCGGCATCGCGCTTATCTTCTACGCCCTCTTCCTTATCGTCACAACCGCAATAAAAAAGGACTAGATCACAAACATAAATGGGGTGACCTGCACTTGACAGGCCGCCCCCTTTTTCTTATTCTACGATTTTGTACATCTTGTAAAGATACGCCGCGCACTCGATCTTGCTAAGCTCGTCAACACCGCCGATCCTCTTTTCGCTGCCGTCAAAAATTCCAACGGCGCACATCTCGGCAACCGCCGCCTCAGCCCAAACGGGCAGGGAATCACTGTCGGCAAAGCTAGGCAGTGCCGCACTCTCTCCCGCATCAACGATCGCCGCCATTATAAGCGCCGCCTCATATCTCGTGATAGGGTCGTTTGGTCGCAAAAAAAGACCCCCGTTCTCGAAATTTCCTTGCACGATTCCTAATTTTTGCGCCGTTGCAATATAGCTTTTCATAGGTGCGGGAATATCCTCGTCATCGTCAAAATAGGTCGCACTAAGCGTCTTGTCGGGTGCGATTCCCGCGCACTTCATCGCCATAGTCACGAATTCAGCCACCGTTACCCTCTCCTCGGGCATAAAGTATATCCCGTCACCGATAAGGCGACCGTCCAATGCACCAATGGCGGTAAGCGCTATCGCCGCATTGTAATC
>JAZRAF010000146.1:0-3647 GCA_045634425.1 Eubacteriales bacterium | reverse complement strand
AAGAGAGCGAGGGGCATAAAGATACAAACTACAAGACCCCAGGTAGACTGCATAAAGAGTGCAACGTGACCTGCGCCACCGAAGCGGACCTCAGTCCAGATACCTACGACGTTTTCAGCAGGTACGAGGATTTTATCCTCTGCATTGTTGTTAGTACCCTTGGTACGGAAATAACGATTACCGTCTTCGTCGATTACAACTTCGATGACTTCATGCGTTACAACCGCGGTATGATTTTTATCTTCGGGATCAAAGAAAGAGATAACGTCCTCTTCTTTGATGTCGGTGGGGTCAATATCCTTACAGATGATGATATCACCCGACTTTATATCGGGATACATTGAGTCGGTAAGGACGATGAGGGGGGTGTAACCGAGCACGCCGGGCACTTTATCCTCGTTAACAACACTCTTGATGATAAGAATAGAGTTGAAAATGAGTATCGGGATAAGCAATACGCAAATTACTATACCGACGATATTCAAAATCTTCTGCTTTTTATCAGGGGTCTGAGTGGTTGGCTCGGTAGCCTGCGTTTCGGGGGTGTTTTTTTCAATCATATCTATCAAACGGTGGCTTCTACCTTAGCTTCTGCAGCCTCGGTGCCATCTTCCTTTTCCTTAAGACGCTGCTCTCTGCGTCGTTCATTGCGCTTTTCTCTAGCGAGAGCCTTCTTGCGCTCCTTCTCTTCTGCGATCTGCTGGCAGACGAGGTCGATACCGTCCTTAGCAACGCCAACGGCGGATGCCTCGGTAACACGGATCTTGGTAGCGGAGGGCTTCATCTTAACGTTTCCATTATCAGCGTAGTTCTTGAAATCCTGATCGATGAAGATGTACTCACAGATGATCTCATTACGCTTGATTGCTACTCTTACAAGGCGAGCAGCGCCGATCTTGTAATCATAGTAGCCGGTGGCCTTATTTTCCTTAACACCTTCCTTAGAAAGTGCGTGCTTTACAATAGCATCGAAGTAACCCTTCTGCTCAGAGGAGAGGGTTGCGTACTTCTCTTCCATAGTGAGCTTATAGGTGGTGGAGAAGGTGACTGCGTTCTCATCATCCTCTTCAGCCTCTTCAACGGGTGCGGGTGCTTCCTCAACTACGGGAGCTTCCTCAACAACGGGTTCGGGCTCTTTAACCTCCTCAACAACGGGAGCAGGTGCGGGTGCGGGTGCGGGTACAGCAACCTCCTTAATAATTGTAACGGGGGCAGCAACCTTATCCTCATCCTTATCTCTGCGGCGCTTTACGGTCTCGAGAACGACGTCACGTGCGATAACGAGAACTGCGAAAAGACAAAGCACACAGAGGAAAAGCATAAAGATAATGATAACGTATTGCAACAACTGGTCAGTCATAGCTTTAGTCTCCTTTATGTATATTTCCTTTTTTTATTATCATTTATAATGGGAGCACACATGCGTATGCGTATAAGAATACGAACCCATTTTGATGAGATGATTTTACTACTAAATTGAACAAATGTCAATAAGTTTTTAAAAATTTTTAAGAATTTTTTCGAAATTTCGTTAAGAAATACAAAAACGGGCACTAAAAATAGCGGTTTTAGGCGGTTTTTTGTGCACTTTTTAGACATTTGTTCAATAGTGAGATGTGGAAAAATGTAGGGTTATTTGTCGGATTCGGGCATTTCGGGTGTGGGAAATTGCGAAAAATCGAGGCAGAATGGCGGCTTTTGACGGGTGGGCTGCAGCAGCAAGATGTTGAGTGGTCACGAAATTTCATATACGTGGGTGGGATTTGCGGGGGCGGGACAAATCAAAGCCTCCCCTGTGCAAGGGGAGGTGGCACGGCAACCCCGTGACGGAGGGGTTGTTAAGATTTAATTTTTGCCGGAAAAGACAATCCCTCACCGCCTTTGGCGGAGCGTCTCGCTGAGGCTCGGTCACGCCGCGGGTCTAAAGTCCACCGGACTGTTATTCAATACCGCGTCGCCGCTACGCTACCTTGCACAAGGGAGCCTTTGGGGTGAAGATATCTTTTAGGGTGGCTCCCCTTGCGGGGGAGCTCCCGCAGGGGCAGCGCCCCGAGGGTGAGAGGGTTCCCTTGTATAACTTGAATAATATTTTTGTGGATTATTACTACTTGAAAATAATTTGGTAAAATTTTATAATAAGATAGAGATATATTTAAAATTTTATGCTTGGAGGATAAATTCTATGGCAAAGTCAAGACTTATCGGCGAGTACCCTGTTATAGGTATACGCCCCACGATCGACGGCAGACGCGGTGCACTTGGCGTGCGCGAGTCGCTTGAGGATCAGACTATGAATATGGCGAAGAGCGCTGCTAAGCTTTTCACCGACAATCTTAAGTATTCTAACGGCGAGCCTGTTAAGGTCGTTATCGCCGACACCACTATCGGACGTGTTGCAGAGGCGGCAGCGTGTGCGGAGAAGTTCCGCCGTGAGGGCGTTGACATCACCCTTACCGTTACTCCCTGCTGGTGCTACGGCTCTGAGACTATGGATATGGATCCCCTCACAATCAAGGGCGTTTGGGGCTTTAACGGTACTGAGAGACCCGGCGCGGTTTATCTTGCGGCGGTGCTTGCAGGTCACGCACAGAAGGGTCTGCCCGCGTTTGGCATTTACGGACACGAGGTTCAGGACATGGACGATACCTCTATCCCCAAGGACGTTGAGGAGAAGCTTCTCCGCTTCGGACGTGCGGCTATTGCAGCGGCAACTATGAGAGGCAAGTCTTATCTTCAGATCGGCTCTATCTGTATGGGTATTGCAGGATCTATCATTGACTCCGACTTTATTGAGGATTACCTCGGAATGAGAGTTGAGTCGGTTGACGAGGTTGAGATCATTCGCCGTATGGACAACGGCATTTACGATCAGGCTGAGTTTGAGAAGGCTATGAAGTGGGCGAAGGAAAAGTGCATTATCTGCTTTGACAAGAACCCCGAGTTTATCAGACATACTGATGAAGCAAAGGAAAAGGAGCTTGAGTTCTGCGTTAAGACCGCGATCATTATCAAGGATCTTATGAACGGAAACAAGAATCTTCCCAAGGGCTGCGAGGAAGAGATGGTTGGTCACAACGCTCTTGCCGCAGGCTTCCAGGGTCAGCGCCAGTGGACCGACTTCTACCCCAACGGCGACTTTGCAGAGGCTATGCTCAACTCCTCCTTTGACTGGAACGGAATCAGAGAGCCATACATTCTCGCAACCGAGAACGACGTGCTCAACGGCATCGGTATGCTTCTTATGAAGCTTCTTACCAACCGTGCACAGATATTTGCTGACGTGCGTACCTACTGGTCGAGCGAGGCGGTAGAGAGAGTTACCGGCTACAAGACCGAGGGCAAGGCGGCTGAGTCTGGCGGATTTATCCACCTTATCAACTCGGGTGCGGCTTGCGTTGACGCTAACTGCCGTGCTATTAACGAAAACGGCGAGGCAGAGATCAAGAAGTGGTTTGACGTTACCGAGCGTGATGCCGACGAAATTATGAAGAACGTTGAGTGGGCACCTGCGGACAACGGATACTTCAGAGGCGGCGGATTCTCCTCCAGATTTATCACCAAGGCAGAGGTTCCCTGCACTATGATCAGACTTAACCTCGTTAAGGGTCTTGGCCCTGTGCTTCAGATCGCTGAGGGTTGGACTATTG
>JAZRAF010000145.1:0-5428 GCA_045634425.1 Eubacteriales bacterium | reverse complement strand
CCAAGGGGAAAACGCACGGTCTTTTCGTGTGAAATTATTTGCCCGATCTCTCGATTGCGGCGGCGATATTCTCGACTGCTGCACGGCAGACCGACTCGTCGGGGTGCTCTGCCATAACACGCACTACCGGCTCCGTTCCGCTGGGCCTTAACAGGATACGCCCCACCCCGTGTAACGTTTTTTCAGCGTTTTTGTATGCGTTTTGCACCCCGTCGTCGCTAATCGCCGCCGATTTGTCACCCACTCGCACGCTTTTCGTGAGCTGTGGGTACGTCACAAGCCCGTCGCACAGGCGCGATGCGGGGAGCTTTGATTCTATCAGTATCTCCATCATCTTGATGGCGGTGATAAGGCCGTCACCCGTCGTCGCGTATTTTGAGAAGATGATGTGCCCCGACTCCTCACCGCCAAGCGAAAAGCCGCCCTCGCGCATCGCCTCCCATACGAAGCGGTCGCCAACGTCGGTGCTTATGCACTTGATATCACAGGCTTTAAGCGCATCGGAAAGGCCGAGGTTTGACATCACCGTTGTGACAACGGTATCCCCCTCAAGCGCACCGCGCGATTTAAGGTATTTTGCCGCGGCGTAAAGTATCCCCTCGCCGCTTATAACCCTGCCGCCCTCGTCTACCGCAAGGCACCTGTCGGCATCACCGTCAAAGGCAAATCCGACGTCCAGCCCCTCCCGACGTACAATCTCGCAAAGCGCCTCAATATGGGTCGATCCGCACCCGAGATTGATGTTCACACCCGAGGGGTCGTTGCCTATTACGTAGGTCTTAGCACCCAGTGCGTCAAACACGCTTTTTGCCAGCATCCACGCCGAGCCGTTCGCCGCATCAAGACCGACCTTCAGGCCCTTGTACGAATGCCTTGCAAGGGATATGATATACCCCGTGTAACGGTTTCGGCCTAAAACGTAGTCAACCGTGCGGCCGATGCGCTCCCCCGTTGCAAGCGATATATTGTCAGGTGAATCAAGGTATTTTTCAATTTTGTCGGTCACCTCGTCGCTCATCTTCTCGCCGTGACGGTTGATAAGCTTGATGCCGTTGTCGGTGTATGGGTTGTGGCTTGCCGAGATCATTATTCCGCCGTCAAACCCCTCGCTTCTCGTGACGAATGACACCGACGGCGTTGTCGTAACGTGCAAAAGATAGGCATCCGCACCGACTGAGGTCAACCCCGCGACAAGCGCGTACTCAAACATATAGCTTGAGAGCCTTGTGTCCTTGCCTATGACTATTCGCGCCCTGCCGTCAGCGCTGTTCGCACCGAGAAATTTTCCGATTTTAAAGGCGTGCTCCACGGTGAGATTTATATTCGCCTCGCCGCGAAATCCGTCCGTGCCAAAATACTTACCCATCGCACCTACACTCCTTTTTTACAATGCTTCCGTCCCCCTTTAATATCGAGCCGTCGGGCAGGTATCCGCGCACTCGCGAGAGGGGATAGACCGTCGCACCCTTTCCGATAACCGCGCCCGGGCAAAGCACCGAGTTGCACCCGATCTCCGCCTCGTCACCGACCGCCGCGCCGCATTTTCTGCGGTACGTATCTATTTTTTGTGTACCAAAACACATTTTAACGTCGCTTTTGTCGCTTTTGAGGTTCGAAATTATCGCCCCCGCGCCAAGGTGCGCGCGCCACCCGAGCACAGAATCACCCACGTAGTTAAAGTGGGGTATCTGCACCCCGTCAAACAAAAGGCTGCTCTTGACCTCGCTCGAGTTGCCGACCACGCACCCCTTTCCAACGATCACGCCGCCGCGTATATACGCACTCGGGCGCACCTCGGCATCCTCGTCTATTATCGTCGGGCCGATGACGACGGCACTCCCTGCGACTCTTGCACTTTTTGCGATCCAGATATTGTTTCCGACCCTGTAAAATTTCTCCTTGTCAAGCCTGCGCCCGAGGCGCATTATCACCTCGCCGAGCAGCTCGGGAATCTCAAAGGGGTAGCTTACCACCTCGCACACCTCGCGCGCTATCGTCTTGTCAAAGGAGAAAAGCTCTCCGTTTTTCATATATATAAAGCCTCGCTTTTCGTTTTTTCTTAGTATATGCAAAAAACGGAGAATAAAACAAAAAAGCACCGTTTTGGTGCTTTTAATTGTAGGGGCGATTCACGAATCGCCCGCAATAAGGCAAAAGGAAAAGGGCGATTCGTGAATCGCCCCTACATATGATCGTTAAACATAGAATACTCTGCCGGGGGCGCGCTCCTTGGGGGCGGGGTAATCGCCCTTCGGGTAGCCGAGGATCAGATTGCCGATGCCCTCGTATTCGCCCTCAACGCCAACAGACTTTAGCCACTCGCGCCACTCCTCGGTCTCAAAGACCTCTCTTGCGCGGTGTACCCAGCAGGAGCCAAGGCCGAGCGAATGTGCCGCAAGCATCATATTTCCAAGGCAAAGGCTGCCGTCGTAAACTCTGGTGTTGACGTCCTTCTTCGCCAGCACGACAAGGATCGCAGGCGCGCCGTAAAAGGGGTCGTTCTCCATACCAAGAACTGCCGCATTTGCGCGCGAAAGCCTATCCCGTGTCGCTTTATCGGTAATTGCCACGATTATCGCACACTGTCTGTTTCTGCCGCTTGCCGCCTCAAGACCCGCCTTGATAACGGTGTCTATGTCCTCTTTCTTAGGCATCTCGGGGGTGTATGCCTTAACGCTTCGTCTTTGTTCTATACATTTAAGAATCTCGTTCATTTTTGCTTTCCTCTTTTCTATGTGTTTTTCTATACTCGCCGGGCGAGCACTTTTTTATCCTTTTGAATACGCGTGAGAAGTAATTTAAGTCCTCAAACCCCACACTCGCGGCGATATCGCCTATCGGCTCGTCAGTTTTTGAGAGAAGCACGGTTGCCTTTTCAATGCGGTATTCGTTTACGTATGCGAGTGCCGTTCTGCCTGTCATACGCTTGAAAAAACGGCAGAAGTATTCGATCGAAAAGTAGCATATTCCCGCAAGCTCCTCGGTCGTAATGCGGCGACGGTAGTTTTGCGCGATATACGTCTTTACACTGTCGAGCAGGGTAAGATATCGGTCGTGCGCGCTTTTTGCCTCGGGGCTCAGCTGATCCTTGCGATAGTGCTTCACAAGGTGTGCCATAAGGCGATAGGTGTGGCTCTTTTGCATCATATCACCAAAGGCACCAATGTTGAGGTATGCCTCGTTTATTCCGTCAAAGGCTTCCTTTATATATTCATCTCCCACGATGAGATTCTGAAAGCAGAGCTCACCGGTGTCAATGTCCGAAAAGAACGCAGGGGTGAGAATAAGACAGTAATAATCGGCAGGCTCTTCGGCGGTGAATGAGTGTATCTCGCTTCCGTTAATGACGGCAAGGTCACCCGCCCCTGCTTTTACGGTGTGTCCGCCCGCAACAATTTCGCAGCTCCCCTTCAAGAAAAACAAAAGCTCGATATGCTCGTGCCAATGTGGAATTAGCGAGGTTCGGTTTTCGTAGCGCCTGAATTTTAGGGTGAAGTCGTTTTTTTCGGGTGGGATAGATTCGTAGAGTGAAATATCCTTCATATTTTCTCCAAAGGTCAATTTTATGCTAATCAACAACAAATAAGTTCTTGACTTGACTATTAAATTTAGTATATACTAAAGTTGCAAATAATTCAAGTACCGAAAGGAAAATTTGCTATGAAGATCGGCGTTATCACACATCTGCGCGACACCGATGCAGATGCGGTTATCAAAAAGGTGCACGAGCTCGGTATCGAATACTGTCAGCTCGGCTGCTGGAATCATTCTATCCTCACCCCCGAGCTTGCCGAGGCGGTCAAGGCGGCGTGCGAGAAGTACGGCGTTAAGATCTCCACCGTTTGGGTCGGTTGGTCAGGCCCCACCGCCTGGAACTTCACCGAGGGGCCTATAACCCTTGGCATCGTGCCCGTGGAGTACAGATACGACAGATGCAAGGAGCTGATGCACGGCTCTGATTTTGCAAAGATGCTCGGCGTTGATCAGATCGCAACGCATATGGGCTTCTTGCCCGAAAATCCCACCGATCCGCAGTACGCGCCCGTCGTTGCGGCGATAAAGCTGGTGGCAAGACATTGTAAGGCAAACGGACAGAAGCTCCTTTTCGAGACCGGACAGGAGACCCCCGTGACCATTCTGCGCGTGATCGAGGACTCCGGCTGTGACAACCTCGGTGTAAACCTCGACCCCGCAAACCTCATTATGTACGGCAAGGCAAATCCCGTCGACGCCCTCGACGTTATCGGCAAGTACGTCTATGACGTTCACGGCAAGGACGGCAAGTATCCCACCTGCGGCAAGCAGCTCGGCCCTGAGACTCCCATAGGCGAGGGTGCGGTGAATTTCCCCGCATTCATCGGCAAGCTCAAGGCGCTTGGCTACGACGGTACTATCACCATCGAGCGCGAGATCTCGGGCGAGGAGCAGAAAAGAGATATACTTAAGGCTAAGGAAATTTTGGAGGGACTGTTCTGATGTTGAAAATAGGACTTGTTGGAATAGGCGGTATGGGCTTCGTTCATTACAACGCCTATAAGAAAATAGAGGGCGCAGAGGTCGTTGCAGTTGCAGACGTGCGCACCGAAATGGCAAAGGAAAAGATCAAAGAGGATAAGGTCAATATCTACTCAAATATTGACGAGCTTATTGCAAATGAGAAGGTCGACGTTATCGACATCTGCTCACCCAGCTACCTTCATACCGACATCGCGATGAAGGCGCTTGCGGCAGGCTGTCACACCCTTTCCGAAAAGCCGATGAGCATCTCTACCGCTGACACCGCGCGTGTTATCGAGCTTGCAAAGAAGGTCGGCAAGAAGTTTATGACCGCACACGTGGTTCGCTTTATGGCGCCCTACGTTTACCTGCGCGGCGTTATCGAGTCGGGCGAGCTTGGCAAGATCGTGCACCTGAATATGAAGCGCATCTCCTCTATCCCCCGTTGGAGCTGGGAGGACTGGATGCGTGATATAAAGAAGAGCGGTGGCACACCCATCGACCTTTCCATCCACGATATCGATTTTGCATACTCGGTATTCGGCGAGCCGAAAAGCGTTAACGGCATCTATAACGAGCTTAAGGACAACAACGATTACATCGTTTCCAACCTCGTTTACGACGGCTTCACCGTTACTACAACGGGTGGCTGGTTCAACGCGCAGTTCCCCTTTACCGCCGAGTTCTTCGCTATATTTGAGAACGGTATGGTTAAGCTCGAGGGTGGCAAGCTTTATAAGAACGGCGAGGAGGTCGACCTCGCCGCATCCGCTAAGGACGTAAGCGAAAATATGGGCATCAACATCCCCCGCGCCGACGGCTACACCGCCGAGATCGAGTACTTCCTCGAGTGCGTGAAAAATGACGAACCCGTGACCCGTGTAACGCCGGAGAGCTCCGAGGGCAGCGTAAGACTCGTTGAAAGAATCCT
>JAZRAF010000144.1:0-4535 GCA_045634425.1 Eubacteriales bacterium | reverse complement strand
CTCACGGTAGCTTCCAAGCCGAATATACCTACGGCAAAATGCTTTATGACGAGGGCAAGCGCGAGGAAGCGCGGGAGTGGTTCGAGCGTTCGGCACGGACGGATGCGTGGACACAGACGAGAGTGGGGCTGTTGCTTTACTACGAGTACGAGGATCACGAGGCAGGTAAAGCCTTCCTTTCCTCTGCCGCCGAGCAGGGCTACGAGCCAGCGCGTGAGGCGATACGTTCTATTGAACAAGGGCTCAACGCACGGATCGTCATCGGCGTATGCGATCTCTTTTATTACGCAGGCAACATCCTTGACGAGCGATGCGAGGATATGTACAGCTCCGAGCATCAGATCGATTACCACGGTATTGACAAGAAGCAACGCCGTGAGAACCAAGCCAAGAGGCAAGGTATTCTTATGTATTGAGTCAAATATGCGTATTTGGCGATTATTGAAGCCCCAGCCGAACAATGACACGGTTGGGGCTACGCCACAGAGAAAAGTGGCTGTTTTAGGCGGTACAGACCGCGCAAAAATAACGAAAAAAAGAGGTATTTTCCATGATAACCGGAATTAAGAAGTCTCACAAGACAACGGAAATATTCTTTGACGAGGGTAGCGATATCCTCGTCATCAACACCTATAACACCAGCCTCAAGAACAGGCTCACGGCATATGCGAGGGTTTATCCCGACCTTTGCCGTCAGACCGATGACAACGAAACGGGCGGTCTATCCTTTGAAATACAGAAGGACAGATTCTCCTTCCGCCTTCTTCCGCCATGCTCGGACGAGCGTAAAGAAAAGGCACGAGCCTGCGCCGAGGCACTTAACCAATCCCGAAAGGAGCTTTGATAACAATTTGATAACTATTCGAAAAAACGCTGGATATTCTCTCGAACATGTGATATGTTTGGGGTACGAAAAAAACAACAGAAAGGTAGGTGAACCCTATGGCAAAACGCAGACCACAAGGTGACGGCACGATACGAAAACGCTCGGATGGACGATGGGAAGCCCGAATCATCATAGGACACAAGAACGATGGCTCCCCGATGTACAAATCCGCCTTCGCCAAAACTCAGAAAAGTGCCTTAAAGCAGCTCCATCAGCTCCTTGACCTCTACCGTGACGTTGACCTCACCGAGGAATGCCGCATGACGCTCGGCGAGTGGATGGATAAGTGGATGGACGAGTATATGATATTCACCATCAAGGAGAATACCATCAAGGGCTATCGCTCACAGATCGACCATCAGATCAAGCCGTTTATCGGTCATAAGCAGCTCGCCTCACTCACCACGGCAGATATTCAAAAATTCTACAACAAGATCAAAAAGGAAGGTAGAGTGCATCCGCATCCCATCCACGGACACGTTCTCTCCGACAGCATGGTGAGGAAAATACACATGATGCTCCACGAAGCCATGGAGGTGGCGGTCAGAGAGCGATATATTGTGCGCAATCCCACCGATAATACCACGATACCGAAAAAGACTACCACCGAAAAGCAGGTTCTCGACGATAGCCAGCTCAACAGATTTCTGGAAGCCATTCAAGGTGAACCGTACTGGCACGACTTCTTCTACGTGGAGGTCATGACAGGACTTAGGCGCGGTGAGATATGCGGTATCAAGTGGAGTGACATTGATTTCAACGAAGGAACGCTGTGCATCAAGCGTTCCGTATCCACGAAGGAGGGTGGCGGTGTTAGCATCGGTGAGACCAAAACCGACGCAGGCGTGAGAACCATCATCATGCCACCAAGCGTGGCAACGCTCCTATGGAAGAAGCGATCGGATGCGATCAACGAGTGGGTATTTCCGCACTATACCAACCCCTCGGATCCCTTACACCCAAGCTCCGCATACAAGAAGCTCAAAACCCTCCTCAAAAGGTTGGAGCTTCCTCTGCTGAGATTCCACGACCTACGGCACACCTTTGCTACCCAAGCAACTGACGGCGGTGTCGATCCCAAGACCTTGGCAGGCATTCTCGGACACACCGATGCGAGCTTTACGCTTGATACCTATACCCACGTAACGAGCGATATGCAGAGGGGTGCTTCTGCAATCGTCAATAATATGATGCAACAATTCTTAATAACGGAGGAAAACAATGGCGAACAATAAGAGAAAACAGGGCGAAGGCACGGTACGTCTTCGCTCGGACGGACGCTGGGAAGGAAGGATCGTTATAGGCTATAACGAGAAAGGCAATCCCAAGACCAAAAGCGTACTCGCCCATACAAAGGGCGAGTGCGAGGAAAAGCTCAAAGCACTCAAAGAGGAGCTCGGCAAGATCGCACAGAGAGTCAAGCCCGAAATGCCCTTCGGCGAATGGATCGATTACTGGTATCAGAGCTTCTGCAAGCCTGCCTTACGAGAAAGCACACAGTCGGGATATGAGAACGCCATCTACCGTCATATCATCCCGAACCTTGGACACATCCCCCTCTGCAAGCTGGCACAGAACGATCTGCAACAGTTTTACGCTAACCTCAAGAAGAACGGCAGGTTACGGTACTCCGACACCTGCGGAAAAGGCGTATCCGACAGAACGGTACGCGCCTGCCACTCAAGATGCCGTTCAGCCCTTGAAAAAGCGGTGGATGATGGCTTGATCACGAGAAATCCCTCGGCAGGGTGTAAGCTCCCACCGAAGAAAGGCAAGGAGATGCAGATACTCACCAAAAGCGAGCTGGGGAGGTTCTTCGCCCGTGCCAAAGAGGAAGGATATTACGAGCTGTTCCTCCTCGAGCTGTCCACAGGCATGCGCCGAGGGGAGATCGTAGGACTCAAATGGAGTGACTTTAACGCCGCAACCAGTAGCCTGCGTATCGCAAGACAAGCCAACAGAGTCAAGGGCAAAACAGTGGTTCAACCGCCCAAAACCAAGACCTCGATACGTACGGTGGTGCTTCCGCCGTATATGACCGAGATCCTCACCGAAATGAAGAAGGAAAAGACCTGCGAGTGGATATTCCCGTCACCCGTCAATATCGGTGAGCCGAGAAATCCTTCTGCACTCTACAAGAGATTCCAACTGCTCCTTGAACGGTCTGGATGTAAGAAGATACGCTTCCACGACCTGCGCCACACCTTCGCAACGATGGCACTCGAAAACGGAATGAACGTGAAGGTGCTGTCCGATATGATAGGACACATCAGCGCGGAGACCACCCTCAACATTTATTCCCACGTGACCGACACCATGCGAACCCAAGCATCGGTCAAAATCGACCGCAAAATCGGCGGTACAGACGCACCGATGCCCGAAGCGAAGGTAGAGCCGAGAATAGAGGAAACGAGCGCGGTTGACGAAAATTTCGAGCCGTGGCAACCCAAATACCGCAAGCCCGGCACGGGATGCGTATATCAGATCAATGACAGCCTGTGGGAAGGAAGCTTCTATCCAAGACTCGCCGATGGCAGCCGAAAGAAATTCAACGTATACGCAAAGACGCGTGAGGAATGTGAGGAAGCACTCGCCAAAATGATTGCCGAGAAGAAAGCGGAGATCGCAGCCGAGAAGGCAAAAATGAAAACCGCATAAACGCAACAGAGGGCTGACCGAAGCACGGTCAGCCCTCAAAATTTGCGGTGCTGAAGACAAAGAAAAAGGGCTTTGAGATTGCTCTCAAAGCCGATTTTGGTCGAGATGACAAGATTCGAACTTGCGACTTCCACGTCCCGAACGTGGCGCTCTACCAAACTGAGCCACATCTCGTTGATGATTTTTTCACTATTTTCTGTAAGTGGTCAAACATGTGGTCAGACCACTTACATCGGGGTTGTTATTGAATTGATTATAGCACAAAAGTGCAGTGTTTTCAAGGGGTTTCGGCGGTTTTGTAAATTTTACGCTCGTAATCGGCAATTTGCTCCCGAACGTAGCGCTCTACCAAGCTGAGCCACACCTCGATATTCATTTGTTGCGTTTTCCGGCGGCGTAAGGCGGCTTCTGCGTCCCGAACGGCCGAGGGCACTCGCTCGCGAGTGCGCGAGGAGGCGCTCATACCAAGCTGAGCCACACCTCGAACATATGCTTTGAAATTATAGCACGCAAGACCTGCTTTGTCAATAGCTTTTTGAAAAAAGATTGGTACACCCTGGGGGTTTTGACATGAAAAGACTTGACAAATGCACGAAAAAGTAGTATTCTTAATATGATGGGAAAGTATCCCTATTGCAAGATGAAAAAATCTTAGTATTTATAACAAGGAGTAAAAATCATGTTGACTACAGTTGTGCTGATCGTTACCATGGCATTGTCGGCGCTTGCATTGATCATTCTTGGCGTGTGCGTCTTGAAAAATCTGTTTCGCCCTGTGCTGCGTAGCGGTATGCAGTTGGCAGTTGCGCTGCTTTGCATTCCGATCGCGCTGCTATTGGCAAAGGTCATTTGCCAAGTGGTGGCGTCGAGTGTGCTTGGCATGCTTGACTTTGACATTTTGAACCAAGTGATTACCGACCTGCCTTCGGGCCAACAGGCTATTGAGGGCCTGGCGCAGATGGTGGCGGCCCCCTTTGTGTTCGTGCTCGTT
>JAZRAF010000143.1:0-14492 GCA_045634425.1 Eubacteriales bacterium | reverse complement strand
CCTGTGATTTTAGAAAGTGTGTCGCGCTCTCCAACGTATATAGGCACGTCAAAGCCCCCGTCGTCAAGTCTGTCTATAACTCCGCGTACGTCACTGTTTATAAGTCTTTCATCCGTTAAAATTGACACGGGCACGTACCCTGCATCTAAAGCAACGCCTATAACCGTTGGGCTTTCTGCAATAATCAGCGCATCCTCGGGGTGTAGTTTGTTTTTTAACTGTGCACCCGTCAGCCTTACGTATGGTGCAAGCGCCTCATTTTCTAAGCCGTCTATTTTTATATATCTTGCCATAACGTTACCTGTAGCTTATCAGCTCACCCTTGTCCTTGCGGCGCTTTTCGCGCAGGGTGTCCTCGGGGGCAGGTTAGCCTATTGTAATTACTAAGCGCACGTCTTCAGTGATGCCGGTAGCCTCACAGATTTTCTTGCTGTCAAGCCAGCCGAGAATACAGCTGCCAAGCCCCTGTGCGCACGCCTCGGCGGTAATGTACGCCGCCACGATACCAATATCGATAGAACGGTAGTCGTTTTTCTTGACCTTTGCGCCGAGTGCCGCCGTGGCAACGTACGGACGCTCGGAAATGACGAGCATCACGGGCGCATCGGTGGCAAACTTGTTCATTCCCATACCCTGAGTCGCCTTAGCGACAGAGGCCGCCGCCTCGCCACGGCAAACGGTTATAGCATAGGGCTGACCGTTGCACGCCGAGGGCGAGAGCCTCGCCGACTCTAAAATTCTATCAAGCTTTTCCTGCTCGACTCCCCTCTCAGGGTCATAGCTGCGGCAGGACTGCCTGTTTTCTGCAATCTCGGTAAAATTCATAGCTTTATTCCTTTTTTGTTTTTACTTGTCGCGGGCGGATTTTCTTTTTAAACAATAGACGCACCTGTCACATCAAGAGCCTAACGTGCAAAACTCTATTATATCGTCGCGCACGGTTTCGTACGTAAAGTCGTTAAGAATTTCGTGCCTTGCGCCTTTGTAAAGCTTACACGACACCTCTCTACCCTGCCCTTTAAGCTTTGCTTCAACCTCTTTTACGCCCTTGCCGTAGTTTCCTACCGGGTCGTCCTCGCCGGATACGAGAAGTATGGGCAATGACGCAGGGATCGCGCGATACCACTCGGCTGAATTTGCGTACTTTATCAGCCTTATAAGGTCACCCATCGCGCTGACGGTGAACTTGAACGTGCAATACGGATCGGCATAATATGCCCGTCTGACCGACTCGTCATTGGTGAGCCAAAGTTTAGGATCGTCGGGATTATTACCGCCGAATTTTTTGTTATAGCTTCCGAAAGCTATGTCGTCTATAAGCTTAGAGATGTGCTTATCTCCCTTGAAGAGCGTTATAGCACCGATCAAAGCAAGTCCGACGTTTGCGGCAGGGTTTGCGCCGCCCGTTCCCATCACTATAAGACGGTCGGGGTGTACGAATCCGGCGGCAAGGCGCGCGACAAAAGAGCCCATGCTGTGACCCATAAGGCAAAGCTGCATATTTTCGCCGCCAAATTCGGCACGGACAGCATCGGAATACACCTTGACGTCCTTGACAAGCAGCTCCCAGCCCTTTTCCTTGGCTATGTAGCCAAGCTCGGAGTCATCGTTAACCGTAGTGCCGTGACCGAGGTGGTCATATCCGAAGCTTATCCAGCCGCGCTCTGCCATATCCGAAAGGAAGCGATCATATCTCGCCATATGCTCGGTCATTCCGTGAACTACGTGAAAGAATCCGCGCGCTTCGCCCTCGGGCAGATAAACAACGCCCGACAGATTATGAACGCCGTCGCTCGACGGGACGTGAAATTCTCTTTTTTCAAACATAGCTTATTCCTCGCTTTCGCTGAATTTTCTGCAAGCGGCTACCGCCCTGTGCCACCCCAAGAGACGTGCTTCGCGCTCGCGCTCGTCCATCGTCGGCTCAAATCTCCTGCGAGCCGTCGCAAGACCTTTAAGCTCTGATCTATCGGCAAAGAAGCCGACTGCGAGTCCGGCGAGAAATGCCGCACCGGCGGCGGTTGCCTCGGGATTTGCCGAGCCGGAAACGGTTATAGACGAAAAATCACTTTGCATCTGCATAAGAAGATCGTTTTCCGATGCGCCGCCGTCCACCTTGAGAAGCGATATACGGCTTCCATCTTGCATAAGAGCGATATCCGCATTCATAGCGGCGATAACATCCTCTGTCTGATATGCTATTGATTCAAGAGCCGCACGGATTATATGATTTTTACCCGTGCCTGCGGTAATACCGAGTATAGTTCCGCGCGCGTTCATGTCCCAAACGGGCGCGCCAAGTCCGGAAAAGGCAGGGACGAGATATACGCCTGCGCTGTCCTTTACCTTACGGGCGAAATATTCGCTGTCCGATGCCTCGTGAATAAGCTTCAGCCCATCGCGCAGCCAACGGATAACCGCGCCGCCGACAAACACGCTACCTTCAAGCGCATACTCAATAGGACGCCCCTTTTCGCCTGCGGCGACGGTAGTCAGAAGTCCATGCTTGCTCTCCACGGCATTCTCACCGGTATGTGCGAGCAGGAAACAGCCCGTGCCGTAGGTGTTCTTTGCCTCGCCGGCTTCAAAGCAGGTCTGCCCAAACAGCGCCGACTGCTGATCTCCGGCAATTCCGGCAACGGTAAGCTCCGCGCCCATACATTCGAATTTACCGTATATTTCGCTGCTGCTCTTTATTTCGGGCAGCATTTTTTGGGGGATACCAAGCATATCAAGCAAAGTTCCGTCCCACTCGCCCGTGTGTATATTGCAGAGCATCGTTCTTGAAGCATTGGTACGGTCGGTAACGAATGTCTTGCCGTCGGTTAATTTCCATATAAGCCAGGTATCGACAGTACCTGCTAAAAGCTCGCCTGCCTCCGCCTTTTCTCTCGCGCCCTCAACGTTGTCTAGAATCCATTTTATCTTCGTACCGCTGAAATAGGGGTCTATTCGCAGTCCCGTAGTTTTGGTGATATATTCGCCGTGACCTGCCGCCTCAAGCTGCTTGCATATATCGGCGGTGCGCCTGCATTGCCACACTATCGCGTTGTAGACGGGGCGGCCGGTGCTTTTATCCCAGAGAATTACGGTTTCTCGCTGATTAGTGATGCCGACCGCGGCAATCTCGTCCGGTGATATACCGCTCTTTGCGATACATTCTGTCAGGGCGGCATACTGGTTGGCGTAAATGTCCATAGGGTCCTGCTCGACCCAGCCCGGCTGAGGATATATCTGCGCTATTTCATGCTGCGTCATGGAAATGATATTAGCCTTTTTGTCAAACAAAACCGCGCGTGCGCTTGTAGTGCCCTCATCGAGTGCAAGAACGTATTTTTTCATCTTAAGCTCCTTTTCAAACGGTAATTTAATACGGCTCGGACGGATCTTTATAATTTCTTCCGTTGGTTTGATGTTGTTTGCTCTTTTGCTTAACTATTATTAATTTAATTATATCATACGTACGCGCACTTTTCAACCGCTTTATAAAAGAAGAAATGTATTTAGCTTTCAAAGTGACAAACAATAAAAGCCGATGAGTTTTCCTTGCTCATCGGCTTTTGTTACGGAGTATAGCTTCTTGTGATCTCCAAAGCATCGTTTTTATACAAATTTCCGCCCAAAACGTTGCCGTTTGGCTCCACCGAGATACATTTAACGTTACACGGGTCCTCCTTATAGGGATTTTTGGGTCGCTCGGCGGTGAAATACTCGCCGAGGTATTTAAGCGCGTTGCCCTTAGGAAATATCACGTTTCCCTCGCTCACAGGAGTGCCGAGATCGGCAAACGAAAGGAGCAGCTCACGCGTTTTTTCGTTGTACGGATTTCCGTCCTCGCGGCAGACGAGCCACGCAGGCTGAATGCGTGTGGGGATGCCGAGCCTTACCGCCTCGGCAACGAATGAGCGCACGACCTCAAGGGGTATCGTTTCCTGATGGAAGGCATCGACCGACACAAGCAGGTCGTTTACACCGCACTCGTAAAGCCGCCCTGCGACCTCGCTGATCTTTTCGGGATTTTTCGAAAAATAACCGTTGGTGATGACCTGTCGCTTTTGTATATCAAGCTCCTTTGCCGCATTCATTACGGCGTACACAACGTCGGGATAAAGGAGCGGCTCGCCGCCAAAGGTCATAACCGTTTTTATATCATACTCCGCCGCGATCTTCCTTACCGCATCTGCCGCCATAAGGGGGTCGATGCGCTCACCGCAAGCGGTGTGATCGCCCTCGGAGCAGTGCTTGCACCTGCCCGTGCAGGCGTAGGTCACGACAAATTCAATTTTTTCAAGGTTGGTAAGATATTTATTTCTCATTTTTATCAAGTGTCCAGCCGTAGTCGCCGTGGTAGATCATCTGACGGGTCATACCGCCGTCGATACAGATGTTTTCACCGGTGATAAAGCCCGCCATATCCGAGCAAAGATAGAGCACCATATTTGCGATGTCGAGGGGGTTGCCGACCCTGCCGGCGGGCTGCTGAGTAGCGTCGGGGCCGTCGTAGACGGTGTAGGCGTTATCTATCCAGCCGGGGGATATTGAGTTGACGCGCACCCTGCCCGAAAGGCTGACCGCAAGAGCGTGGGTAAGCGCGGCGATGCCGCCCTTGGCGGCGGTGTAGGTCTCGGTCTCGGGCTGACTCATACGGTCACGCGATGACGAGATGTTTATAACGCTAGCACCCTTTTCAAAGTGGGAATCGAAGAGCTTTGTGAGGTAAAAGGGCGCTAAAACTCCCACACGTTGTGCATATTCGAAGTCCTCATAGGTCGCGGTGCTGATTCCGCGCGATAGCGGCGCGGCGTTATTTATAAGGTAATCCACGCGGCCGTAGTCGGCTATTACCTTCGCGGCGAAGCGCTCTAAAGTCGCCTTGTCGGCGAGGTCACCGACGAAGTAGTCATTCTCCAAAAGGTCGATGATGCACACGCGCGCACCTGCCGCCAAGAACTGCTCGGCAATACATTTACCGATGCCTCTTGCGCCGCCCGTTACAACGACGACCTTATCCTTAAAATCAAACATACCCTGCCCTCACTTTAATGCTTTTAATTATATTATACCATATAGTGCAAGACTTTTCAATAACGCGCCGCTAATTTCATATCATATACCGAGGTGATAAATATGAACTCACTTGATCTTACCGCGGCAATAACCGCGCTGGCTAACGCCATCGCGCGCGACCTGACCCTCGAGGAGCTGGCGCTTTTAGCCGCCGTCTTCGTGCAAATCGGCGACACCCTCGCCACGATTGCGGCGCAAAGGGCACTCACAACCGCTGAATAGCCCGATGCAGTAAAAAAAGGAGATTCTTGCGAATCTCCTTTTTAAGTTTAATGATCACTTAGACCTATTCAGGATTCTTTTAAGCGACTTTCCCGACTTAGGGTACAGTATTAATCCTGTCGCAAGTCCGATCGCGCCTACGGCGATAAAGGTAATAAATCCGGCGGCGATCCACAAAAGGTAGCTGCTTATGTCGAGCTTTTGTACGACGGTCATACCCACCACGGAAACGGTGAGTAACACCGCACCAACGGCAGCCGAGTTGAGCGCCAGTCGACCAATGCTTACCTTGAGTATCTTCTTGCCCGAGAATACCATATAGAATACGTATTTATACAAGGACGCAACCAGCGTACCGATCGCCAATCCGATCAAAGGATTCCAGAATACCAGTGCCATAGACACCGCGATATTCACGATGGCTTCGCCATAGGCGCCCGCCCTGCTCTCCTTCAGCTTGTTTCCTGCGATCGTCAGGTTGAAGCACGGCCATATCAAGCAGTTGATCGCCTCGGTCAACACCATAATAAGCGCAAACACCGGCTGTATGTAATCAACGTCGGTCGTCCCTCTCGTATACAGTGCAACGAACGGGAGGATCAAAATCGCTGCCGTACCGAAGAATGCAATAACGAGAACGGTTAATATAAACTTGTACTTTTCATAGGCTGCCTTAAGCTGATCGTGCTCGCCCTTGGCGATCATATCGCCGAACACCGCCTCCATACCGCCCGTGAACGCCGTTACAATGCTTCGAAGGTTGAAGGTGATCAGATAGTATACCGAATACACCGCGACGTATTTAAGGTCAGAAAAAACGGTAAGGATCAGAACGTCGGTGCTGTTCTGCACCACGTAGGCAACGTGCTGTGCAATTCCGGTAGCCTTGTTTTTGAGAACTGCCCTGGTTTTGGTTTTGCGGATGTTGTAATGGCGCTTAACGTAAATCGAGTAGATTATCGGCTTGAGAAGGAAAACAAGAGCCGTTCCAAGCTTTACCCACAGGATCTCAGCACCTGCTGTTACCAGGATAATTATGGCAAGCAGGTTGAGAATGTTGGACAGGATGGTGACTGCGTTCACCACATAACGTCTTTGGTGCGCATTGAGGAGCGTGATGTTTGATATGCCCCACATATACTCAGCAAACTTGCTGAGCGCGATAACCAAAACAAGCGCAAAAATATAACCGCGGTCGAAAACGCTTACTTCTGCTATATCGTAGTAGAAAATAGCAAGTATGACCGTATATCCCACAAACGCAAGGCCTATGCCCGAGAAGAAGCGCTTGACAGCCAGATATATGCTGCTTATCTGCTCCTCGTCGCCGACGGCGAGCGGCTTATATAATGCACTGCGCGCCACACGGCCTATACCGCCCTCAAAAAGCGAAATATACGCCAAAAAGCTTGCAATAGAGGTGGTTGCGCCATATGCCTCAGACCCGAAGTATGAGATCATTATCCACGGGATCGCAATACCGATAACGGTGCTGACGATCTGCGAAAGTGAGGTTGTGATGGCGTTTATCTTCGCCCGTTGCATTCGCTTATCCATTTGCGGCATCCTCACATAACGCATCTTTTAAGTATGTCATCGACTGCTCACGAAGCAGGCGCATATTCTCCCGTGCGGCGGTATAGTCAACCGTTGAGGGAGTCATCTCTGTTTCTTTTGCCAAAACGCGCTCCTCGAGGCCCATAATACGAACCATATTGATAAGCCTGGAGTTTGTGACGGGGGGCAATTCGAGATAGAAATCCTTTTCATAAATAACCGAAAAGGCCGTTCCGTGGAAGGAATTGGTTGCGACGTACTTAGCGTTATGTATAAGCCACAGCCACTCCTTGGGAGAGATATCCACCGCGTAATGAACAACAGGATCTCGGTTTTGCATCGCTTTCAGAGAGTTGCCGCCGACAACTACCATCTTAAGGCCGTTGTTTTTGGCAAAGTCGCGGCATTTTTCGAAGAAACGTCGCGAAGATTTTACGGTAAAATAGAGCACGAAATCGCCCGCCACCTTTCGATACGGCGACTCCATCTTTTCCCATTCGCTCTTTTCAAGCAGCATGCTGGGGTCGAGCACCACGGGAACGTCTTTATCGAGAATATCGCGAAGAAGCGCCTGTCCCTGTGCCTCGCGCACCGAGATCGCGGTAAAGCGATCTAACTCCTTACGAATAGGCTCTTTCAATTCGTCAGGCAACTCCTCTACACCGAAGCTCGGCGCATAAGAAATTCGTCTCGTCCTCTCCCCACAAAAGTTAAGGAAATAACTCAGATCGCTATTCGTAATATTAGGGTTCCACACCTGGTCGCTTCCGCAGATGACGGCACCGTATCTGTCTGCCATCCCCGTAAGCAGAGCTACGTCAGAGAAGCTCTTTTGGGGATACAGATTGACTGCATCCTTTTCGAAAGCCCGAAATCCTTTATAAAGCTTTCTGTGAAGAGCTTTTTTAACTATTCTTTTGACAGAGTGCTTTATTTTAGATTCCGACGTATGCTTACAGTGATGATCTGCTTTCATAAAAGCGCTGTAATAATTGATCACCTCAACATCGTGCCCGAGGGACCCAACTGCACGGCTGAGTGCATACATCTGCAAAGTAGCACCGTAGCTTACCGCATTTGGAAATGTAAATATACCAACCTTCATTGTTTACTTCCTGTTATCTTGTTAGGGATTAAACGCGTTAAAAAATGCTCGACATACTTCGCACACTTTTTGCCGCGCTTAACGCTTAAACTTATTGAGTTACAGCCAAGCCATTCGGCTTGGCTGTAACTATTTAAAACTTACTTGCCGGGGTAGTACTTGCCGTCAGTGCCCCAATCGTACTCGCCTCTTTCGAGGTAGCCGTTGAGGGTGGTGGGCCAATACTTGCCGGTTGCCAGCTGGCCGTTGGAGCGAACGTAGATGTAGTATACATCGCCGTTCTCGTCGGTAAGCTCAACTACGCCCGCACCGGACTTGATGATGTCGTTCTCGTAGTAGTAAAGCTTTCCTTCCTCTTCAACAATGCCATTCTTTATGGGAATAAGCTTACCGTCCTCATCGAAGTAAAGCTTCTGACCGGAGGTGAAGCCCTCCATGCCGTTAACGTTGGTTACGTAGTACTTGCCGGTTGCGACCTGACCGTTGGAGCGAACGTAGTAAATGTCGCCGTCGATCTCAATAAGGCCTGCGCCGGGAACAACGTTACCGTTTACGTAGTAGTATCCGTCTATAACACCGTTGCAAAGGTTGGTGTTAGGATTGATCATATAACCGTTCTCATCAAACGAGTAAACGCCGGAAACAACACCAAGATCGTTCTCGGGAACTTTATACTTAGCATTCTTAACGATATTACCGTTGGAGCGAACGTAGATGTACTTGTCGCCAAGCTTTACAAGGCCGGTGCCGTACATCATTTCGGAGTTCTCAAAGTACTTGCCGTCAACGATGCCCTCAAGGCCGCTGAGCTTACCGTCAACGAAGTTGTAGCAAGCGCCGCTTGTAAGGTCTGCAATGCCATTGGTACGGGTTACCCAAACGTTACCGTTTGCAAACTTGTTACCGCCCTTTTCAGCATCGCCTACGAAGTAGTAGAGCTCGCCGTCGATATTAACAAGACCGATGTGCCAGGTGATCATACCGTTCTTAACGTACTTGCCGTCCTGAATGCCGGTCATACCGCTCTGGAACTTGCCGTCATCGCCGAATACGAACCAAGCCATCTCAGCATCGATAAATACTCTGCCCTTGCTTGCTGCATATGCAACGTCCTCAGCGTTGGGTGCGTAGGTGTTGCCGCCAATCGTGAAGGTGGGGTAAGCAACTCTTACAGTGCCTGCTACGGTGTAGCCGTTAGCATCTGCGTAGTAGCAGTCGCCGTCAACCTCGAACCAGCCGGTCTTGACCACGTTCTTTTCTATGTACTGTGCGCCTGTCTCCTCGATATTCCAGCCGCTCCAGTATGCCTGAAGTGCAACGTCGCCCTTGGGCATGATTGCATTGTCTGCCCAATAGTCAACCTCGCTGCCGACCGCAAACGCTTCAACTATGGCAAAGGTCTTGCCGTAATGATTGCTTACAAACTTCTTATCAACGTACTTGTAGATCTCGCTTCCGTAAGCAACTTCCTTGGTATAAATAACAGTCACGCCGTCCATACCGTAAACCGTGAATGTGAACTTCTTTGCTTCGCCGCATACGCAAAGAGCGGTGTCCTCATCGAATGCATGAGGCTCGTCGGTAACGTAGGGCTCATGACAACACAAATAGATCGCGCTGTGAGTAGTTGCGTTAAAGTTGTAGTGCACCTTGGTGCCTTCGTGATTGTTAGGATCGAGAGGAAGTTCATCTACATAAGAGCCTTTGCACTCGGAGCAGGTGTAAGTAATATCACCGTGAGTCACGCAGGTTGAGGGAGTTGTTACCGACTCGTATTTGTGCTCGAGCGCGGGTATGGTAACGGTCTTTCTCGAAAGCTCCTCACCGCATACGGTACAGTAAACTACGCTATCGTAGCTACCTTCCATCTCACAGTAGGGCGCCTCGTAATTCTCGGTAACCGCCTCGCCCTCGGTGTGAGGGATCACAGGAACGGGAACGGTAGTTCTGCTAATCTCGGTGCCACATACAGTACAGTAAACTACGTTATCGTAGCTACCCTCAACGGTACAAGTAGCAGGCTTGTCATTCTCGATAACGGGTGCGCCATTGGTGTGGCCCTTTGCCTCAACAGTAATAGTTTCTCTGCTGGTTTCAACGCCACATACAGTACAATAGGTTGCGTTATCATAGCTACCATCGGTGGTACAACCGGGCGCTACTTCATTTTCCTTCTTGATCTCACCCTTGGTGTGACCCTTTGCGGGGATAACAGTGTGAACTCTGCTAAGCTCCGCGCTACATACAGTACAGTAAACCACGGTATCGTAACCACCATCAACGGTACAGTTAGAATCTACGTATTTCTCGGTAGTTGCCTCGCCATTGGTGTGGCCGGTTGCGGGAACGGGAACGGTAGTTCTGCTGAGCTCGTTTTTACAAGCAGTACAATAAATTACAGTATCATAGCTGCCGTCGTTTACACAGTCAGCCTTTACGTCATTCTCGATAACGGGTGCGCCATCGGTATGGCCGTTTGCAGGAACCACTTCCTGCTTTACGAGAATCTCGCCACATACGGAGCAGTGGCTGCCCTCGGTAAGACCGGTATTTTCACAGTCGGGAGCGACTGCCTTGTCGGTAACAGGGGTATGACCGAGTGCCTTCTTCTCTACGTAGGTGGTGTAGTCGCAACGAGTACAGGTCTCGTATGCGTCCCAACCAATCTCGGTACAGGTAGGATCCTTCGCCTCATGGTCTACTCGAGCGTGACCAAGAGCATCAACAGTAACAGTATCTCTGGAGATCTCTGCATTACATACAGTACAGTAAACTACATTCTCGTAACTGCCGGTTGCAGTACAAGTAGGAGCTACTTCGTTTTCCTTAACTGCTGCACCATTGGTGTGACCGGTTGCACCAACAGCCTCGGTTTTAGTGCCGCCGCAGGTTGCACAAGTGTAGGTCTTAACACCCTCAGTCGTGCAGGTAGGCTTGGTGGTAACTACGCCGTCGTCATAGTTATGACCCTTTGCATTTACAGTTTCCTGTGCTACGGTAACAGTACCACAAACCGAGCAGTGCTTACCTTCGGTAAGACCGGTTTCGGTACAAGTCGCATCAACTGCTTTGTCAACAACTTCAGTGTGTCCGAGTGCATTAACAGTTACAGTATCTCTGCTAAGCTCAACCTTACATACGGTACAGTAAACTACGTTATCGTAGCTGCCATCCTCGGTACAGGTAGGAGCCTTGTTGTTTTCTATAACTGTCTCGCCTACAGTGTGGCCGGTTGCACCAACAGCCTCGGTCTTCGTTCCACCACAAACCGTACAAGTGTAGGTCTTAACACCCTCGGTAGTACAAGTAGGCTTGGTGGTAACTACGCCTTCGTCGTAAGTGTGATCGAGCGCGTTGACGTAGTTGTCAACGTAACTATCACTACACTTGGAACAGGTGTGGGTCGTATAACCCTTTTCGGTGCAGGTGGGATCGGTAACTACTGCATTGTAGCTATGTCCGGTTGCGGCAACGGTTTCAGTCTTTCTCGAAAGCTCCGCATCGCAAACGGTACAGTAAACTACGTTATCGTAGCTACCTTCAGCGGTACAGGTAGCGGGATTGTTGTTTTCTATAACAGTCTCGCCTGCGGTGTGGCCGGTTGCGGGGATAACGGTGTGAACGCGGTTTGTCTCCTCGCCACATACCTTACAGAGGGTTATAGTATCGAAGCCTCCATCCTTAGTACAAGTGGCAGCCGTCTCATTACCGATAATGGGATCTGCATTCTTGTGACCAAGCGCATCAACGGGTTGCTGCGCTACAAGAGTTTCACCGCATACGGAGCAGTGGCTACCCTCGGTAAGACCGGTATTTTCACAGTCGGGAGCGACAGCCGCATCAGTCTCGGGGGTGTGACCAACCTTAATGGTTGCAGTGACCTCATCGGGTACGAAGCTTACGTTGACGAAGTCTCCGTCAAGCATTTCCATGGCCTTTATGGTGATATCATAGTTGCCGGGATCGGTGCCTGCAGGGATTTTTACATCAATCTTCGCCACGTAATCAATTGCTGCGCTATTTCCTTGCAAATTCATCCACGAATATATCAAATACTCGTTGCCTTCGCCGTCAACTCTTTTACCATCTAAAAATTTATCGCCGATGTTCGTGATAGCATCATTCGTCACGGACACGATCTCCAAGTTGTTAGAGATGTATATATAAAACTCAATACTCATAACTGTTAACTGAGTTTTATCAATTGCTACCGTCAGCGTAACGGTTTCTTCTTTGTCACCGCATACAACGTTCTGGTTTGCTGTTGCAGAATATGTAACAACGTTGGAGCTATCAGCCCAAGCCGTTATTCCCAAGATAATGCACAGCGACAAAACGAGTATGGCAATGCCAACTATTCTAATTCTTTTCATTTTAACGCCTTTCTTAATCCATTTGTCTAGAAGCGAAACTTACAAATCTATCTTTCCTAATCTATACGCGTTTAGCAAAGTTACGTCTGCCGTAGTAATCTTACCGTCTCCGTTAACATCAGCAACAAGGAGCTGCTCTTCTGTTAGTTCTAACTTTCCTAAGCGGTATGCGTTCAAGCAAGTTACGTCTGCTGTGGTAATCTCACCGTCGCCACTAATGTCGCCAAGTATCACATCGCCACGCACACATCCTCCATTAACGAATTCGTGTCCATGTGCGTCAACATAGGCGTCTACGTAAACATCGCCACATCCCGAGCAGGTGTGAGTTGTATAACCTTTCGACACACAGGTGGGAACAGTTACTACTGCATCGTAGCTATGACCGGTTGCGGGAACAACAGTCTTAACCCTGCTAAGCTCCAGATTACACTCGGTGCAATAAACTACTGTGTCATAGCTTCCGTCAACCAAGCACTGAGCAAGCACATTGTTCTCGATAACTGCCTCGCCCTCGCTGTGAGCAACGTTTGCTATTACAGAGACGGATTTGGTATCCAACGTTACGAGCTTGAAATCCTCATTCATCATTTCTATACCACTAACGGTAATTGGATATTGACCGGCCACTGTACCTGCAGGAACCTTGATCTCTATTTTTGCAACATACGTTATAGTGGCAGAATCCAATGACATATCGAACCAGTTATAGAGGGGATTGCCATCCTCTTCACCGGCAGAGAACGTAAGAGCTTCGTTTGTCACAGAGACAATGCTCCAGCCATCAGGCAACTCCACCAAGAACTCAATAGATGTAACATCGAAAGTTTCCTTATCAATTTCAACCATAATCGTGACGATTTGATCTTTGTTGCCGCAAATTACAGTCTTGTCTATAGAAGCGAAGTAGGTTACGGAATCAGCAAGCGCAAGAATGATTTTCTGTTCCACAATAGTTTTGCCGCATACGGAGCAATGAGAGCCTTCTGTAAGACCTGTTTCGGTATAGGTAGGTTCCTTTGCTTCATCGATCACCTCGGTATGACCGAGTTTATCGACAGGAGTATCAACATATACGTCGCCACAAGCGAAACAAGTGTGGGTTGTATATCCTGCTTCAGTACAAGTGGGCGCTGTTACTGCTACTTCATAGTTGTGACCAGTTGCTGCTATCGCCTCAGTATAAGAATTACTACAGCAAACACAAATATAAATCATAACACCGGTTTCGGTACAAGTAGGCTGGGTGAAAACTGCGCTGATGTAGTCATGTCCGGTCGCGGGAATCTCGGTTACGTCTGCCTTGTCATCACAACGTGAGCAATGGTGAGACTTACTACCTGCAGTAGTGCAGGTCGCTTCGACGTCTATTGTCCACTCGGTGCTGTGATCGTGGCCAAGCTTGTCAATCTTATTGTTAGTTCTGGAAAGCTCTACGTCACACTCGGTACAGTAAACTACAGCATCGTAGCTGCCATCCTCGGTACAGGTCGCATTTACGCGGTTTTCCTCAACCGCTGCGCCCTCTTTGTGACCGAGCTTTTCGTCCGTTTTCGTTACACGGGTAAGCTCTTTGTTACAAACAGTACAATAATTTACTTCGTCGTGGCTTCCGTTCTCAGTACAAGTGGGATCAACAACTTTTTCGATAGTTATCTCGCCCACAGTGTGAGAAATTACAGGAACAGTTTCGGTTTTAGTATTGCCACAGGTTGCACAAGTGAAGGTCTTAACGCCCTCGGTGGTGCAAGTGGGAGCGGTGGTTACAACGCCATCGTCGTAATTGTGACCGAGTGCACCAACGGTTTCCTGTGCTACCTTGTGGTCGCATCTCGAACAATGCGAGCCTTCGGTAAGTCCGGTTTCGGTACAAGTAGGAGCTACTGCTGCATCGGTGATCATATCGTGACCAAGTGCTGCAACCTCGCTATCCTTGTATGTGTCGCCACATACGGAACAAGTGTGAGTTGTGTAACCGTTTTCGGTACAGGTGGGGTTGGTTACTATCGACTCGTACTTGTGGCCGAGTGCATCAACGGTTTCCTGTGCTACCTTGTGGTCGCATCTCGAACAATGCGAGCCTTCGGTAAGTCCGGTTTCGGTACAAGTAGGAGCTACTGCTGCATCAGTGATCATATCGTGACCAAATGCTGCAACCTCGCTATCCT
>JAZRAF010000142.1:0-22442 GCA_045634425.1 Eubacteriales bacterium | reverse complement strand
CCTCAAGCTCACCCACTTGCAAGCTGTTGTTGACAATTCGGGTAAAAATCACCCTTCTCTTAAAAAATTGAAAATTCTATTTAATCAGCTTTTCGATTATGCAGTAATGCATGAGGTGATCCCGAAGGATCGTCACATTGTAGAATATCTCAATATAGGCAAGGGTGAGCAGAGTACCAAGCATTACCGCTTCACCAATGCAGAAATTGATACCTTATGGAGATGGGCAGACGGCAACGAATACGTTCAAGTCATATTGATGCTCATATATTCAGGCGTAAGACCCGGCGAGCTCTTCAATACCAAAAGCTCCTGCGTTGACCTCGAATCAAGGTTCTTCACCATTGAGAAGGGTAAGAATGTGAACGCAACACGTAAAGTCCCGATCCACAATAGAACCCTCCCCTTCTTCGAGCATTGGATGAGCAAAGGGAACGAATACCTCATAACCAATTTGAGTGGCGGCAAGTTTCAATTCGATACCAACCACAGCGCATACGTGGATTCGTTTTGGACTCCGATACTCAACGACATCGGCATACTTGAATACACCAACGCCAAGGGAGAGGCCGCTGAACACCTTCCCGATGATACTCGTCATACTTTCACAACAATGTGGAAGGAAAAGAAGCTTGACGAGGCTATGAGAAGAAAAATTCAAGGACATTCCGGCAAGGGCATAGGCGAAATAGTATATACACACTTTGAGCTTGAGAAACTAAAAGAAGAGCTTAATAGGCTCTAATAGGCGGTGATCTTATTGAACAGAACCGATTATAAAAATCAGCACATCAAAGAAAATTATGACAGAATAAGCCTTGTGCTCCCAAAGGGTCAGAAATCGCTTCTGAAGGACTTTTGCGAGAAGATGGATATTTCCTTAAATGAATATATTAAGATTCTCATACAAGCTGATACAAGGTCAGGCACATCAAAATTAATGTCTATGATGCAAGGCTTTACCGAAGAGCAAAGACAGATGATGGATAAATGGCAAATTCCCGAAAAGTATAGAGATATGATCCAAGACTTCCACTTCTCAAAAGAGGATGGTTATTTCATCAGATTGAAAAAAGGATATATCAACGACATAACGGGCTCAAGAATCATACAAGTAGAAAAAATGAAGGACGTGAGAATGACCATTAACAAGTCAAGAAAATGCGATTAAACGCCCTTTGTTTTTTACCCAAAATGTCTTACACAAGACACCCCACTTTCAAAAAGTGCATTGTGTCATATGTGTGTCATATGTGTGTCATATCCCTCCAAATTCTCACGATTTTAGACGAACGATAAAATGAAGAAAACCCTTGAAAAATCAATGTTTTCAAGGGTTTTCCTATTATTAAATTTCCGAGATTTCTTATCTCTTGGAGAACTGAAACCCTTGATAAATCAAGGAGATTTGTGCATATTGTGTCATATAAGTGTCATATAGATAGAGTTGCACGCTAACCGAAACGGCTTTTGTGTTCGCCTATATAATAAAAAGGTAGAAAAGATATAAAAAACAGAGCACCCGAACGAGCCGGATGCCCTGCATCTTTTATACGCCCCACATTTGACGCGTGAGGGGCTTTTTATTATGCCCTACCGTGTAGCCCCGAAAGGAGAAAAGCAGGCACGCGGCAAAGCTGTGCAAGCTGCGATCAATTATGACAGCGTAGTTATGTACCCGTCAAAGCCAGCAGCCTTGAGCTTCTTGAGCATAGCTTCGGCGTTTTCCTTCTTGCCGTATGCTCCGACCTGAACGCGGTAAATCGTTCTCGCCTTCTTGGTCGCGCCGCTCTTGGCAATGATGACCTCTGCGAAAGCCTTCGCGAGCTTGTCCGCATAAGCCTCGGTCAGAATGGTCGGCACGTCTGTAGCGGAATCCATAAATCCGCACTCCATGAGAACAGCGGGCATCTTGGTCTCGCGTACCTCATGAAGATTAGCCTTCGCAAGAGGTGTCGCTCTGTTGCCCTTGAGTCCGGTGTACTTGATAGCAGCATCGAAAAGAGCCTTCTGCCAATCAAGGGAAACTTTCTGCGGATTGGTATAAGCAAATGCCACAATACCGCCGCCCTTGCCGCCATTGATGCCCGCGTTATGGTGGATGGAGAGATAGAAGTCCGCGCCCCAAGCGTTGGCTTTGTCCGTCCTTGCTTTGAGAGAAACGTCCGTCTTTCCGGTGGTATCATCCACACGGAGGATCTCAATACCGTCATAATAGGAGAGGATCTTTTCGAGCTTGTCTGCGATCCTATCGTTAAGCCACCACTCTCTCGTCTCATTGGGATCAAGAGCCTTGAGGCATCTCTTGCCGGGTGTACCGAGATAATGTCCTGCGCTGATAGCAAGCTTAAACATTCAGATCACCGCCGTCCTCGTCGATTATTTCGATTCCCTCGGTTGTTTCATCTTCGGGCATAAACGGACAAGTGTGATCGGTCTGGGCTGTTTCGGTGTCTTTCTTTTCGTGCTGTGTGCCGAAGTAGAACGCGATCACCGTTGATACGATGACCATCACATTGTCGGGTGTGATGTCGCCGCGAAGGGCGAGGACGGTAAAGACGAGAATGACAACGAGCGTCACAATGGTCTTGACCTTGATGAGAGCCGCGAGATTTTTTGTGAAGTTTTTCATCATGGATTCCTCCTTATTTTTAGGCTATTCAGCCTTGATTTCAAGTGTAGTGATTCGCTTTTCATGATCATCGACCTTGTCGTGCAAATCTTTGCGGTCGTTCTTGCTGTCTTTAAGCGCGGCCGATAATTCCTTGACAGTAACCTCAAGACTTGTCAGCACCTTTGCCGCCTTAAAAACTATCCCGCATAATGTAAATAAAAAGCCTGCAAGAGTGAATATTCCGAGTGCAATTTCCCAGCTCATTTTTCTTCACCTCGAACATAATAGTAATAGTTGTCGTTTATCTTCAAGACACAATAATCGCCTGTCGCGGAGCCATCCACAAGAACACCGGATTCGGGCAGCTCACCTTCTTCGGCTTCAAGAGTGCCGTACGTTATAGAGCCTTTACTATAAGTCGTTTCCTCGATAACCGTCTCTTCCTCGCAAGCATCGACGATCTCGCAAGTAACATCGCCATCCTCGCTATCCAAAGATATTATCTTGTACACTTCGGTTTCATAGACGATATAATATCCGACGATCCGATCGGTTATTTTACCTTCATTGTTGCCAGCAGTATATATACTACCTTCACCCTCAAAACCGCCATGTTCCCAAAAAGAATAATCAGCATAAATGATACTATCCACACTCAAAGAATCGGTAGTAATACCACCAACCCCCTCGGCGGTTTTCGTATAGATCGTAGATGTGGCCTCTTCGACCTTACAACTCCATTTTTTCCATACAGTTCCCGACGAAAAAACGAGTCTGTGAATGCCGCCTTGGGTGATAAATGCTTCCTTTGCCTTGCGATGGACGAGGTTTTTATCCGTGTAAAACAGCTTTTTTCCTATTTTATGCGTGCCGTTTGCTGTAACAGCCAGCCGCTTGCTCATTCAGCTCACCTCACTCGATCACGATATAAAGAGTGCCCTCGGGATAAGGACTTGCATCGCCGTCCGATACTTCTTCTGTGCCACACACAATCGCCGGCGCGCTTGCATTTTGAATATACGCCCGATGATCTTCAACGTTCAATATTACCGACACAATCGCGCCCGAAGCCCACGCATTTGTGCCTGCAACATCTACACCGGAGGCATTGCAGACGGTAAAGTCTGCGCCGCGGATCGTCAGACATTCGGTATCGATAGAGCCGCACGGAGCGACAAAGCTCACTTGTTTACCCGTTACGATCTTATCGTCAGGTAATGTCAAAATAATTTTATTCATGGTTCTCACCTCGTAAAATCTGCGCTTTGAGCGCGTTTTGTGTTCGCCCCGCCCGAAGACGGGGCTGTTTGATTCATCCCAGATTCACCTCGACAACAGTTCCGCTTTGCAGAAATATTCCCATCTCATTCCACACGAACGTGGGATTCATATGTCCGTTGCCGTCGGCGAAGAGGTCTTGCTCGACATCGATGTCCCTGTATGCGTCCTCGCTCCAATCGTAGCAAGTACCGACGATGCTGATCCTGATACCTTCCATACTTGGTACTTGAAAGAAGGTAAAAGCAAGATAATCTGCGCCGTCTTCGGGCAGAAGCATAGTCGCTTGCTCACCCGGATGCATCCGAGTAGCACCGCATATAAGGAGGTCGTTTGTATTGTTGGCAACAGTAATTGCATTTTGCAAGCCGCCTTCGGAAACAGATCTAACCGTCTCCGCAAGATGTTCGCTGTTCCTCAAGGAGGGCATCGTCGCCCCCAAGTCGGAAAGCGCGTTGTAGGTCTCGGCAATGTGCATTTTAATCCTGTTGATTTCTTCCTGTATGCTCATTACCGTCCCCCCATTAAACAAGAAGGGTGTCATCGTTGTCTTTCATTTTTTTAATTCCTCCCTGATGCTATGCTTGCTACTCTGCGAGGATTTCTTCAACCTTGGAGATGAACGTCTCGTTATCTGCGCGGAGAACTGCAAGTGCCTCATTGTCCTTGCCGAGCTGTTCGATGTCCTTGTGGTGCTGCTCAACGGAATTCTCGTTGATCTGCAACTGCGTGGCAATCTCGTCATTAGTTTTCTTAAGCTCCTGAACAAGCTGACCGATACCGTTCTTAAGTGCCTCCGACTTGTTTCGGAGTGCGGTTGATGTGTTGATCATTTTCGTTACTCCTTTATGATATTTTTCGCTCCCGTGTACGGGCAGCACTAAATTATGTTTTGTCAGCGGTCTTAACGTACCCGCCGTGAGAGGTGTACTCAACGCAAGCCGTCATTCACTTACGGTAAGTTCGGTGTATATTCCTTCTTGTCCTTCGGGTCGTATACGCCGAAAGCGGTAAGAAGGAAATTGACGTAAACTTCTGCGCCACGGGACATTGTGAAGGCTGACATTGAAGGTTCGGGATTTGCTTTCGTGCCGTGGATTTGGAACGGATCGCAAATTTCAACATTCGTACCTTGTATGCCGTACTTTGTCGCTTGCTTTGCTTCCGTACCGGGAGAAGTAGAGATGCCCGTCCATCCAAGACGTGTCTCTCCGTCTTCAAACGAGTCGGTCTTATACTCCTCAATACCTGCGGAAAGAGTATCACCGTACTTATCCATCCACGCATCCGACAGCTTATCAATCACACGGTAGCCCATATTGCACATATAATTCGTTGCCGTAGATGCCCAAATGAATCCCGTACCCCAAAACGTATCAACACCGCAGTTATGGCAAGAGAGGAACAAAGCCGCATCGGTATTGTTCTTCATAATATTGTCGATATACTGCGTTTCCACTTCCGAGAGAGGACTTGTACCGCCGTAATGAGTTGTGCCTTCTGCCGTCAGCACCCAATCAACCTCAAAGTTACGATGAATTTCGACGCCGTTGGCATTTCTCACACCATATGAGTTAGGTGTAGAAAGTCCGCTTTGATAATTGCTTACAATTGTCGCATAGGGATTTGCACACGGCACAACGATAAGGTGGGTATTTCTTCGGAAATTACGCAATTCGTGATTGTCTGCGATTTCTTCGAGAGCGTTATACATCGCATAAATACCCGCCCACTCAAAGTGAATACCCGTTACGATAATTGCCTTTGCCTTTGTTTCCGACCATTCCTTATTGCTTTCGTGAAGCGGTTCGGGTTCACGGAAATCATAACGGTAAACGTGGTTCACGCCGTCAGAACACAAGCCTAAATCGGTCTTTTTGATATACCTCGGGTGTCTTGCCATAAGAGCATCATACTTGGAGTATATATCGCTCGGAGTGCAAGGCGCATTTGTCATAGCCGCCTTTTCCGCAGAAAGCTCGAACACGGGAATGTTTGCATCGTAAACGGGAGAATCCCAATCTTTTATGGGTGTCGATGTGGTTACGCCCTTTTTAAGATTCTCAATATCCGCCGAGTTCTGCGATACCTCATCTTCAAGAGCGATGATCCTGTCCTCGTAATCAGCAGGAACAAACGCAAGTCCTGTACTTACCCAAGCATATTCGGTGACAATTTCTGTACCGCCTTCGACAATTTCTTCGTTGACCGTTGCAATTACATCTGCGGCGGTGCCAGTAAGTAGACCTGTTGTTACAATATACGAAGCACCCGCTGCGTTTGAAAGTGTCCACATCCAGTCATCGTTATCATCGTAGGTATTCGTTGTAGTTTTATCATTAAAACAGTTAGTAAACGTAGTATTTGTTGTACCACCGTAAATAGTAGGATATCCAGCATTGAAAGTCATTCCACGCACACGGATTGTTAAATCGCCACTCGTTGGTACGGGTATGATAATAGAACCGGCATTCGTTGAACCAGTGATTTCTTTGAACGCTTGACTACTTGCAGAATAACGATAACCTTCCTTGATGTAGCCCTTTGTGCCATCAATCAGATTGGTATATCCACCGCCTGTCGAAACTTCCTTTTCGGTCAGCATCCACGCATAAATCATTCCGTCGGGAAGGACATATATCTTCGTTTGGTCGCCATTCTCCGCAAGCCAAGCGAGAGCTTCATCGACAGTATCTCCTTCAGGATATGAAGGTGCAAGCTGCCCACGCTTCGCAAGCTCTTCGGTAAGTTTTGCTTCGTCTATTGCGCCAATGTTCTCCCTCGCCTGTGCTTTTTCTTCCTCGGTGAGGGTCTGCTCTTTGTAAAGGACAGGCTTTGCAGTTCCTGCCGTGGTGGAGAGATTGTCGCTTGTCTGCTCTTCGGGAAGGTCTGCACCAAGTGCCTCCATCACGGCGTATGTGTTCTCGATATTCTGCTGAATTCTATTGATCTGTCTCCGAATACCCAATACGTCACCTCCTTAAATCGCCGCGAGAGCTTCTTCGATATCGGAGGTCAGAGATACCGTACCGCCCGAAGTATAGCCCGCAGGGATCGTTACGGAGTTAACGGTCAAGCCGTCAATGTTGCCGCCTGTCGCGCCGTTGTTCGGCATCGAGCCTGTGACCTTTGAGCCGCCGACCCAAGCTGTCTCACCCGAAAGAATCTCACCCGCTTCTGCGCTTGCAGGAGTCTGATCTGCGAGAGATTTTGCGCTGACCTTGCCCTGTCCGTTGTGATATCCCGCAGGGATGGTGTAAGAGCCGCCCGCGTCAAGTGTCGCGGTCTTCGCGCCCTGATTGGTCATAGTACCCTCGACCTCTTTACCCGTGGCATCGACAATGGTCTTTCCCGCGAGAACGTCAGCCGCAGCCGCGTCTACGTTGGTCACATCCTGATACTTGGTGGGAATTGCATTTACAGTAACCTTGGAAAGCACCTTGCCGGATGTGGGTGTAATTGTCTGCGTTTCCTTGGTGGGAGTGACGGTCTTTTCTTCAAGAGTGATCGTCACCGTACCCGTGCCGCTGTGGTAGCCCTTCGGGATGGTGAAGGTCACGACAGTTACATCAAGGGTCTTGTCAACCTTGCCGTTATTAACCATAGTACCGGGGGTTACAACACCGTCAGCGGCCACATAGACCTTTCCTGTCAGCACATCACCCGCGCCTGCGTTTACGCTCGAAACGTCCTGATAAGCATCGGGGATAGCACCAACGGTGACGGAGGACAGACCGTAATATCCCTCATCGGATGCAACGCTCTGCTGTTTCTTGGTGGGTGTTACGGTCTTTGTCTGAAGGGTGTAGTTACCACCGCCGGAAACACCGGAAACAACGCCGCTTCCGTTATGATATCCGGCAGGGATGGTGAAGGTCTCACCCTCTTTGACTTCTACGTTAACCGCGCCACGGTTGACAAGTCCCTCGATAGCTGTTGCAAGAGCATCGAGCTTGTCTGTGCTTGTAGCCATACCGAGCTCAACAAGCTTCGCGCGGATGGTATTTCTATTCGTCTGAATTCTTGCGAGTTCTATTGAAACACTCATATTGTTTCCTCCTGATTAAATGGTTCGAAGTAAAACTTCAATGTTGCCGATCTGCGTATGAACGGCGGCAGAGGTGATCGGCAGGGTGTTGTCGGCTTCTGCCACATCAGCCGTGTTGACGGTAAGGATGCCGTCTTTCAAGGACAGCGTTTCGTCCGTTTCAAAATAAACACCGCCCGGAGGGGGATTGTCGGCAAGGTAGCTCTCTACCTCTTCCGCAACCTTATCTCCAAGACCTTCTTCTATCAGTTTCATCCGCTCGTCAATGTCTTTGTAAGACAAAATCTCGGTTTCTGTATAGATATAATCTTCGGGCTTCGGTCTGTACCTTACGCGGAACACAAAGGAGTAAGTGGTAAGCCTGCCGTCGCTTTCGATCACATTAAGCAACGTCCTGAAGGGCTTTGCAACTTGCAGCAGGATATTAGGCACATTTACCACGCGGATGCCATCAAGATCGTAAATCTCGCAACACAAAGCCTCCTCCATGTCGCCGTTGATAAAATGCACCTCCGTACATCCGCTGCAATTTACGATCAGCTTTCTTTCGGTGTCCCATTGATAGAAGAACTTCTCTCCGTTGGTTCGCCGAAGCATATTTTCTCTGATCATCTCGCACCTCCGTTATCCGACTTCTGCGCCGGCAATTACGTTAGCTGTTGCGTCTGCAAGTGTTCTCCAAGAGCCCCACTCGTCGCCGTTTTTTGATCTCAAATACTGCACGGGGCCGTCCGCGCCGTGGTTCATTATCGCCTTGAGCGACACGACGTTTTCGCTTGCCTTGTAAGCTGTGACAAAAAGCACGCCCTTCGCGTTGAAAGGTTCAAATGCCTCGGAAAGCTCCACTACGATCTCAAGTACCGTCTTGTCTCTGAAAGGACCGATGCTCTCGTTAAGAAAATCATCGAGGTACTGCGGTGCATCCACCTCTCCGCTTGCAACAACCGACTCAAGAGGCAGATAATTTGCCTGAAGGTAGTTGCTCCAGTAAATCTGCTGGGGAGACGATACCGGCTTTTCGTTGTCAGCCGTGTTGTTGACTTTATCAAGACCGATCTGCTTCTTCGTCACACCGTGCGGATTGTTCTTGTCAATTGTGTGATCATACAGCGGTTTCTGCGGCTCGAAGAGTGCCGTAACGCTTTCTATATTCAAGCCCGAAAGAGTGATCCTGTAGAGCGGATAATCGTGCTTGATATCATTGTTCGCGTTGATGTTTCCGCTTGTGTATTCGGGGTCTGCGGGTGAGCTTACGGCATTCGTGCCTTTAATAACAACAAGGCTGCATTCCTCAATGCCCGTGCTGACCCCTCGAGTATACCTTGCGACGATCAAGTCGCGGCGGTAATAGCCTTGAGTGCCGTTTTCGATAGAAAGGTCAACGTAAGCACCGGGAGTGAGCTTGACGTGGCGACCCTGAATCATCAGCTCACCGTCATTGACTCTGATTTGATTATTTGTTACGACGGAAGCGGCAAAGTTTGCGCCGGCTTCCATTACAAACTGACCACCGCGGATAAGTCCCTCATAGAGAGAGCCGTGATCCGACGAGGCAACGTGCGGTGTGCCTCCGTAGCCGGTTACGAGGTGTAAATTTCCCATAGTTTTTTACCCCACTTTGTAAGATATTGTGATTTGATCGCTTTCAATGGTAACGATCTTTTTTGTGATTTCGGCTGTGACCGTCAGCCCGATGATGTTATCCGTAGCACCGATGAGATCTTGAATCTCATATTGGTCGCTGTCCTCGTCAAGTGCCGCATCAACCTCATCTGTTTTCGCGAGCTCTTTGAGTCTGTCGATGCCGCCGTTCTCAAGGTCTTCGAGCGACTCGGCGTTTGTATTCTCATAGACCTCGGCTCTCTCGTCCATTCCCGTGAATGTCTGGGTGTAGCTGATCTTACCGTTCGCGTCAAGATAGAGGTGGATCACTTCACGCTCGGCAAGCTCTCCGCGCCCCAAGCAGATCAGGTGGTTTACAGGGTGAAAATGCCGCTTGACCTTGAGGTCTACGATATCCGAGTCAAGGTCTTCGTCTTGTGTATATTCCCCTCTCGGATGCGCGGAAAGAATGACTTTTCCGTCCGTAAAGGTGAACCGGAGCTTGCCCCCCGTGGTCTTCAGCATCTTTCTGATGCCCTCATAAGCCGGTATATATCGGTTCATCTTGTACTTCGATATAGTCAGCCCCGAATCTTCCTCCGAGGCGGAGAACAGATTGCCCAAGCCGAGGCGAGTGATAAGAGAACCGATAACGGCATTCGCCTCGCCGCTGACCACCAAATAAGCCTGACCCGCATCGGGCTCGATGACCTTTGAGTTTAAGAGTCCGTGCCAAGTGCGCCCCTCATAGGTGACCTCTTCGGCTTCGGTGTCGCTGCCTATATCGTCGATCATACCGCCGTATTCCGTCCCCTCGATGTAGAGGAAGAACCCCTTCCCGCAGCAATGCGCTGCGGATGGGATCAGAAGCTCAAAGTCGTTCTCGTCCTCGCCATAGGCAAGATCGAGCTTGTAGTCGTGGAGAACGCCCACGTCCTCGCGTTCGGGGTTCATATAGATCAAGTCCATTTAGGCTCACTCCGTTCTTCAAGAAGGATAATATCAACGCTGAAATCGCCCTCCCACGATACCGAGCATTCGCCCACGGGGATCTTCTCGAATATGTAAGACTCACGTCCGCGAAGGTTGAACAGATTGGTGATCGTGCCGTCCTTGGCGGTTTTGGTGACCGCCTTTGCCACAGAGTCGATAGTGATATATTCGCCCGCCTCGGCATCAGCATTCACAGCATAGGCGTGATTTGCAACATATACCGAGGGAGCTGAACAAGGCCCGTAAATGATCATTCGGAAGTTTGTGGCGGTGAAGTCGGTGTTGAGGATCTTGCTCGATTGAATATTATTCGTGTAATCGAATGGGTAATCGTGCGGATATGTCACACCGTAGTCCGTCGCCTCGGTCTTTTTAAGCGATTTGGTTGTCTCGCGTACCCAATAGGGCTTATCGCTGACGATGGTCAACTCCGCATTCATCCTTCGGCGCGAAGATAGATATTGAGACTTCTTTGAGCCGATGATATAGCACTCGAAATAATACTCGCCGATGATGATTCTGCCGGGCTTCTTTGCGAGAACGTCCTTTTCAGCCACCTCAAGGAGGCGGTTACGAGCAGCAACGCCCTCGGAGGCGGTTGAGCAGAATATAACGACAGGAAGAGTGCGAGTCGCAACATCGCGCTTGAAGGATGAGATTCTGCCGTTTTTCTGGGAGGTTGTCCAGTTGTAATCGTGCAGATCGTTCGCGCTGACGTATATTCCCGTCTTGCCGTAGTCGATGATCTCGCCTATGTGATTCTTATACTGTAATCTCTCTTGCATCATCCCACCTCCTTTACAAGACGCGCAAATTCGCGCTTATTAAGTGCGATAGTGTGTCCTGCCTCCGTTGCTCCCAAGAGCTTCTCAAGCAAGGAAATGATCGTAATGATAAACTGTTCAATGTTTTCCTGATTGTTAGAAGTGCCGCCGATAGCGGACTCCATATCTTCGGCAACGGCTCTGATCCATTTTTCATTCTGGTGCAGGGGAACGACCGCCTCGGCACCGTTACCCTCAAGCAAGCCGACCTGACCCTTTTCAAGAACACCTCCGCGCTCAAGACGAGGGAGAGAGAGCTTGCTCAATTTTCCGATGCTTACACCCGGAATCTTATTGATAAGGTTGATCGCGCCGTTGATCATATTAACGCCGGAATTGATGATGCTTTCGATTGAGGAAATAACGCCGTTAAGTCCCTTCTTTACAGAGGAGCTGATCGCGTTTGCAATGTTTGTACCAATCGCGGAGAATTTGTCCTTGATCGTAGTCCAAAGACCTCCGAAGAAAGATCCCCACGCGGAGAAAACATTCTTGACCGCCTCCCAAGCCGCTTTGAAGGTGTTTCCGAACCAAGAACCGGTGGAGCTGAAAACATTCTTGATGCCCGTCCATACGGAGCTGAAGAATTCCTTCGCTCTATTCCAAAGGTTCTTGATAGCCTCCCAAGCATCGGAGAAGTCGCCCGAAAGAACACCCTTGACAACGGCAAAGACAGCTTTGATGCCTGCCCATACCATCGTAAAGTAATCAATAACGACGTTCCAAATAGCCTTGATAGCCTCCCAAGCGGTCTTGAAGAATCCGCCGAGGTATGTAGCAACAACGGAGAAGATGCCCTTGATCTGTTCCCAAATCACCTTGAAGTAAGGTGCGACAAGATCCCAAATCAGCTTGATAGCCTCCCACGCTGCGGCAAAGTACGGTGCGCACTTATCCCAAACGAGAACGATGACATCCCAAGCCATTTTGAATGCGCCGATTATTTCTCCGACCAGATCGGCAACGGGAAGGATAACGCCGTCCCATACGCCTTGGAAGAAAGGCTGACAAGCTTCCCAAACGCCGACGATGAAGTCCCACGCGGAGCTGAAGAAGCCCTTTATCTTCTCCCATATTCCGCCCGTACTGTCGGAGGTAGATTGGAAGATGCCGATAAACCAAGAGAAGAAAGAGCCGACCTTTTCGCTTATCCAAGAGATAACGTCTATCACAACGGGAAGCAGATGGTCTCTTACCCATTCAATGATCTTTCCGATAGCAGGGACGAGAGAATCGCTTATCCATTCCACTATTTTTTGAATAACGGGGATGACGTTTGCCTTCGCCCATTCAATGATCTGCTGAATTATCGGTAATACGTTCGCCTGAATCCAAGCAAAGACAACTTGAAGTTTCGCCCAAAGCACAGAAAGCATCTCGTCAACGAAAGCGCGGAACTCCTCATTCGTCGCGTACAAATACCCAAGATAGGCAATCAGCGATGCGATCAGCGAGATCACAAGTCCGATGGGATTTGATTTGATAGCGGTATTCATTTTCTTGATTGACATGGTAACCACATCAAGTGCCGCGCCCGCCGTTGCCATTATTTGACCCCAGTTCAAATAGACAAGGAAAGTACCGACCCCAACTCCGGCGGCAACTATGTAGCCCGTCCATTCTACGATCTTGTCGCTGTTCTCGCTGATCCAAGCGCAACAATTTGTTATCATAGCGATAAACGACGGCAATAATACCGTTGAAAAATGTTCGATGCGAGGTACTAATTTATCGACAGCTGCCTCGATCGCGGGCAGACCATCTATGATCATTCCGATGACCGCCTGCACCGCCGGTGCAAACGCTCCTCCGATCTGTGTTACCAAATCACCGAGCTTCGCTTTGATAAGCTTGATGCCGCCTTCAATGGTCGTTGTCGCTTCCAAAGCTGTCGCACCCGCGATTCCCATCTCGGTTTGAACAACGTGAATCGCCTCATATACGTCAGAGAGGTTAGATAGCGAATACTGCGTGATCACGCCCTGCTTGGCATTGATTGCATCAGCGTCAGCCAAGAGACGCTCCATTTCCGTTTTTGTACCACCATAGCCTAACTTGCATATGTTATCTGCACTTTCTTTTCTGCGTTATAGGTGCAGTTCAGACTATCGCTTCGCCCCGTCGGGCGTTCTCTCGTTTAGTCGTTCACGGTGCTTTCGCTTCCGCCCTGTTGTCCCCGCCGGGATTTCCAAGTCAATTAGAGAGAATTCGCACATTGCCCTTCTTTTATGCGGCAAGTGCCCCCATTTTGTTAAGGTTGTCAAGCATAGCGTAGTTACCACGGGCAAGGCTCTGATATGTCGCGATAATAGACTCCATCGAGGTGCCCATCTTATTGGCGTTATCACTCATATCGGTGATCGCCATATCCGCATATTGAGCAGCCGCTACGGTGTCACCACCAAGGCTCTGCAGCAATGATGCCGAAAAGCTGGTGACGGCATTCATATACTGCGATGCGGTGATTCCGGCTGTTCGGAAGGCAGATTCGGAATTTCGGATAACGATGTCCGCGCCCTCTTTGAACAGAGTTTCTATACCACCTACCAGCTGTTCATATTCTGCATACGATTTGACCGCACTCGTTGCAAATCCTGCGGCGACAGCTCCTGTTGCAACAGCAATTCCCGCCGCCCATTTAGCCGCAGTACCGATGCCGTTGAGAAGAGTCTTGCCGAAGTTCTCTGCATTCTTATCGGTCTTTTGCAGAGACTTATTCGCCTCGTCGGTGTCTACGAACACCGATCCCACAAGGCGAAATATTTCAAGTGCCATTTAAGAGACACCTCCTTCTCGGAGCTCTTTCTCTACGTCATCCAACTCGCGGAGAATATCCGCCGTGCTTCTGCGATCAATGTTCGCTCCGGTTACTCTATTTTTGTAATCTGCAAAGCCTTCAACTTCCCCCGTGAGAGCCATGATCGGGAGCTGTGCCGTCCATTGCTGGAAGAGTCGCTCGTCGCGATCCTTTTCTATAGCCTTATCGATCAAGGCAAGTCCGAGGTCAAGGTCGGTTTGCAGAACGTATTCGATGTTATGATATCTGTGCAGCAGTAGGTCGATGAGCTCTACTTCATCAACTTGGCTGCAGATTTGAAAAAACCAAGCAGATTATTTTCTTCTGCAAGCTGTTTAAGGTTTTCAAAGAGAACCTCAAAGTCAAGGTCTGCGACTTCCTGCGCCGTCATCTCAAACGGGCCTGCAAGGAATTCATAGAGAGCCTTTTCGCCCTCTGCCTCTGTTGCGAGGTCGAAGATGCCCCAGATCATATCAAAGCCCTTGTCCCATACGTCCTTTGCGCTGTCTGCCTCTTTAGCCACAGCCTGAATCTTGTCCTTGAAGCCGAGCTTCTTGAGGCATCGGCAGAAAGACGGAATATCACTTGTCTTGAGTTTGCGCATAATTTATTCCTCCAAAATATGAAATGAAGGGCGGCGCGAGGCCGCCCCGATTCGTTAAGCCTCGACGGTTTTAATGCCGGAGTAAAGAGTGGGGATCTTATCGAGCCACTCAAGTGCGGACAGCTTGAGCTTCGGGCGACCCTCATCCTGCCAGATGCGACCCTCGACAGAGCCGGGATCTTCGTCTGCGTTGATATCGTGGAAGGTACGCTCAACAACGAACGAACCGCCGCCACGGGTAAGACCGACAGGCTTTGCATCCTCTGCGGTTGCGCCTACATAGAAGCGACCAACGCCGAGCTGAATAGCCTTAACGCCCTCGGTCGCGCCGGGGCCGGAAAGCTCCCAAGGCTCTGTGCGGTCATCCTTTGCAAGGTTCTCGTCGGTGTATACGCCTTCAAATTCGATCTCGGCGACAGCCTCGTTCTTCTCCTCGAACTTCCAGTCGGGATTGGAACGGCAGATAGCTCTGGGGAGCTCGATCTGAATAGCCTCGCCGCCCTTGGTCTTGCCGATCCACTTGACGTACTTGTAGTCAGAAGCGGCAACCACACCGGAGCCGGTGATTTTGGTATTAGCCATAGTTTATTCCTCCAATTCGTATAGCTGCACAAGGAAGCGCAGCTGAATGTGTTGTAGTGTTTTATCCGGGTCTTCAAGATTGTATCTGTTTTCTCGGAAAAACGTGGGTAAAATAGTTTTCTGCGGGAGGTTGGTGTTCTGAAACAGCTTCTCGATATCGTCGGCTATTTCCTCAACGACCTTCCAATCTCCGCGATGCCAAATATCTACGCAAAGGTCGAAGTCATCCCGCGCGTCCGTAAAGGTCACGCTTTGAAGAGTGAATGTCTTATAGGGATAAGCGGCATCGGATGGAGCTTCGCGATGATAAGTCACGCCCTGTATAGTCTGCAATTTTTCTCTTATGAGCTTACGCAGCTCGGCGGTCTTACTCAATCGTCTTCACCTCCTCCGTTGTATTCCTCTTCGCTTATAAGACGGAGAGCTGTTGCTTCGTCCTCAAGTGAGCTTAAATATTTGCTTTCGATCTCGATGATCTGCGCGATGTTATCGTGTGCGCTGTTTCGTAGTATCTGCCTCTTCGGCTGTTTGCTCGTTCCGAGCTCCTGCTGTACTCCGTACCATGTATCATCCGTGACACCGACCTCTAAATGAGGGAGTCCCGTCTTTGCCCACGGTACGTTATAAAGAAAGGTCGAAGTCCGTCCGCGTACACGGCGGCTTTTCTTGAGTCCTTTCAGCTTCATCGCCTTGCTGTTGGCTGTTCGGGCAATGAACTTGCCGACGTCTCGAAGGGCGGCGCGAGTAAGCTCTACGATAGTGTATGATGCTCGGTCAACCGAGCTGGTGTATGTAACACCGTCTTTGCTGAATCTTACGACAGATTTAGGAACGCTCATTCGGATTCACCTCCCGATAGACGGTGATCTCCAACTCCTGACCATTGCGGAAAGTCCGAAGCACTCGGTAACGCTGCCCCTCATACTGAACGAGATCTTCCCCTTCATAGTCGAGATAATCGGCTAAAACGAATTTGATCTCCGGCTGCAAGCCTACAGCGTGAGCCTGATAGAATTCCTTTTGACCGATACTTCCCAGCCTTGCGAAAACATCACGGGCGGATTCCGTAATCACCGGATCGCCGTAGTCATCCACGCCACGGGTCTGCTTGATAAGGGTTACAACGTCAATCATTGGTGCCAGCCTCCCAGCCGTAGCCCTCCGCCATCATAAGGCAAGCTTTAAGCTCGTTATAACGGCGCAGCCATTCGGCAGCCTTTGCGGTATCGTCGGTATAGAGAGAGCGACAATATAGCTTGATAGCATTGAAGATCAGCGGATCGTACTCGTCCGGGTGGATGATGCCGCATATCTCCAAATCGGCAACGCAAGCGTCGATATCTGCCTGAATGTCCTCGTCAAGCTTCGTGTGGCTTGTGCGAAGGGCAAGTTTAATTTTGGTAAGGGTATCAGATGCCATGCGGCACCTCCTTCCTGTTGGTATGTGGCGAGGCTGTTACGCCCCGCCATATTGGAAAAGGTTAGGCAGTTGCAACGAGCGCGAACGCCTTGTCATCGGTAAGAGTACCCTCCTGACAAGTGTAGCCGGAGTATACTACCTGATGAGTGTCAAGATCCTTGTCGGTCTCGATCACGATGGGAGCAACTACGTTCTGGAGGTACTTCTTGGGATCGCCGATGAGAAGCTCTTCGTCACCGAGTGCATCCTCAAACTTGATGGTGCAGCCAAGAAGTGCGCCTGCAGCTGTTGCGGTGATAGGCTGCTGGAAGATAGGTCTCTTCTGTGCGTCTACCATACCGACGAGCTTGTTATATACGCCCTTGCGAGTACCGTATACGATAACAGTACCAACGCGCTTGAGAGCGCCAAAGCCTGCGCAGATGTTTGCATAGTCAACGCCGGAAGTGATCTTGTTGTCTGCCGCCATCTTGGACTTGATGGTTGCAACGATGCCGACAGCAAGCTTTGCACCAAGGCGAGCAGCGATCTGGCTGACGATGTAGTCCTCAAATGCAGGAATAGCCATTCTCTGCATCTTGTAGGAGAGCTTAACGTTCGCGGTGTAGTCCTCACCGGAAAGATTAATGTCGTCGAAGGTGATCTCAAGCTCGTTGGAAGATGCGCCCTCTGCGGTCTTGCCCGCGTCTGCTGCTACGGAAGTAGCTACGGGGATAGTGATAGAAGTGCCGGAGCCGAGAGTATAAACGTCAGCGACGATGGGGTGAGCCTCGCCGATGAGGTCGATAATGCGGTTCTGCATCACCTCGGGAAGGGGTGCGGTGGTGTTGGTGGTGAGGAATGTGAAGGCACGCTTCTCAACCTCGGTCATGTCCTCGCCGCGGAGCTTCTTAAGAAACGCGCTGCGGTATTCCTCGGATGCGAGTGTAAAGGTTCTGTTTTCCATTTTGTTATCCTCCTCGTTGGGTTCGATGATGTTGCCGGTAACAATTCCGGCTGCAATGTTAGCGCGCAGCTGCTGACGGGTCTGTACCTCGTTCAGGATCTGCTGACGCTCTGCGGTAAGTGCCTCAACCTCTGCTTCAAGTGCGGAGAGTGCTTCGCCGGTGGCGTTGTCGATCTCGTTCTGAATAGCGGCAAGGCGGGTGTTGATTTCATCAATTCTCATGATTGATTCCTCCTGTAGTTTTTATTTTGAGGCGCAAACGTCTGCGTCTCTCGTCAAGCTCCGCCTCACTCCGGGCTGCAAGGTCGAACACTCCGTCGGCCCAGCTTCGAGCATTGATTTCTGTGTTGTTGTTAGCCGGTATAGACACGGCTGAAACGTCGAAGATCTTCTTGACCTTCGTGTGTACGATGGTACGGCTTGCCTGATCGAAGTGATACTCGCCCAGAATAAAGCCCCAGCTCATCTTTGTGATCATTCCCGTGCTGATCTCTTCGTAAAGACGGCGAGCCGCTTCGGTGCGACCAAGATCGGCAGCGGTGAAAAGTCCGTTTTCGTCAGGCTCGACTATCAGAGAGCCGTTGCTCTGTCGTGCCATAACGGTGCCCTGATGGTTAAGCTGAAAGATAATATCGGACATATCGCAGCCGTCAAAGCAGCCGCGCTCAAATCTCTCATAGATCGGGCCGTCCTCAAGCTCATAGAGGACATAAGGCTCATATCGTGCGGCGTAGCCCTCGACATAATAGTTCGAGTCTATGCGCTTCGCCTCCGGTGCGGGAGCGAATACCTGAAGAGCACGGATCTGCATCTCATTCTTCAGTTTTATCTTCTCGTTCGGGGTCATTTTCTACCTCCTCGTTGTTTTCGTGATCCTCAATCGGCTGCTCCGGCTGATCGAGTTTGCTGACCTCGATATATTCCTTTCGGATATATCGCTTGTCGCCGTCGGGAACGTGCGGCAAATTCCAAATATCCATAACATCGTTAGTGCTCAAGACGCCTCTGTCGAACATCTGGCTGCTGACCTGAAGCTTGTCCGCGTTGGTCATATACTGCAGTCTGTTGGAGCTCCACACGATGGCGTTGCCTCGCTTCTGCTCGTTGTTGGTGTAGGTCATTACGGTCATCGCCTGCGAAAGCTGAAGCGCAAAAGGTTCGATCTTGCCCTCATAATACGCACTCCAAGCATCACCGACGGTCTTGTTCTGCAACACGTCCTCGTTGCATCCGAAGTAATTCAGCACGCGGGTCTGAATAATCTTCATCTGATCTGCGTCAACGATCTTTGCAGAGGATTGGATCTGCTGCACGTTGGTGTATGTATTGGGGAACAATGCCAAGCCTCCGGAGTCGGAGCCGAGATTTTCGTCTACCCAATTCTTGCGCTCGTTGGCAAGGTCTTTGCCCTTTGTAAAGTTGTTGACCGTCGCCATAAAGCGGAAGCTTGCGCTGTTTTTGATGCCCTCTGCAATACCCTGATTCTGCACGTTGAGCAACTGCAAGGTCGGCATCAGGGCTGAATTGCTTTCGCCCTTGATATCGTTCTTGTAGAGATATTTGCTGACAACACCGCAACGCGAAAACTCGATAGCAGCAGACTTTCCGTTTGCGAACTTGTATCTCAACCACGGCTCTCCCCCCACGTCGATCAGCTCTGTCTGCATCGGATTCACGGGATAATATCCGCATAATCTGTCGAACTCATCCAATATCGGAACGATGAAGCAAGTGTTCTGCGCGTCGTAGATCGTCGCCACCTTATAAACAAACTGTGCGCTCGTCATAAAAGGATTGGGTCTGCTGTCCAGCATCGCCTTAACTCCTCGGACATCCGCGCCCGTGACGGTCGGCATCAACTTGCTGCAATGGTTAGCGAATGTATGAATACACGCCCGCGTCATCTCCATCTCATACACGCCGCCGTCCCAGCTGGTGAATATCGGGGTATATCCGTCTAAAAGACCGAAATACTGTTTTATTTCTCGGGGACGTTTTAACTTTCCAAAAAGCTTCTCAAAAGCTCCCATTTTAATCCTCCTTAATGTATTGCCAATGATAGCCGCCCGCGCTCTTTCTTCCTCCGCGGAGGTGACGGTTCAAATTCGGGGGAGCTATTCCCGCCCACGCAGCAGCATCTTTGATTGTGCTGAATTCTTCGCCAGTTTCGATGCACAAAACAGCCCTTGCTCTAATCGCATTTCCGAGCGTTCGTTCTCTTAATTTTTGTATTGTTTTTTCTGAAACCGGGTGACCAATTAAAGATTTACGACGGAGTTCTATAGTTTCTGCGCTCTGTTTCTTGCCCTTATGTGCTTCGCTCATGCGTGCTCGGTACTCTGGATTTTGCCACAGTTCTTTCACTTTTGCGCTCTGTCTCTGCCTAAATTCTTCTGTTTTTTCAGAACCGGGGCAACCTTCACCGCCGGTGGTCAAATTGTAGCCATACCGATCATCGTTGCTCTTTAATGTGGCGATCAGTTCGCTTTCTGCCGCACAAGCCTCTGCTTTTGTTAGATTATCGAGCAGAATTTCGTGAGTAAAGTTTTCCCACCCATATTTCAAGATGGCACGAAAGAAATATTCGTTGTGTCGATATCCCAAACCGCCGCGCCACCGTTCGTTAGGCTTCTGGCAAGTTATTCCTATGTACACCTTGCCGTTCGGGCTTGTGTGTTTGTAAACATAATAATCAGTTCTCATTTCTTAATTGTTCACCGATTTGCTCTGCCCATTTCTGCCGCACGGTAAGCGCGTCTATAACTGCGACAAATCCGTCTATATGGCATCTCTGCTCTATCTTGACCGGGCGGATCTTTCGGTTTTCTTCGTCTTGTTTTATAGCGACATTCAAAAAATGTGCTTTTAATAAATTATTTGTGCCAAGCTGTAGCTTCTGATCTCGAAGCAGACCGTCACATTCGTGCAACACGGGCGTGAGGTTAGTTCCTTGGAAAACATCGTCCATATGGAAGCCGTATTGCTCCATCTGTTGCACTAAATACTGCGCCGAATAGCGGTCATATCCCACTTGAAGCGGAAGTATTTCGTATTCCTCGACCAACATCTGAAACCACTCAAAACAATCGTTATAATCAACGTAGTTCTCGCCACTTGGCTGTATTAAACCGCCGTTTACATATAGCCGATATGGTACGCCCTCGCGCTCCTGAAGCTCGTCTATCTTATTCTCCGGCATAAAGAACTTTGCGAAGGTGTAAAGCTTCCCGCCCTTCTCGATCACGACACAGCAAGCCGTCAAGTCCGTTGTTTGTGAAAGGTCGATACCTCCGACGCAGTAAGAGCTGCGGAAATTCTCAAGGCTGTACTCTTCGCCCGATGCGGCATCTACCACCTCGAAGGGAAGCCACGCTTGAGTGCTGCTCTGCTTGATGTTGCAATACTTAACCATAAATTCGGCGCGTTTGCTCAAGCTGTTCTTGGCGATGGCGATCTCCTCGATAAAGAAATCTGCGGAAACGCTGACGCCCATATTCGGATTTGATTTTTTAAGCTCTTCGAGATCGTCCCACTTGCTCGGATCGTCGATAATGTAAAGGATCGGCAGAAGTCGGCGTTCCTCGCTGCTTCCTTGAAGGACAGCCGTCGAACGCTTCATAAGCTCATCATACGGCCCGTCGTTGACATATCCGGCGGTACTGATGCTCAAGATCATAGGCTGCTTACGCGCACCGAGCGCGGATTTCATAACCTCATACTGTTTAAGCCCTTGCTCCGCGGGCCAGCTCGCGATCTCGTCGCAGACCGTCAAGTGAGGGTTAAAACCATCCGACTTCTTTGCATTGAATGCAAGCGGTCGCACAGTTGTGTTTGTTTCCTCAAGATACACGTCCGAGCGGCGTTTCTTGACTAAAGCCTCAAGCTCCGACTCTCGTGTGATCATCTTGAAGAAATTCTCATAGACGATAGCAGCCTGCTCAAGCTTCGGAGCCAAGCAATAAACGCGAGCACCGTACTCGCCGTCGAGGTAAACCATATAGGCGATGATGGCAGAAGCAAACAAGCTCTTGCCGTTCTTTCTGCCCATAACAAGAAATACCTCGCGGAATATCCTCAAGCCGTTCTCATCGACTATACCGAACATAAGGCAAACGGTTGCCTTTTGCCACAGCTCCAAGGTGATCAAGTCATCTCGACCCTCGCAATGGTGACAGAAGATCTGAATAAAATCAATGGCTCGGTTAGCTTTTCGATCATCAAAGAAATAAATGCCGTCACGGAGTCCCGCCGTGATCTTCTCATATAGCAATCGAATCCACTTACCGACCACGATCTCTCCGGTCTGTATCTTGTGGTTATATTCTTGTATGTAATTGGCGAAGGGCGTCATCTATTCATCATCTCCATCAGACGGCTCTCCTTTTGCGCCGGAGGCACCATCTCAAGAAGCTGCTTGATGATAGCGTTCAAATTCTTGGTCAAGCTGATATGAACGTCGGCGGCAGCAGCCTTTTTCATACCGCATTGATTCTCGCCGTTCTGATAAGTCTCAACCCATCCGGTCGCGTTGAGCTGTTCCTCAAGATCTTCGAGGCTGACGGTTATAAAAGCAGCGCGGTCGATCAAAGCTCTGCAAGTTTTCAGCTTATTTTCTTCGAGATCCTTGAAAATCTCGCCGAGTCTCTCTTTTTCTTTGCGAATTCTTGTTTCTTTTTTAGATTTTGCCATTATAACCACACCCCCTTCGCGTTCCCTTGCAGGGTATTACTATTG
>JAZRAF010000141.1:0-2977 GCA_045634425.1 Eubacteriales bacterium | reverse complement strand
CGTAATGGCACGTCCCGGCGCGATCGCAAAGAACACTACCAAGTTCGTTGAGTGTACTGCATACCTTAACTATCAGTCTACTCACTCCACCGACATCCTTAACGAGTACTACAACTACGAGCTGATGTACAACATCGCAGGTGGTGCACAGGGTACCGTTAGAATGCTTCAGTACGTTCGTGAGAACGTTCGTACCTCCTTCGACAAGGTAATGGAGGATGCGCTTGGCACCTTCCACGGCCAGGATGCTTACGACGTTAAGGTTCTCGTTATGATGACCAAGAACTCTTGGGGCGTAGATGATATCCGTGGCGAGTACAAGGCTGTTCTTGAAAAGAAGAAGGCATATCTCAAAGACCTCGTTGAGTGGTTTGAGACTGCTGCTGACTAAAAGCTAATATTTGTAGGGGCAGGGCCGTTATCGGTCCTGTCCTTTTTTATTTAAATTATTTAAAAAGGTTGAAAGCGGCGGCGTTTTGTGCTATTATTATAGATAATGATGAAAAAACGGCGAGGACTTTAAAATGAAGGTAATACTTGCATCTAAATCACCGAGAAGAAAAGAGATCTTCGGCGCATACGCCAAGGAGTGCGGCTTCTCGTTTGATATAATAACCCGCGAGACCGACGAGGAGCTCTTTGGCGAGCACCCCGTGACGGGCGTAAGAACACTGGCAGAGCGTAAGGGCGCGGCGGTGGCGGCGGAATATCCCGACGCGCTCGTCGTATCCTCTGACACTCTCGTTGAGCTTGGCGGCAAGCCTCTTGGCAAGCCGATTGATGAAAACGATGCCTGCGAAATGCTCCGCGAGCTGTCAGGAAACACCCATAACGTTCACACGGGTATAGCCTTAACGCTTGGTGGCAAGGTTTTCAGCGGTGTTGCAACCACCGAGGTGACCTTCCGTGACTTGACCGACGGGGAGATACGCGCCTACGTCGCAACGGGCGAGCCGATGGACAAGGCAGGCGCATACGGAATACAGGGCAAGGGCGGAAGTCTGGTTGCGGGATACAACGGTGAGTTTGACACGGTTGTCGGATTTAATATGACACTTCTTCGCAAGCTTATGAGCGAGGCTGTCGGTGACGTTTCGGCACTCTTGGAGGGCAACGATGACTAAAAGGGAAAAGCGCGAGCGAATGGCGGCGATAGTCGCCCGCTTAAAGGAGGTCTACCCCGAGGCGACCTGCGCGCTTGAATACGGGGGCGACCCGTGGCGGCTTTTGGTAATGGGACGGCTTTCGGCGCAGTGCACCGATGCGCGCGTGAATATAGTTTGCCGCGAGCTTTTTAAGGTGTTTCCCGACGTCTACTCGATGGCAACGGGCGACCTTGCCGAGATCGAGCGCATCGTAAAGCCGTGCGGACTTTATCACACAAAGGCAAAGAACATACAGGACTCCGCGATCCTCTTGGTCGAAAAATATGAGGGACGTATACCCGATAATATGGACCAATTGCTCGAATTTCCGGGCGTTGGCCGCAAAATTGCCAACCTTTTGCTTGGTGATATATTCGGGCAGGCGGCGGTCGTTTGTGACACGCACTGTATAAGAATCTCGGGCAGACTTGGTATGTATCCCGAAAGGGAAAAGAATCCCGTGAAGATAGAGCGCATACTCCGCGAGCTTATCGAGCCGTCCGAGGGCGCAGACTATTGCCACAGAATAGTAAACTTCGGCCGTGACGTTTGCACCGCACGCTCACCTAAGTGCGATGCCTGTCCGCTTGCCGATCTTTGCAAGAAAAAGGAAAGGGAAGGGTAAAATGGAAAAGAAAAAAATATCCCTCCCGATAATAGTTGAGGGCAAGTATGACAAAAATACTTTGTCGCAGATATTCGATGCGCGCATATTCACCCTTGGCGGATTTGGAGTGTTTAACTCTAAGGAAAAGCAGGCGTTGCTGCGCAAGATAGCAAAGGACGGCGTAATTCTGCTTACCGACTCGGACGGCGGCGGCCGTCAGATACGCTCCTTTCTTCAGGGGATCCTGCCACCCGACAAGGTGAAAAACGTATATATTCCTAAGGTTGAGGGCAAGGAAAAGCGCAAGGTAAAGGCGTCAAGATCGGGGCTTCTCGGAGTTGAGGGAATGAGCCGTGACGTGCTTGAAAGATTGCTTGCTCCGTTTGTGGACGACGGGGGGCGTGTTGAATTATCGGCGGAAAACCCCGACAAAATGATAACTAAAGTTGACTTTTATATGGACGGCTTAACAGGCAAGGACAACTCAAGCGAGCGCCGCCGCATCCTCTGCCGTCATTTTGAGCTTCCCGACGATATGACACCAAAGGCGCTTATCGAGGCGCTCAATCTTCTTGTCGGCTACGGGGAGTATAAAAACGCCGTGTGTACGCTTTTCGCGCACACCAATTAAAATATGCAATATTTTATCCGAAACTATTTACTTTTTCGATAGTTTGTGATATAATATCCAGTTGAAGGAACTATTTTTCTTAAAAATAATTTTTTTAATATTATATGGAGGACAAACCAATGATAGAAAGAAAGAAAATTTCTATGGACGGTAACACCGCTGCAGCGCACGTTTCCTATGCGTTCACCGAGGTTGCCGGCATCTATCCCATCACCCCTTCCAGCCCCATGGCTGAAGTGACCGACACCTGGTCTGCTTCTAACAAGAACATCTTTGGCGAGCCCGCGAAGAACATCTTCGGCGAGAACGTTAAGGTTGTAGAGATGCAGTCCGAGGCAGGTGCTGCCGGTGCAGTTCACGGATCTTTGGCATCCGGTGCTCTCACCACCACCTACACCGCATCCCAGGGTCTTCTTCTTATGATCCCCAACATGTACAAGATCGCCGGCGAGCTTCTTCCTTGCGTAATTCACGTTTCCGCAAGATGCGTAGCTTCCCACGCACTTAACATTTTTGGTGACCACACCGACGTTTATGCCTGCCGCCAGACCGGCTCCGCTATGATGGCTGAGACCAACGCGCAGGAGATCATGG
>JAZRAF010000140.1:0-8900 GCA_045634425.1 Eubacteriales bacterium | reverse complement strand
TGCAACCTCTTCGTTGCAGGCTTCATAGGCACTCCTCAGATGAACTTCATCACCGGTAAGCTTGTGAAGAAGGAGAATGACCTCTACGCTACCTTCGGTACCACCCTTATCAAGCTTCCTGCAGACAAGTCTAACAACCCTGCTCTTAAGGAGTACATCGATCAGGACGTTATCTTCGGTATCCGTCCCGAGGCTATTCACGACGAGCCTATGTACCTTCAGACCCTTGCAGACACCACTATGAAGGTTAACGTTGACGTTACCGAGCTTATGGGTGCTGAGATCTACCTCTACCTCGGATTTGAGGGTATGGAGGATGCAACCAACAACAAGAACATCATCGCAAGAGTTTCCTCTCGTTCTACCGCTCAGGCAGGCGATGACATCACTGTTGCTATCGATGCTTCCAGAATCCACATCTTCGATAAGGATTCCGAGAAGTGCATTTGCCACTAATAGAAAAAAGAACACACACCGTCTGCAAAAGGCGGTGTGTGCTTTTTTCAACGAAATTTGCCCTTCGGGCAAGTGAAGTATCTGCGATGTGAAATATTTGCTCCGCACCCGACCAAGAAGCGCAAGAAAGGTCGGGATTTTCACACCCACGTATGATATTATATATATGAAGAAAGGAGAGAAACCGATGGACTGGATAACCGGAATTCAAAGGGCGCTTGACTACGTAGAGGCGCACCTGACAGATGAGATCGATTTTGACCGTGTTGCGGCAGAAAGCTTCTCATCGAGTTATCATTTTCAGCGCACGTTCAGCATTCTTTGCGGCCATTCGCTTGGCGAGTACGTCCGTATGCGCAGACTCACACTCGCAGGTGCTGAGCTTGCAAGCACGGGTGCCAAGGTCATTGACGTTGCCCTAAAGTACGGCTACGACAGCCCCGACAGCTTCACAAAGGCCTTCCGCGCCTTTCACGGCATCACCCCCACCGAGGCAAAAAGGGGTGGCGCACCGCTAAGATCATTCTCTCGCTTATCTATCAAAATCTCACTCGAAGGCGGAAGCACTATGAATTACAGAGTTGAAGAAAAAGCACCCTTCTCGGTTATCGAAAGGGTTGAAGCACACGACACCGCAGGCGGCGAAAACAACAAGACTATCCCCGCATTTTGGGACAGAGCCGCCACCGACGGCACGATCGACACCCTCACCTCGCTCAGTAGCGACAACACCTACACCTTCGGCATTTGCTATGCAAATCCTGACAAAACCTCAACAAAATTTGACTATTCGATAGCAGTAAAATGTGACACGGGTGCCACCGTACCCGAAAATTTCAGAAAAACCGAGATCCCCGCACGCACCTGGCTTGTCTTTGAGTGCATCGGCGCGATGCCCGACGCAATACAGGAAGCCTGGCGCAAGATCATCTCCGAATTCTTCCCGAACTCCCCCTACACCCCGACCTACGAAATGGATATCGAGGCGTATACCGACGGCGATATGTCAAGCCCCGATTACAGATCCGAGATCTGGATTCCCGTTGAGAATAAGTAAGCAAAGCAAAAGGACACCTTACCTCAGATTGCTGACCGGTAACGTGTCCTTTTTTTGTATTTATTAGTTGCCAACAGGCTCAAGCGAAATGCTGCCGTCCTCGCCGTAAACTATCTTGTACGGCCGAAGCACGCCCTCATACGGTGCGGATGCAAGCATCACGTCATCACCGTAAGGATCCTTGATCTGCTTTTGAGTATAGGGTCCTTTTGCCGCGCCATCGTATACGAGCCTCGACCACTCCTGCTTTTCATAGGGTCCGTCAAAGCTGTCCGCCATATAGACGAAATTATCGTGCCAAAGGTTGTTAAAGCCGCCCTTTTCGGGGTCGACGTAGCAGCCGCCGAATGACATATACCACTTGCCGTCGTGCTCCCAGATCTGCGCGGTTTCAAGGCGGTCAAGATCGTCGGTAATAATGGCTATCTTGTAGGGCTCCCAGTTGATCATATCCTTTGATCTGAACATAAGCTGACAGCCGCGGTTGTTGTATGGCATATCTACCGCCCAAGAGTTTATGATGACGTAAAAGTATCCGTCAATTTTCTCGGGGTAAATATAAGGATCGGCGAGTATTCTGACTCTGTACTCCTCGCCCTTATAGGTTGCGGTGTAATAGGTGCGCGAGGATATTACAGGCTCATCGCCAACGCGCTCCCACGTGTAAAGATCCTTGCTCTTCGCGAGTCCCATTCCCGCATCGTAAGAGGAATGACCCGTGTACATCATATAATAGGTATCGCCAAGCTTTGCAACGCTTCCGGTGGCGAGATGACAGTCATCCCAGCCGTCGGTATATCCGTCAAGAACCGTGCCCTCATATTTCCAATCCAAAAAGTCGCGGGATACCGCGTGGCCGATGCGATAATCGTACTTTCTTTGCGGAGTTTGCGGCATTATTTCGAGAAAATAGGCGTGATATACTCCATTCTCCTCGAAAAACCAATAATCCATCGACTTAAGGCCACCCGGTCTTTCGATCAAGTAGTCCCTTTTATGCTTACGATAATAAATTTCGCAATTAAGCATAACTCGTACCTTTCGTTATCTATTCTGATTCTTGAAGAACTGGTAGAGGTAACAGGGGATCATACCGTTATAGAGCTTTCTTACCTTGTCGGCCTTGCGACCGTAAAGCTTTTCAAATGAGGGGTGGGAGGTGATGACGTAGACCTGCCAGGGGGAAAGGGAGCGGAAGTGCTCGCCGATCTCCTTATAAAGCCTCTCAACCTCGCGTGCGCTGCCGAGTCTTTCACCGTACGGTGGGTTGGTTACGATAGTGCCGCGGCGGCCGGGTGCCGCTATCTTACGGCAGTCGCACTGGAATGTGCGCACGACGTCGGAAACGCCCGCCTTGAAGGCATTTTTCTTTGCAAGCTCGACGCATTCGGAGTCAATATCCGATGCAAAAACCTCGAATTTCGTTACACGCTCCCCATCCTTTGCCTCCTCGCGTGCATTTTTCCATATCCTTTCGGGGATAAAGGGGAATGCCTCTGCCGCGAAGCGGCGGTTGACGCCGGGGGCGATATTTTTCATTATCATAGCCGCCTCGATAGCGATCGTTCCGCTACCGCACATAGGGTCCCAAAGCAGGACCTCCTCACGGGGGCGTGAGGTTGCGGCGATTGCCGCGGCGAGGGTCTCGCGGATGGGTGCGGCGTTAGACTCACGGCGGTATCCGCGCTTGTGAAGTGCGATACCCGAGGTGTCTATCATAAGGGTTGCCTGGTCATTAAGAATGAAAAACTCGATCTGATACTTCACGCCGTCCTCGGGGAATATCTCGATTCCGTAGCGAGAAGACATCGAGCGCACGACCGCCTTTTTGACTATCTTCTGACAGTCGGGGATCGAGGTAAGCTGCGACTTTATCGAGTGACCCTTTACGGGGAATGCATCGCGCACGCCGATAAAATCGGGCCAATTAAGGGCGCGAGTGCCCTCGAAAAGCTCCTCAAACGAGGATGCGTGGAATGAGCCGAGCTTTATAAACACGCGCTCGGCATAGCGCAAAAATATGTTAGAGAGTGCGACCGCCTCCTCATCACCGATAAAGGTAACGCGGCCGTCAATGGTGGACACGCGCTCGTAGCCGAGGGCGTCTATCTCCTCGCCAAGCAGGTGCTCAAGGCCGAAAAGGCAGGTTGCGACAAGTTGAAATTTCATAAATTATTCAAGCTCCGATTTGTAGTTTTCAAAGATGAACGAGGTAAATCCGTGCTCCTTTGCGGCGGCCTCATCCTCGGGGCTCTTAAGAGTCCAGCAAACGAGGGGGGTCTTGGGGTAGAAGGTGCGGATCATAGCGAGGCCGGCATCCTTCCAATCCTTGTGCGCATAGGCGATAAAATCGGGCTTGCAGCGGATATTCAGAAGCATATTCTGAACTACGAAGGTCTTAATATTGCGGGTCTTGGGATTTTTGAGGTAGTTGGAGCAAAGAAGTCCTCTTGCAACGTCGGGCATAAGGCTCTTCATTCTCGCGATCGAGAGGGGGTTAAAGGACTCGATGATGAACTCGCCCTTATACTCCGCGAGTATCTCTGCCGCCTTGTGGGTCACGCCGTACTTGCCAAGATCCTCCTTGATCTCAACGAGCAGGGGGATCCTTCCGTCAACGAGCTCAAGCACCTCGCGGAAGGTGGGAACGCCGTCCTCGGTGCCGCCAAGATGCAGCTTTGCAAGCTCCCCAGCGGTAAAAGAATCGACACGCCCCCGGGCCTCGGTCATTCTGTCAACGGTATCGTCGTGGAAAACGACAAGCTCTCCGTCCTTGGAAAGGCGCACGTCAAGCTCGATTCCGTAGCCGCACTCAACCGCAGCGGCGAATGCAGACATCGAGTTTTCCGCCTTTTCCGAGTCGTGAAGTCCGCGGTGGGCAAACTTAACGCCCTTATATCTCGCCATCACGTCACGCTTCTTTGACGAGGGCTTGATGAGGATCAAAAACAAACAAAAGCAAAGCGCCAAAAAGCCGACGAGCGAGCCGAGCACTATAAAAAATATCTTCATACCGTTTCTCCTTTGTAGGGTGTGTTCTTTCACATATATTTTATCACACGCGCGCACGCTTTGTCAACAAGCGTCTTGACTTTTATTGATGCAAATAGTATAATATAAGAGATAATTACGAAGCGAAGGGGGTCGAGGCCTTGACAGTATACGAATACGGCAAAAACGAGCGTCCGTGCGGCAAGCGCGTCGTGGCACTCGGCTTTTTTGACGGTGTGCATCTCGGACACCGCAAAATAATATCCACCGCTATCGCCAGGGCAAAGGAGCTCGGCGTGCCGTCTGCGGTATTTACCTTCCGCTCCGAGTCACCGAGTGCGAAGCAATCGGCGGCGCGCCTTTACTCCACTGCGGCAAAGCTCGAGCTTATCGAGGGCTGCGGCGTTGACGAGGTGATCCTTGCCGACTTTGAGGACGTGCGCGGCATATCCGCCGAGGACTTCGCAAGCAAGCTTCTTATCGGTGATCTCGGCTGCGTTTCCGCAATAGCGGGCCGCGATTACCGCTTTGGCCACCGTGCGGCGGGCGACGTTGCCCTGCTCCGCTCGCTTATCGAGCCGACGGGCGGCGAGTGCGTAATTGCCGATGACGTGGTCGAGGGCGATGACAAGGTATCCACCACCGCGATCAAAAGCCGTATGGCAAGCGGAGATATCGAGGGCGCAAACGAGATGCTCGGTGCTCCCTATTTCCTCGAAGCCACGGTCGAGCACGGGCGCGGCGTTGGCCGCACTTTAGGCTTCCCGACGGTGAATTGCACCCTAAAAGAGCAACAGGGACTGCTAAAGCACGGTGTTTATACCTCAAAAATCGTTACACGGGGTGGCACTTACCCTGCTTTGACCAACGTTGGCATCTGTCCGACGTTCGATGCGCGGCCCGAGCACGCAGAGAGCTTTATCCTTGATTTTGACGGGGATATTTACGGCGAGTGCGTGCGTATAGTTATGATCTCATATCTGCGTCCGGAGATAAAATTCGACTCCCCCGACAAGCTCCGCGAGCAGATCGCAAGCGATATAAAGAAAGTAAAGGAAGATTTGAAAAATGGCTGGTAATTGGACAAAGCTTACAGCAACCGCAAATACGAAATACCTTGACGACCTCACCGCCGTTATGAGTATGCTTGACAACGGACTTATGATCGAGGACTTCTCCGACTTTTCCCTTAACGGAATGTACGGCGACCTCGTTGATGAAGAAATACTTAATGCAGACAAGGACACCGTGCGCGTTTCCCTCTTCGTACCCGAGGAAAAGAGCGTTGCGGAGTATCGCGCCTTTCTCGTAGAGAGATTTGCCGCCCTCGGCATCGAGGCTGAGATCTCGGCAGACGGAATGCGCGAGGAGGACTGGGCAGAAAGCTGGAAGCAGTACTACAAGCCTATTCCCCTTGGCCGCGTTACCATCGTTCCCGCGTGGGAAAAATACGAGGCAAAGGACGGCGAAATCCTCATACGTATGGACCCGGGAATGGCCTTTGGCACCGGAACGCACGAGACAACGCGCCTCGTTATGCTGATGATGCAAGATGAGGATCTTGCCGGCAAGAGATTCCTTGATATGGGCACCGGCTCGGGCATTCTCTCCATCTGTGCATCCAAGCTTGGCGCAAGATCCTGCAACGCATACGACATCGACCCCGTTGCGGTCAAGGTAGCACGCGAGAACGCAAAGGACGACGGCTGTGACAACATCACCGTCGGTGTTTCCGACCTTCTTAAGGGCGTTGACCTTGCCGAGGGCAAGTACGACTTCTGCGTTGCGAACATCGTTGCCGACGTCATTATCAGAATGCTTCCCGACCTTGACAAGTACGTAAAGGACGAGGCACCCATCATTCTCTCGGGTATCATCTCGATGCGTGCGGACGAGGTGCGCGAGTCGATCGCAAAGAACGGCTATACTGTAATTAAGGAAATAAAGGAAAACGATTGGCTTGCCATTATGGTAAAGCGATCCGCAAAGTAATATGCCAAGATTTTTTACACCGTCCGACGGCATCGCCGACGACGTGATCACCATAAAGGGTGACGACGCGCACCACATCGCGCGCTCACTCCGTATGGCAGAGGGTGACGAGATAACCGTGTGCGATATGCACGGCTTTGAGCACATCTGCCGCCTTACCCGCATCCGCGACGAGGAGTGCGAGTGTCAGATCCTTTCATCAAAAAAGGGAGAGACCGAGCCCCCCGTGCACATAACTCTGTATATGGCGTACCCCAAGGGCGACAAGCTTGAGACCGTCGTGCAAAAGGCAGTCGAGCTTGGCGCGGCAAAAATCGTGCCCTTCGAGTCCTCGCGCTGTATCAAGCGCCCCAAGGCCGACAAGGCAGACAAGACCACCGCTCGCCTTCAGCGTATCGCTGAGGAAGCGGCAAAGCAGTGCGGCCGCTCCATTCTCCCCGAGGTTACCCCCTCCATCGATTTCAAGACCGCTATCAAAAATGCATCAACCGCCGACCTTCCCCTCTTTTGCTACGAGGGTGACGGCACCCGCCCGATAAAGGCTATCCTTGCGGACAGCCCCATCCCCGCCACCGTATCGGTTATGGTCGGCTGCGAGGGCGGCTTCTCACTTGACGAGGCGACCGCCGCCATAAACGCCGGCCTTATCCCCACCGGCCTTGGCAAGCGCATCCTGCGCTGCGAAACCGCCCCCTCCTACGCCCTCTCCTGCCTTTCCTATCATTATGAATTATAAACAAAGAGCCGAGTGTAAAATCTCGGCTCTGTTTGCGTTTTGTTGAGGGGCGAGCGGCCGTTGTGGTGTATGCCGTTTTGTTGTAATAATAGCCGCTAGGGGAAAAATATACAAAAGAATTGAAACTTTTTTGTATATTTCGCAACTTTTTTTAAAAAAACTATTGAAAAATATCAAAAAATAGGTTACAATATAGTACAGTATAAACAAAGCCGACCGAAATGGTCGGTTTTTGAACGAAAAAGCCTTGCCTAATAGTAGTGAACAAGGGCTTTTTTTGTGTTATAAACTCAAATCTTTGGAGGTTTTTATGTCCAACCGTTTATTCCAGACCATTATTCATCAGATGAAGGACGTGGTCGGACGCACGATCGGAGTTATTGACGAAAACGGCATCATCATCGCATCCAGCGAGCTTGGCAAGATTGGAGAATCCAGACAGAGGATAAAGGACGAGCTTCCCTACTCCTCCGACTCTATGATCCTTGAGGGCTACACCTACCGCTTTATCGGCTCGGCTTCTGAAAAGAGCGAGTGCATCGTATTCGTCGAGGGTGAGGACACCCACGCAGCAAAAATGTCTCAGCTTATCGCAATTTCGCTTGGTAACATCAAGCACCTTTACGATGAGAAGTATGACAAGGGATCTTTTATCAAAAATATCATTCTTGATAACATACTCCCCAGCGATATCTACATAAAGTCTAATGAGCTTCACTTCAACAGCGAGGAGAAGAGAGCCGTTATCGTGGTTAAGTTCCAGGGTGCGGCAGGCACTACCCCCTACGAGGTGATCCAGTCTCTTGTTCCCGATAAGTCCAAGGACTACGTTATCAGCATTTCCGAGCAGGATATCGTTGTCGTTAAGGAAGTAACCGACGAGACCACCACCGAGGATCTTGAGGCATTCGCACAGAATATGCTTAAGTCCGCGTCCGAGGCATCCGGCGCAAAGCTCCTTATCGGTATCTCTACCATCGTTGACAACCTTAAGGACCTTGCAAAGGCATATAAGGAAGCAAAGATCGCACTTGAGGTTGGTAAGGTATTCGACATCGAGAAGCCCGTTATGTCCCACGACAAGCTCGGCATCGGCAGACTTATCTACCAGCTTCCCACCACTCTTTGCGAGATCTTCATTCAGGAAGTGTTCAGACGCGGCTCGCTCGACTCGCTTGACCGCGAGACCCTTATGACCGTTCAGGCATTCTTTGAGAACAACCTTAACGTGTCCGAGACCTCGAGAAAGCTTTTCGTACACAGAAACACTCTCGTTTACCGTCTTGAAAAGATCAGAAAGCTTACCGGCCTTGACCTTCGTGAGTTTGACCACGCAGTAACCTTCAAGGTTGCGCTTATGGTTAAGAAGTACCTCACCTCCAAGCCCACCAAGTTCTGATAATATATAGACCCACCCTGCCGAGTGCAGGGTTGTCTATTGTAACTACTACTTTAGCTTATAATTTAAGGAAGATACGATGAAAAACGCAAAGCTTAAGTCCTTTAAGCGTGCCGCGTGCACACTTATCGTATTCGTTCTTTTGCTCCTCACATTCACCTCCTGCACGCGCAGTGCCGGCTCTGAAACGATATATTCGAAGGAAACCCTGACGGAAAACGTTACACGGGGTACCACATCGGAGCACGATTTCGTATGGCAGTAAAGTC
>JAZRAF010000139.1:0-6085 GCA_045634425.1 Eubacteriales bacterium | reverse complement strand
ATACAATGGGATTGCGGTTTTTGTATTTATGTGGTACAATAACATTGTAATAATCAGTTACGACGAAGGGAGGATACTTTATGGCAAAACAATTTTTGTGGATAACGAACACAGAAGAAAACATACAGTTTTATCGTGATTCTTCCCCTAGGTCCAACCTTTCGCTTCATTTTGCATCTGCTATTGATTACGGCACAAAGAAAAACATTTGCAGATTTGTTCGCTATTTAAGGCAAGAGTTTTTCTTTCCGATAAGATGTAACGTTTATTTTTGCAATCAAGAAAAGTTTCATTCCTCCAAAGGAGGATATTGCTACGGTCTTTTTTACTCAAACGAGGAAAGCGCCGGGCGCATTTATCCGCAGATATACATACCTGCAAACATGGATTTGTTTTCCGTTTATCATTCGCTCTCGCACGAGCTAACACATTATTTTCAGTGGTACTTTTTAGACGATAACAAAAAAAGTGATCGCTCACTTGAAATCCAAGCATCAAAATATGCAACTCGAATTTTAGAAGATTATTGTAATTATCATTGTAAAGAGCCTGACAGTTCATGCCAAGGTTGCCACGGACAATAATTTTTGTATCAAAATTACAGTCATTAGCCAAAAATACGGCATACTCATATGAGTGTGCCGTATTTTTCTTTTTTATTCAATTCTCACACCTGCCAGCCCATCACGAGCCGTACGATCCAGCAAGCGAAAAATCCTGCCAAAATTCCGATAGTGACCGCATAATTAAGCCACGTGTGCTTAAAAATCCTGCCATCGAAAAGATATAACGCGCCGAGAATCGGCACCGACCAGAATATTGGATGGTATCTGAACGCCGCGGCAAAGTCGAGCTTAAAAAGGCTCACCCAAGCGCGTGTCATACCGCATCCGGGGCAGCTTATATTGAACAACCACTTGAAAAAGCACTGCACCCCAAGTATGTACATAACCGCCACGATCACCGCAATAATTCCGATGGTGATCAGCTTTTCTGAAAGATTCTTTATTTTCATAAACCTCAGGAAAACAAAAACGGGAAATCGCGCGCTTTGCAGATTTCCCGTTTTGCTTTTGTATCTAACTTATGCGGGGATACCGCTGGAGATGGTAGCCTTCTGAGCCTCAAACTCCTCGTCGGTCATCTTAAGAACGTTGATGCCGAGAATGATACCCTTAATTACGTTGATGATACCGATAACGCCACAGGTTACAACGCCAAGCACGATACGAAGAATACCGGTCTTGATGTTCTTCTGCATAAAGCAGGGAACGCCGTAGCTGTTGAAAATGATGCACATAATGCCAAAGAGTGTCTTGTTGTTCATTTGGTGATACCTCCAAAGTTTTATTGACAATTTAAGTATATATCATTGAGCTCATAATGTCAAGGGTAAATCTAAAGATTTATTTTTTTCTTTCCTTCAAGTACCGCGCCAGCCTGTCGTAGTATCTCTCACCCTTCTTGTAAGCAAAAAGCTCGCAAACCGTGAACAACCCGAAATACAGGGAAATCGCGATCAGCGCGATTATAGGATAGGTCAAAAATTCCACGCCCTCAAACGGTGAATGAATGAGGAACATCGAGTTAACGTCGTACGCCGCCTCTGCGGAAACCAGCACCCTGAAAAGCAGGTTGCAGTAAAGTCCGGTCACAAGCATCATAACGATCGAGCGAAGAATATTCGTCATATTCCTGCGCATATCCACCTTCACGTAGCCGAAAATCGGCAGAAGCAGAATATTAAACAGCAGTGTGCCGTGCGCGGCAACGCTCTTTGTGATATTGAAATCCGCAAACGTCGGATTCATTATGAAATCCACGTTGGCAAACATTCCGACAAGCGCCGAGATAATACCAAACCAAAAAATGTAGTCGCTCAAAAACTCACCGAGCCGTGAACGCTTGTTTTTGTAAATGCCGAACGCCACCGCCAACCACATAACGAGATTGCAGGGATATATCGGCAAAATAAGATTAGGCGTTTCCTTCAAATGCTCAAACGCCGCGCCCAAGAAGCAGTGGTAAAAAAACATACTGTAATGGAGCAGCACCGTGGCCACCGCCGCGCCGATAAGCACCGCATTCTGCCCGCGCTCACTCCTTACAAACCTCTTCACGACCCAAAGCAAAGCCGCGATCACAGCGATCATCAGAAAATTAAATATAAAAAGCTTTAACATACCGTTTTCCTTGATTTTTTTAAAATCCGAGCCTTCCGCTCGACGTATTATACCACATTTTATCCCAAAACGCAACCCCAAAGCCGAACTTATAAATCATGGCCGCTTAGTAACGCGAGTGGCGCATAGCCGCGCTTAAGTTGGCTCGCCCTCAGGGAGAGCTGGCAGCCGTTGGCTGACTGAGAGGGCGTTACGTCGTCGCACGCCTTGCCGCGCGGTAATCGCTGGGCGTTTGACCCATCTGTCTTTTGAATATCTTTGAAAAATACTGCACGTCCATAATTCCGCAGTGCAGCGCCACCGTCTGTATCTGCAGGCTCGTGGTTGTGAGCAGGTGCGCCGCGTGCTCCATACGCCGCTCGCGGATATAGTCCGAAACCGTCTGTCCGGTCGCGCGCTTAAACACCGTCGAAAGATACCCGGGGCTCACGCCCTGCCGCCTTGCAAGCTCGTGCGGAGAAATATCCGCCGAAAGGTCGGCATTGACCTCAAGCATCGTCGCCCTTACCACCTCGGGCAGGCCCGCCGTTGCGTGCTCCTGTACCAAGCGGCAATAGCTTCTGAACATCTCGCACATCAACTCGCCGGTGTCATCTATCGATGCCATATCCTCTATCCGCTTTGCAAACTCAGATGAGGTGCGGTCGATATGAAGCGGATGCACGCCGCCGCGCTCTGCCGCCTTTCTGAGTAGGGTATTCATTATAATTCCGTAGTTCTTCGAGTTTCTTAACGGGTCAGCCACTCGCTTTTCAAACGCCCCCGCCGAAAACGCACCCATCAGCTGCTTTTCAATGTGCAGCTGTCCTTTCTCCACCGCGCGTATCATCTCGTTTTCAAACGCATATCGCCTCTCAAGCGCCTTCATACTCACCTCGGTGTCATCGCGTGTGGGGATCTCTATCACCGCCTCTCGCTGTACCGTCTCAACAATAGGCAAGATCTCCTCAACCGCAAACGCAGGGCTTTTCCATATCCTCTCACAAAAGGTGTTTAGCATCATCCACACCGGCGAGTCGTTTGGCAAAAGGGATATGCTCTCGTAATACTCCGCAAAGTGCTTCTGCTTCTGCGGCGTTATTCCGAATCGCTCACCCAACTCGAGCAGCTCGCCCTCTGATGCCTGCACCGTGCGATACGGCCCTATCGCCAGCACCGTCGGCACCTCGCACTCGGGCAACAGCATAAATCGGTACGAAAGCGCCACACCGTCGTTGAACGTATAAAGCGTCCGCGCGCGCAAAGAGGGAATTACGCTTATCAGCCTCTCTTTAGCGTAAAACGGCTCGCTCTCATAATTCTCGTTAAGCAAACGTACAAGTTCGCTCCTCTCGACCACGATCGCACTCACACGGCTCTTTTTAAAAACGTCGCACAAAAACGACAGCTCCTGCTTGTAAAACATATCCCACCCCATAGCGCACAGCGACCGCCCGTTGTGCGCATTTTTTAATTCTTCACACCAATTATACCACTTTTTTGTAAAAAAACAACTAACTTTCTAAAAAAACATTAAAAAAATACAAAAAAAGATTAAAAAATTACTCACGCCGTCCGCGCAAAATAAATTATAATAGTAGATGTAAAGAGGGAACTGTCAAAAACAGCTCCCCCAAAAAACGAAATTTTAAAAAAAGAGGAAAAGGTATGAAAAAACAACCAATGCTTGATGCAAACGGCAAGCGTAAGTTTGGAATAATCGACAAGCTTGCATATGCTGCCGGCGACTTCGGCTGCAATATGAGCTTTGCGCTCAAGGGCACCGTACAGACCTTCTGGCTGGTCTACATGTATATGGAGATCGGTCTTCTCTCGGCTCTCGTTCTCGTAACGCAGATCTGGGACGCTATCAACGACCCGCTTCTTGGCTCGATGATAGACAGCGACAGAAGAAAATACAAAATGGGCAAATTCAAAACCTACATATTCATAGGCGCTTGCGGACTTCTTTTTGCAGGTGCACTTGTATTCCTTCCGCTTCCCGAATCGATCAGAATGAGCCACGAAGCCTTCGCGGTAGTAGTCAAGGCGATCGTATTTACTCTTGCATACGTTATCTGGGATGCTTGCTACACAATTGCTAACGTTCCTTACGGATCTATGCTTTCCCTCGTTACCGACGATAAGGTTGGTCAGGCAGAGCTTTCTACCTGGCGTTCCATCGGATCTATGGCAGGTAATATAGTTCCCATGGTTATCCTTCCTATGCTTATCTGGAAGAATATCACCTACACCGGCACTCCCACCGTCCTTCCCGGACTTGAGGAGTTTGGCCCTCAGTTCCTTAACCCCAAGACCGGTCTTCCTTACGAGATCGGCGAGGTAATGCTCAGCCCCCTCACTCACGAGAAGATGCAGGATCTCCTTGGCGGCAGAGTATTTTGGGCAGCTCTTATTATGGGCGTTCTCGGCTTCATTGCATTCCTGTTTATGATCAAGAAGATCACCATCCGCGTTGACGAGAACTCCGTTAAGACTAACGAGCAGTTCGAGAAAGTCAATATCTTCAAATCCTTTGGTAAGTTCGTAAAGAACCGTCCCGCAGTCGGCGTTACCCTCGCTGCTATGGGTATGTTCCTTGGTATGCAGTCTGCAACCACCGCGACCACCATTATGTTTGCTACTCACTTTAAGCAGGCAGAGCTTTCCGGTATCGTAATGCTTATTGGTTTCCTTCCCATGTTCTTCTTCATCCCCTTCATCAAGAAGATAGTTAAGAAGCTTGGTAAGAAGGAAGCATCTGTTATAGGAACCATCGTTTCACTCGTAGGCGCAGTTATCATGGTTATTTTCCCGATGATCGAAAACAAGGGCGTATCTCTTGCAGTTTATATGATCGGTCTTGTATTCTTCGGTATAGGTATGGGTGTTTACACCTGCGTATCCTGGGCTATGATGGGTGACGCTATCGACTACAACGAGTGGAAGTTCGGCACTCGTGAGGAAGGAACCGTTTACTCCCTCCACTCCTTCTTCCGTAAGCTCGCACAGGGCGTTGGCCCCTCTGTTGTTCTTCTCCTTATGGGCGCACTTGGATACGTTGAGAAGCTCGGTACCGTTGGACAGAGCCCCGAGACCGCACAGAATATGTGCTGGCTCGTAGCAGGCCTCTATCTCTTCTCCGCAGTTATTCAGTTTGTTGGTATCACCTTCATTTACAATATCGACAAAAAGACCCTCGAGCAGATGAACGCTGACCTCGCTGCAAAGCGCTCCGCAGATAGCACCTCTGAAATCGCATAACTTAACAGTTAAAAAAGCGATTTGTGTGCATAATTACTGTGTAACCCACCCCTAAAAATAGGAGAAAAACACTTGAGAAATATTATTAACCTTAACGAAAATTGGCTCTTTGCCAAGGATACCGCCGATATCGCGGTAAGAGAGGGAGAGACCGTAAACCTCCCCCACACCTGGAACGCGACTGACGGTCACGACGGTGGTAACGATTACTTCCGCGGCTCCTGCCTCTACGTAAAGACCCTTGATAAGTCCACCCTCCCCGAGGCTGAGGTATACTACCTCGAGATCCGCGGTGCTAACTCCTCTGCCGACGTTTACGTTGGCGGCGAGAAGCTCGCTCATCACGACGGCGGTTACTCTACCTGGCGCGTGGACCTTACCGATAAGCTTACCGACAAGACCGAGATCGCTATCGTAGTAGACAACTCCGCAAACGAGACCGTCTACCCCCAGATGGCTGACTTCACCTTCTACGGCGGTCTTTACCGTAACGTAAACCTCATCGCCACAAGCAAGACCCACTTCGACCTTGACTACTACGGCGGTATCGGTCTTATGATAACCCCCGCACTTGAAGGCGAAGACGCAAAAGTTGAAGTAAAGACCTGGGTAACAAATCAAAAAGAAACACAGACACTCCGCTATACAATCTACGACAA
>JAZRAF010000138.1:0-20601 GCA_045634425.1 Eubacteriales bacterium | reverse complement strand
GTATCCTATCATTTGGGCGATGCGTTTTGTAAGCTCCGCCATTCCCCTTGCACGCGCCGGCCAAAATTCCACATTGCGTTTAGCAAAATGGCACTGCAGGTTTATCAATCTTACGTTTGCAGCATCCTTAAGCAATTCAATTGCCTTCGAAAAATCTTCTCCGTCAACATCGAATCCAAAGCGAGAAACCACGCCATCTCCAACATCGAAATTACATCGAATACCAATATTGAACAAAGACTCAGGATGCACATTGGCTATTGCAATAATTTCCGCCATTTCAGAAATAGAATCTACATTTACGGTGCCACCGAGCATCAAAAACTCTTCCATCATCTCGACATTTTTAATTGGACCGTTCCATATTGTCATGCGCGCGTCGACACCGATTCGGCGAGCTATTTCAAGCTCCATTTCGGACACAACCTCGGCATATCCGCCGCATTCATCCACTATTCTGCAAAACTTTGGAGTGTAGTTGGTTTTGTAAGAATATGCAATTTTGAAATTGGGATATATTTTTTCAAATTCCGATGTCAAATCTAAATAATTCTTTTTGAATTGAACCGAATCCAAAAGGTAAAACGCGTTACCGTATTTTTCAGTTAAACTAACCAGTTTTTCTCTTGTCAAATTAACCATTTATACTCTCCATAAAATCCGCTACGACTTTTTCAACTCGCTCGCATACGTTTTTTCTATTATCCTCATAAACGTGCGAAGGCGTTTTAGATAACGACTGTTCATAAGTCCTGATTTTTTTCATATTCTCAGCAAAAAGCTTTTCCACCTCTGCTACATCGGCGCCATCGGTGCTATTACAAAAACTGCGGGCGAGGATAGCACGGGTGGAGCCGAGGCGATAGTGCTCCATAACAATCATCTCTGCCGGAATTGTTCCTTCGCCGATACGGGCAATCCCGCCAAAGCCGTAATTTACGCCGGCTTTTTTCATTTTTTCACACATTCTTTCGACTGTGCCATTTGAAAGAAGTTCGAACATAAAAGTCAAACCATAGCTCAGGTGAAGATCATTAAGACCTATGTGTATTTCGTCAAGCAAGGGGTGCTTTAATACTTCATCCAAGCATTCCTCCGCCTCGCGCGTTTCCAGCAAAAGTGTTGTTGCAACACGCTTGTTTACCGCATTTAAAAAGGCATCTACATCTTGAATGGTTTTCCACATAGGGAGCATTATTCTATCAGCACCGGCTGATATGACCTGCTCTATCTCGGCTTTAGATCCCTCGTTCCATGGGTTTATGCGGACCTGAAGCTCAGAGGTTGTGAGAACCTTTGAAATGTTTGCTACATCCTGCACTGTATGGTGGGACTTCACCGAGTTCATATTCTTCTGTCGCTCTTCTTTTCCTAAGGTTTCGAGGTCGACCCATACTCGATCTACTCCGTTTTTTTCCGCGATAAGCGCAACCGTTGGGTCGTTAGTTATGTACATCAAACTCAAAGACATATCAACACCTCGCAAAGCTTTTCTTTGGCGAATCAACGCGGACAGCACTAGCTACGCGTTTCTTTAAAATATTTAATCAATTAAGTATATCATTATTTAAAATAAAAATCAAGGGGCGAGGGATAGATTCGACATATTTTACACCTTTTAAAAACGGGTGTAGTGCAATTTGACCAAGAAAAGGCGGCGTTTTTTTCGAAATGCGAGGGGAACGGGAGGGATGCAAACCTGTTTCAGGTTGAGAGGTGGGGACCCGTGTGAAAAAAACGACCGACCGCCGCGGCGCGTTTTTTTTGCACCGTGGCGGTCTTTGAGTGTGTGTTTTTTTGATGGGTCAAGCCTTTTTGAGCTTGAATATTACGGCGTCGAAGGCGGCGACGGTGTCGACGCTGCCGTAGAGGACGTCGCCGATGGCGTAGCCGTCGGCGAGCTTGAAGCTCGGCTTGATCTCGTCGTAGGTGTAGTTTATCGCGGCGCAGATCATCTCACCGTCGTCGGCCTTGTGGAGGGTGATGCCGACCGCGGCGGAGTCGGTCTTGACCTCGTGTGCTTCGATAACGTCGCTAAAGAGGGCGCGGTAAACGAGATGATCGTCAGAGTCGAATGTGCCCGAACGGCTGATGAGCGCACTTTCAAGCGGGAAGTTTGCGTAGATCACCCTGCCCTTGCCCTTGCGGTTTTCGCTTATGATCGGCAAGCCGCGCTCGTCGGTGGCGAGGATCTTCGCGCCGACGGAGGTCGTTTCGTAGCGGCGGTTGCGCTCGAAGGTAAAGCTCTTGCCGTCGAGGGTGAAGCTGCCGCGCTCGCTTTCGAGGCAGGCGTCGGTCACTCTGAGGCCGGTCAGCTGCTCGAACTGTGCGAGGATACCGTTATCGTTGGATACGTAGAGGGTTGCGCCGTTTTCGACGCGGGAGATGAGCTTGAGGTAGTTTTCGCGCTGCATTACGTAGCAGCCGGTGATGGACGGCATAAGGTAGACGTCAGACTCGGGGAGCTCGTCATCACACCAGGCGAAGCGGATATTGAGACCGGCGCGCTTTGCAAGGGCGTAGGTCATATACGCGACACCCCACTGCTTCTGATCGTGTGTGAGGATACATACGGCATCCTCCTTTGCCGTGGGAAGGCGGCCGCCGAGTGAGGCGAGGATCTTCGAAATTCTGCCGGTTTCAAGAAGGACGGGCTTAGGCGTGCCGTCCTCGCGGCGCATACCAAGCTCGAGCTCGACCATCTGGCGAGTGTAGGGGTCGCTCATAAGGTTGGTCTGCTCGTTTGCGCACCACCACATAACGCCCGAGGCGCCGTGGACGTAGTTGGAAATAAGGTTGAGTCTCATAAAGGCTGCCGCACGCTCCTCGTCGCAAAGCATGGGGCCCATAGTGCCCGTTTCCTCAACGAGGCAGGGTCTTTTACCGATGTCGGCGTACATCTTGTTTTCGCAGGTCGCGTGGATCGCTGTACGGAACGCGCCGATCTTGTCTCTGTCGGTAAATTCAGCCCAATAGGGATACGGATGAGTCGTTAAAATGTCACACGCCTCCGCCTGTCCGGCTATCGTCCAGTTGCCGTTATCCTTTCCGGGAGCAAGTGCGTGCATACCTGATACGACGGGTCTGGTGTTATCGTAAGCGCGGATGGCATTGGCAACAGTCATGGACCAGTTGGTAGCGACCTCATCCGATGCGGTCTCGCCAAGACAGTTGCATTCGTTGCCAAGGTCCCACGCAAAGATGGCCTTGTGATAGCGGAAGCGGGTCACCATTCCGCGAATGAATCTCTGCTCAAAAAGCAGGGCGGTTGAGTCGGTGTAGAGGTCCTTGCCGAAAAGGGCGGAGGGGATAAACGCGCGGCCGCTCATCCAGCCGGTGAGCAGACCGACGATAAGCTTCACGCCAAATTCCTCGCAAATGTCACAGAAGATGCGGAATCTTTCGATCATAACCTCGTCAATATATTCGGGATTTTCGGGTGCTCTATCCCCCTCAAGGCAATACTTTACGAGTTTGCCGCGATAAGCATAAACGGGAATCACGGGCTGAAAGTCGCGCCAGTTCGGGAAGACGCGCATATACTCGATACCGTTTTCCGAAAGGACGCGCAGGTCCTCACGCACGGCATTCTCATCCCAGTTGCGCCACATATCGGTGCCGGCATTCGATGCCCAATAGTTGCATCCAATCATAAAATCCATAGTCGATACCTCATTGAGTAATTTATATGGCTCTATTATAGCACCCAAATGCGCGTTTTGCAAGTGCTTTAGGAAAAAGTGCACCGATGAGGCACGCAGGCTGACCGAATAGACAAAAAGCAACATTTCGCCCATTTTGCGTGCTATAATCGGTGTGATAAAAAAATGAAACGGAGGACTACGGAAAATTGGTAGCTATAAAAACGAGCTCACTGGTTAAGCGTTATCGCGACGTTGTGGCGGTAAATGACCTGAATTTTGAGATACGTAGTGGAGAATTGTTTGCCCTGCTCGGTGTGAACGGCGCAGGAAAGACGACCACGATAAAGATGCTTTCCTGCTTGACTAGGCCCACCGAGGGTGATGCCACGGTTGGCGGCTACAGCGTTGTAAAGGAGCCCGAGGCGGTAAAGCGGCTGATAGGTGTATCACCGCAGGAGACGGCGGTTGCGCCAAACCTTTCGGTCAAGGAAAACCTTGAGCTTATATGCGGAATACACGGCTTTAACAAGGAGAAAACGGCGGCGAAGATCACAGAGCTTGCGGAGGCGTTTGACCTTGGCGGATTTCTTAAGAAAAAGGCGGGAAAGCTTTCGGGCGGATGGCAAAGGCGGTTATCGATTGCGATGGCACTGATAAGCGAGCCCAAGATACTCTTTCTTGTCGAGCCGACGCTCGGGCTTGACGTTATCGCACGGCACGAGCTTTGGGACACGATACGCGCGCTTAAGGGCAAGGTGACGATAATACTCACCACGCACTATATGGAGGAGGCCGCGGCGCTCTCAGTCCGTATAGGTATTATGAAAAACGGCGCTTTGCTTGCCATAGGAGATGCAAAAGAATTGACACGGGTAGCGGGTGCTGACAATTTTGAGGCAGCGTTCGTGTCGATCGTAAAGGAGGGCACGGTATGAGAATGCTTACCTTTTCAAAGAGATGCGCAAAGGAAATTCTGCGCGATCCTATCAATCTTTCTTTCGGCTTGGGATTTCCTTTAGTGCTGCTTTATCTGCTTTCTACGATACAGGCAAACATCCCCGTCGATATGTTTGAGATAAACACGCTGACACCCGGCATCACTGTGTTTGGGATGTCGTTTATGACCCTGTTTTCCGCGACGCTTGTAGCAAAGGACCGCGAGAGTGCACTTTTGCAAAGGCTGTACACTACCCCACTCTCGGGCGTGGATTTCATTCTTGGATATATGCTTCCGATACTGCCGATCGCGCTTGGGCAGACGGTCATTTGCTACCTTGCCGCGCTGCCGTTGGGGTTGACTTTTGGTGTGAATATAGTGTATGCTATTATTGGTATAATTCCTATGGCGATCTTCAACGTTGCGCTCGGACTTTTATGCGGCAGCCTCTTGGGTGTCAAGCAGGTCGGCGGCATTTGCGGTGCGCTTTTGACCAACCTTTCGGCGTGGCTCTCGGGCGTGTGGTTTGACCTTGCGCTTATGGGCGGATTTTTCGAAAAGGCGGCAAATGCACTTCCCTTCGTGCACGCGGTGGAGCTTGAAAAGGCGCTGTTTCTAGGCAGCTTCGATGCCGTGGCGGCGCACCTGTGGCCGGTTTTGATATACTGCATCGGTGCTGTGGTGGCGGCGGTGCTCGCATTTCTCAGACAAATGAAAAAACAGTAAGGATAATAAAATGAAGTATAGGCTAATTATTGACAAGGAGGCCGAGGAGGAGGTCGTGGTAACTGCCCACGCGCCCACCTCGCTGACAAAGGAGATAGAGGACTTGGTGCACAGCTTCTCGGGTGCGGACAGCATTATGGGCTACCGTGACGAGGAGATGCGCAGGCTGGCTTTTGCCGACGTCGAGTGCATCACCGTGATCGACCGCCGCGTTATTGCGATCGACACCGAGGGAAACCGCTATCGCATTCAGGACAGGCTGCGTGACCTTGAAGGAATACTGCCCTCTTATTTCATCCGCATCAACAAATCCACCATCGCAAACGAGCATCGCATATCTCGCTTTGAGGCGGTGTTCAGCGGCGGCGTTGACGCCGTGTTTATGTGCGGATACAAGGACTACGTATCTAGGCGTTGCTTTGCCGAGATCAAAAGGAGGTATGAGGGAATATGAAAAAATTCATTTTAGACTTTATGTTGCGCGGTCTTGTTGCCTGCGGCTTTGGGCCTGCGGTTTTAGCTATAATTTATTTCGCACTTTACAAAAGCGGTGCGGCAGAAACGTTACCGATTCCCGAGACTTGCGTCGGAATACTCTCAATTTCGGCACTTGCCTTCATATGCGGCGGCATGACATCCATATATCAGGTAGAAAAGCTGCATATTATAGCGGCGATAATGTTACACGGGGGTGTACTATACGCCACTTATCTCGTAACTTACCTACTCAATAACTGGCTTGCTGATGGGGTAATTCCCTTATTGGTGTTCTCAGGCATCTTTGTGGTGGGATTCGCTGTGATCTGGGCGATAATTTACCTGATAAATCGCAAACGTATAGCAAAAATCAATGCCATTTTAAAAACCAAACAAAAAATCTGAAGCAAAAAAAGGAGTGCCGAGCGGCACTCCTTTAAATTTATACAATTTTAAAAAAACGATTCAAAAATATCCTTTGATCCGTCGGGGATCGCTTCGAGCGAGGTGACGACGTAGGCGCTGACGCACGAGGCTACGTGCAAGGATTTAGGAATATCGTGGGTGCTGATGTAAGAGGCGAGGAAGGCGGCGCCAAAGCTATCACCTGCGCCGACGGTGGAGAGTACGGTTGCCTTTTGGGCGGGGGCGCGATATACCCTGCCTTCTGCAGTATCGAGGCAAAACGAGCCGTCCACGCCGAGGGTGATGACGAAAAGACGGATATTCGGGAAACGGCGTGAAAGCTCACGCGCGGCGGCCTCTGGGGTGGTATATTCAATGCCGAGGGTAGCTACCACGGTGGGCAATTCCTCATCGCTTATTTTGACGATCGAAGCATTACGGAGAGCAAACTCTATCGATCTTAAGGAGTAGAAGGGCGCTCTTATATTAAGATCGGCATACCGCTCGGCAAAGTCGCCCTCGGAAATAATTTTGCCAAGTGTTCTGATGTTTTCCTCGCTACGAAGCGCGAGTGTGCCGAAGCAAAGAACGTCAAAGTCCGAAAGAGGTGTTGTGGGGGGTGTGATTTCGTCAAATGCGGCCACCTCGTCTATTTTATACGTCGGCATACCTGCAGCATCAAGCGACACTATGCACCTGCCCGTCTGAATACCGGCCTTTGTTGACACAAAATCGGCGTTAATGCCAAGGCGTGTAACTTTATCGAGCGCATCGCTGCCGAGCGTATCATCTCCGACTGCGGAGATCAAGTATGAGTCAAAGCCGTAAAGTGCGGCGTGCGCGGCTATATTAAGCGGTGCGCCGCCGATGTGGCGTTCGCTCTCAAACAAATCCCACAAAATTTCACCAAACGAGGCAAGCTTCATCTTTTTGCTCCCTTCAAGCTTCCTTTGCTCTATTGTATCACAAGAAGAAAAGAAAATCAAGCCATCTTTCACAGTACCGCAAGACGTCGGGAATTTGCTATCGCGGGTGACATTATATAATTTTGCAGGCCTTCAAAAGGAACCGGCGGGTAACGAGCAAAAAACATTTGATAAATGTTTTTTGCGAAGTGCTGTCAACAAAGCAAGGAGCTGAAGGAGCGAGTATTAGAGCGACGCGCAGCGACTATGCGACTTGACTGGGGAACCTTCAATTCCCGAGGCCTAGCAAACGTCCTTCGGGGTGTTTGCAAGGTCTGTTCCACTTGTACAGGGTTGGTGATAAGAAAAAAGCTCGACGGCGCACAAAGCATCATCGAGCGTTTATGGTGGAACCGGCGGGAATTGAACCCGCGTCCAAAAACCCATTAATATAACCTTCTCCGTGGGCAGTCAGTCTATTGGAATTTCCCCGCCGTGAGCGCCGAGTGACAGGCTCTCTCTTTGGGTAGCCATTTTTTGCTTGACCGATTCAATGGCGAAACCTCGGTGCAAGTTCACTACTGATTTGACGCACGGTGGAAGCCGTAGTCCTCATCCACGGTACGGGCGGCATAAAGGCCGCGTCACAGCTTACGCTGCAAGAGCAACAGTATTGTTGTCGTTTATTTTTTAAGTTGGACATTTTAACGGGATTATCCGGCCCGCCACGCTTATCATACCTCAAGATCCCTGTCGAAACCTTTGCGGCCCCATATAGCTTAGTTATTATAGCATATTCTTTTAAAAATGTCAAGGTGAAAAGAAGTTAAATAAACGCGCGGTATTGATTTTTTTCCGGCGATGTGATAGACTAGAAGAAAAACGATAGGGGCGCAGTATGACACACGAAAATAAGTTTGGTATGTTTATACACTGGGGTATATATTCTTTGATCGGGGTGCACGAGCAGGTTTTTGCGAAGCTCGATATTCCGAGGGAGGAATACGAGGCGTTGGCCGAGAGGTTTGACCCGGTGGATTATGATCCCGAGAAGTGGGTGCTTCTTGCAAAGGAAGCGGGTATGAAATACATCTGCTTCACGGCGAAGCATCACGACGGATTTTGTATGTGGGATACGAAATACACCGACTACAACATAATGAATACGCCCTATGGCAAGGACGTTCTTGCTATGCTTGCGGCGGCGTGCAAAAAGCACGGAATGCTGCTTTCTATATATTACTCAAACCCCGATTGGCACCACCCCGATGCGTACAATCCCAAGTCAACGCATCAGTATAAGGCCATCAAAAATAGCGAAAATGGTCTTAAAAACTACGTAACGTATATAAAAAATCAGGTCACGGAGCTGCTTACGGGCTATGGACCGATATACACGCTGTTCTGGGATATACCATCGCACATATACGATCCCTCACTCAATGAGCTTGTGCGCAAGCTGCAGCCCGGGATATACATAAACAACCGCGGATGGGATGAGGGCGACTTCTCTACCCCTGAGCGCGAGGAGCAGAAATGCGAGGGCGCGCGCTTTGAAAAAATGACCGAGGCGTGCAACTCGGTGGGCGAGCACAGCTGGGGATTCAGGACGAATGAGGACTTCTATTCCTACCGTTATTTGACCACGGCGATCGACCGAATTATGGCGATGGGCGGCAGTTATTTGTTGAACGTCGGACCCGATCCGAGGGGTGTTGTGACCGAGGAATATGCGGCAAGAATTCGCCGAATCGGCGACTGGTATAACCGTATGGAGGGGGCACTTGAGTGTCACGAGGCGGACGACGGCGCATACACCGTGCTCGACAACGAGTGCATCAAAACGAAGAAAAACGGCAAGAGCTATCTTCACTTTTACTCCGGCACGAAGTCGGGCGGAATCTGCATAAAGGATGCGCCCTGCGTGCCTAAGGCGGTGCGCCTGTTGAACACGGGTGCGACACTTAAAGCAGAGCTTGAGAGAATGCCGCACTGTCACAACGAGGACGGCACGATCTATGAGGTGCTGCACGTATCGGGAATCCCGATCGACGATCTGGCAAGCGAGGCCGTCGTAATTGAAATCGAATGGTAAAGAGAGGTCAGCGGCCTTGAAGCTTTCAAACATATTCAAGCACTTTGCTCTTGTCCTCAGGCACAAGCACAAGGTGTTTATAAACTGTGCAAAATGCGGAATACCGCTAAGAGGACTTTTGCACGACCTGTCGAAGTTCTCGCCGACCGAGTTTTTCGAGAGTGCAAAATACTACAAGGGCTTTCGCTCGCCGATCGGGGTATGCCGCAGAGAAAAGGGCGTGAGCCTTGCGTGGTTGCACCACAAGGGTCGAAACAAGCACCACCTTGAATATTGGGTCGACCCCGACTGTCCTACACCACCCCTCGTGCCGTACAAATACGCGGTCGAGTGCGTGTGCGACAAGATCGCAGCGACAAAGACCTATCTCGGCAAGGATTATCTACCCGAGAAGGCGCTTGAGCATTGGTGGCGTTACGGAAACAAGGTTGATGCGAACCCGAAAACGATGGAATTTATCGAGCGTGTGTTTATCGACCTGCGCGACAAGGGCGAAAGGTTCGTATTAAACAAGAAATATATGATAGAAACGTATAAGGAAATATGCGGATAAAGAAAAGGATGCGGCTCAGACTGAGTCGCATCCTTTTTTACTATTTTGGCGTTCCTTTAAGGAACAAAATGTTTATTTTATTACAATTTTGTCGCCTTTTGCGTCGATATTTGACGAGTAAAGTCGGGTAAGGACGGCGATCATATCCGCAAGGTCGTAAGCACCTGCGGTTTCAACCGCGGAGTGCATAGCAAGCTGAGGAAGACCGACGTCAACGGTAGAGATAGACACCTTGGTGTTGGCGATAGAGCCGAGGGTGGAGCCACCGGGCATATCTGCGCGGTTGTAATAGGTCTGATACTTCACGCCCGCTTTGCGGCAGGCCTCGGTGAAGATAGCCGCGGAGACCGAGTCGGTGGTGTACTTCTGGTTTGCATTGAACTTAACCACAACGCCGCCGTTGACGGTGGGTGCGTTATCGGCATCCGAAAGCTCGGGGTGGTTAGGATGCTTTGCGTGTGCGTTGTCGGCGCTTACCATATAGGAGGATGCGAGGGCGGCGAGATACTCGTCACGCTCGGGATAGATGCGGGAGAGGGTGTCGAAGAGGAAGGTGGATGCGGCGCCCTGCTTTGTATCGGAGCCGACCTCCTCATTATCGAACACTGCGAGCACGGGGATCATTCCCTGCTCATTGGAGCTAAGGAATGCCTCAAGAGAGGAATAAACACACTCGAGGTCATCAAGACGGGGAGAAAGGATAAGCTCGCCGTTTGCACCGACGGTGCGGCCGTCGTCACGGGTATAGAGGAAGAGGTCGTGAGAGATCACGTCCTCAGCCTTAACACCAAGCTCATCGGCAATAAGCTTGCCAAGCTCGACGCGCTCGCCGCCTGCGCTAAGCAGGGGGATAAGGTCCTGTGCGGGGTTGGGAGAGAACTTCTCGTTCACGCTGCGGTTAAGGTGGATAGCAACGCTGGGGATAACGAGCAGGTCGCGATCAACGTTAAGAAGCTTAACTGCGATGCCGTCATCGGTGCGGACAACCACACGGCCGGCAATAGAGAGGGGACGGTCGAACCAAGAGTAGAGGATCATACCGCCGTAGCGCTCAACGGGAAGCTTGGTATAGGTGCCGAGTGCGCTCTCGCCCGATGCCTTAGCGCGGAATGCGGGAGAGTCGCTGTGCGATGCGGTGATAACGAAGCCGCGCGCCTCACACTTTCTGAATGCGATGATGGACGAGCCGTTACGGGTGACGAAATACTTGCCGCCGTCGACGAGCGACCAGGCGCTGCCCTCGCAAAGCTCGACGTATCCATCAGCCACAAGGCACTCCTTTACGGATGCGACGGTGTGGAACGCGGAGGGGGAGTTTTTTATAAACTTAAAGAGTGAATTTGTGTAATCTTTCATATTAAAGCTCCAATTAAAATATACTTTCCTATATATTTTACAACTATTTTAAAAGAATGTCAACTTACTATTGAAAAAGAGGCGGATTTCTGCTAAAATAATTAGTAAAGCAATAAATTAAGGAGATAATTATGCTTATCATTCCCGAATACAAGTCGGCGGAGCGTGTCTTCCATTACTTTGAGGAGATATCGAAAATTCCGCACGGGTCGGGCGACACCGACAAAATCGCAGAGTATCTTGTTAACTTTGCAAACGAGCGTGGACTTTTTGTAAAAAGAGATAGCGCAAACAACGTAATTATACGCAAAAACGCGACACGGGGGTACACTGACCGTCCTACCGTGATAATTCAGGGCCATATCGATATGGTGCTTGCCAAGACGGCGGACTGCACGAAGGACCTCTCGGTTGAGGGCATTGAGATGTACCGCGACGGCGATTTTCTTAAGGCGGCTGGCACAACGCTTGGCGGTGACGACGGAGTTGCCGTGGCGTATGCGCTTGCACTGCTTGAGTCTGACGACATCCCCCACCCTGAGCTTGAAATAGTTATGACCTCGGACGAGGAGATAGGACTTCTTGGCGCGGCGGCACTTGACACTAGCGAGCTTCACGGCAAGGTGATGCTCAACATTGACTCTGATGACGAGAATATTTTCACCGCAGGATGCGCCGGCGGTATGCGAATTGACGCAAAAATCAGCGCACGTACCGAGAAAAAGGTGACCGACGGCATTAAAATCACCATCAGCGGCTTCAAGGGCGGACACAGCGGCTCGCACATCCGTTTCCCCCACGCGAATGCGATCAAGGCACTTGGTGAGGTTATGGCGACGCTTGGCGGCGAGGTTGGTGCGCTCAAGGGCGGTAACGCTGACAACGCTATTCCGAGAAATGCAGAGTGCGTTATATACGGCACAGATGCCGAGGCGGCAAAGGCGGCAGCGGCGGCAATCATAGAGAAATACCGCGAGGTCGAGCCCGAGGGCAAGTATGAGATCACCGAGGGTGCCGAGGCCGAGGTTTACTCTAAAGAGGTATCGGGTCGCATTGCGGAGCTTATCTGTGACGAGCCTAACGGCATCGTTGCTATGAGTGAGGAGATCCCCGGACAGGTCGAGACCTCACTTAATATGGGTATTCTCGAGTGTGACGGCACGGGCGTGACCGTTTCATTCTCACTTCGCTCCTCTAAGGGTGCAAGAAAGGCGGATCTTGCCACCCGTGTAACAAAAATCGCAGAATCCAAGGGCGCTGAGTGTGACGCGCACGGCGCATATCCCGGTTGGGAATACCGCAAGGAGTCGCCCCTTCGCGACACTATTTGCGAGGTTTATAAGAGAATGTACGGCAAGGATGCCAAGGTAGTTACGATACACGCGGGCCTTGAGTGCGGAATATTCTCAGACAAGATCGAGGGCCTTGACTGCATATCTATGGGCCCCAACTGCTACGACATTCATACCACCGAGGAGCGCCTTTCCATTTCCTCAGCTGCGAGGGTGTGGGAGTTCCTCAAGGAAGTTCTTAAGAGTATATAAAAAGGAGAAAAAAGGACAATGAACAAGACGAGACTCAGAAAATACGCTGCACTTATTGCAAAGTGCGGCATCAACGTACAGAAGAAACAGGACGTGCTTATCACTGCAGAGCTTGACCAGCCCGAGTTTGTAGAAATGCTCGTTAAGGAGTGCTACAAGGCAGGCGCTAAGCGCGTTATGGTAGACTGGACCCACCAGCCCCTTTCCGCAATCAACGTAAAGTACTGCAAGGAGGACGTGCTCGGCACGCTTGAGGAGTGGCAGATAAAGAAGTGGGAGTGGCAGGCAGACACCCTTCCCGCAAAGATCTATCTCACCTCCGAGGACCCCGACGGTCTTGCAGGTATCGATCAGAAGAAGTACGCTGCGGCAACCGCAAAGCGTTCTAAGACCATCAAGCCCATAAGACGCAGAATGGAGAACAAGTATCAGTGGTGCATCGCGGCAGTGCCGGGTGCAGGCTGGGCAAAGAAGGTATTCCCCGGCGAGAGAACGTCGGTGGCTATCGAGAAGCTTTGGGGCGCTATTCTTGACGCTTCCAGAGTTACCGAGGATCCTATTGCAGAGTGGGATAAGCACAACGCAGACCTCGCAAAGAGATGTGAGTTCCTCAACTCACTTGACATCCGCGAGCTTCACTACAAGGCTTCCAACGGCACCGACCTTAAGGTTGGTATGATCCCCGAGGCTACCTTTATGGCAGGCGGCGAGGACACCCAGGGCACTAACGTTTACTACAACCCCAACATCCCCACCGAGGAGGTGTTCACCTCTCCTAAGCGCGGCGAGGCCGAGGGTATCGTTTACTCCTCCCTTCCCCTTTCCTACGGCGGTCAGCTTATCGACAATTTCTGGTTCAAGTTTGAGGGTGGCAAGATCGTTGACTGCGGCGCTGAGCAGAACGTGGATATGCTCCGCGAGATGATCTCGATGGACGAGGGCGCCTCCTACCTTGGCGAGTGTGCGCTCGTTCCCTATTCCTCTCCCATCAGAAAGAGCGGAATTCTTTACTACAACACTCTCTTTGACGAGAATGCAGCCTGCCACCTTGCGATCGGTATGGGCTTCACCAACGTTCTTCGCGACTTTGAGAAGTACACCGACGACGAGGCGCACGCGCTCGGCATCAACGACTCGGTCACTCACGTCGACTTTATGATCGGCACCGCAGATATGTCCATCAAGGCGATCTGCGCAGACGGTCGCGAGGTTCAGATCTTCGAGAACGGCGAGTGGGCGTTTTAATTGAAAATAAAAAAGCACTTGTGTTTTCCACAAGTGCTTTTTTATAGTCGGCTGATCACTCGCCGAGTTTGATAACGTTGCAATGAACGAGGATTGCAAGAACGATACCGCCGGTGCAGTACGCCTCAACTATTGAAACAATGGGAGAGAGGAGTGCCGCAACGATAGGTGCCTCAGCAAAGAGCATCATCAGTACACATGCAACAAGACCCACAACAAATGCGCTTACGGCATAGATGACTATGCGCTTTACAAAATCGTTAGTTTCGGTCTTTTTGAAAGACATAGGAAAAAGCTTCTTAAGAAAATCCATTTTAAATTCTCCTTTTCAAAAAATGATCAAGTTTATATTTCAAACCGTAAAAAAATTATACAACCCAAAGGCTGAAATGTCAACACCTATTTTACCATATGATGGGGACGTGGCCATTATTCCTGTGCTCTAAGAACCACTCGATAAGGGAGTCGCCCTCATACGTGGGGTCCCACGCGTTATGCGCAACGCCGGGGAAAAGGGTGAGCGAGGCGTTTGCCTTTTTGCTGTAAAGGTTGATAGCCGATACCATCGCAAGGCTCTGGTGAGGGGATACGACGGTGTCGCAGTCGCCGTGGAAGGCGCGGACGGGAAGGTCGCTGAGGCGGCCGCCGTACCAGCTTATACCCTCGCCGCAAACGGGTGCGATAGCGGCAAAGCGCTCGGCATTGTCGAGTGCCCAAAGCCACGTCGCAGTACCGCCCATGGAATTACCCGTGAGGTAAATGCGGGTGGTGTCTATATTGTTCTCCGAGATCACGTGATCAAGAAAACGATTGAGCGATTCTATATGGCTGCCCCAATATCCGCCCGCCGGGCACTGGGGTGCGACCATCATAACAGGGTATTCCTTGCCCTGCTTTATATGCTTGAAATAGCCGTGGACGGAAACGAGGTCAACCTGACTACCATCGGTGTTGCCACGCTCGCCTGCGCCGTGCATATATATAACTAACGGGAGCTTTTCGCCTGCGGGTGCATCCTTTGGAGTGTATTTAAGATAGTGGAAGCTCTGTCCAAATTCGGCCTTGTAATAATGCTTGGTGTACATAGCGGTCTCCGTTTCATATTTTATCAACCACATTCTACCACAATATTCCACCGTTGTCAATTATAGGGGTTGAAATTGTCGATTTTTTTTGCTATACTTATCTAAAAGAGGAGGTTGGCCGCTTATGAATTATGAGAAATGGTTAACGGAGAATACCGAGTCAATTGCGGGCAAGACGGTTGCCGTAACGGGCACGACGGGCGGGCTTGGAAAGGAGCTTTGCGACTTTATTGCATCGCTCGGCGCAAGGCTGATACTTATGGACCGTAACAAAAAGCGTTCCGAAGCGCACCGAGATGAGCTGAAAACGCGACACGGGTGCGATGTAGAGTGCATAAACGTTGATCTCGAGGACATAAATTCGGTCAAGAGTGCGACGCGCGAGCTGATCTCAAATTACGAGCCCGACATATTCATACACAACGCCGGCGCATATAGCATTCCGCGCAAAAAATGTGACACGGGTATGGACAACGTGTTCCAGATCAACTTCGTTTCCCCCTATTATATGATAAGAACGATGCTCCCCGTGCTTAAGAAGCGCACAGGCCGCGTGGTGATAGTAGGCAGTATTGCACACAATTACTCAAAAATCGACGTACGTGATATAGATTTTGCGACCAGGGACCGTGCATCTAAGGTTTACGGCAACGCAAAGAGATATCTTATGTTCTCCCTTTACGAGCTGTTTAAAAACGAGGGTGAAGTGACCTTTGCAGTGACGCACCCTGGCATAACCTTTACCAACATTACAGCGCACTACCCCAAGGTTATCTTCGCCTTGATAAAGCACCCGATGAAGGTGATATTTATGAAGCCAAGAAAGGCGGCGCTGTGCATACTTAAGGGCGTGTTTGACACTTGCGCTTATCACGAGTGGATCGGTCCGCGCATCTTTGACGTATGGGGTCTGCCAAAGAAAAAGGCACTCAAGACCTGCGCGATTGCGGAAAGCGAGAAGATCGCAGAGATAGCGGAAGAAATTTATAACAACGTAGGAGATATATCATGAAAAGAATTATAGGACTCGCTCCGGCACCGGCGTTTGGAAAGCCTGAGGAAAGCTGCATGAGCGACGCTTACAGACTTGGACACAACTATATCAAGCGCACCCTTGAGGCAGGATGCATTCCGGTCGGACTTTCCCCCGCCGACAACTGGCTTACCGAGGATCAGCTCGCTATGTGTGACGGCTTCCTTGTGCAGGGCGGATCGGAGTTTTATCCCTATCATTTCCAGATCATGGAGCACGTTCTGAGAACCGGAAAGAAGTATCTTGGCATCTGCCTTGGTGAGCAGGTGATATACGTATATCTTAAGCTCAAAGAGATCGTTGAAGCGCGCGGATACGAGGGCGATATCGTCAAGGCAATGGTGGACTACATCGCCGAGCAGCCCGAGGGCTTCACCCTGCAGAAGAGGATACCCGACCACCGTTATCCCCGTCCCGAAAGAGGAAACGAGGACACGGCGAAGCACGACGTTAATATCGTGCCCGGCACTATCCTTCACCGCTTGCTTGGCAAGGACACTATGCGCCTTTGCTCCTTCCATTATCTCTGCACACCGCCCGAGCAGACGCTTGTAAAGATCAATGCGTGGTCGGCAAAGGGCGACAACGTGGTTGAGGGCACCGAGTACGGTGAGAATATCCTTGGCGTTCAGGGCCACCCCGAGGCAGATGCGCTTTTGCCCGAGATTTTCAGGTTTTTGTCCGAATAAGTGGCGTTTTAGCCAAAAAGCAGCACCCCGTGTCAAATTAACGGGGTGCTTTTTATATTTTCGTAAAGAAATATTTTTGAATATCAGAGCTTTTCGGAGCTTAAACCAAGCTCGCCTGCTTGATATTATCCGAAGATACGGAAAACTCAAAATACACGTCGGGATATGGTTCGTCCTTCAGGGTGAAATGCCACCACTCGCCCTCAAACGGCACAAATCCGTTTCGGATCATTGCATCTCGAAGAAGCATTCGGTTTTCATATTGCTCTGTTGTGATTCCCTTGTAATCCGGTCGCGATATCTCTCCAAAGAAATCAAAGGGGCTTCCCATATCTACGTCTTTTCCGCTTTTCATATCAAAAAGCGTAAGATCGACCGTGCTGCCGCGGCTGTGGCTTGACCTTGTTGCTATGTATCCCTCGGCAATAAGCTCGTCCTTTTGCATATCGGGATAAAAATACTTCTGCATGCGCGTGTCCTGCGTGTCCATCGCCCACGCGGCAAAGGATCTCACCGCACAAGCAGGACGATACGCATCAAACACCTTTAAAGAATAGCCCTGCCGAAGGAGCTCGTCACTAACTGCCATAAGCGCAATGGCGGCTTCCTTGGTTATCAATGCGCAAGGCTCATCATACCCTTCGATCCGCTCGCCGATGAAGTTGTAGTCTGAATAATATCGGATATCCTGTATGGCTTGCGGCACGTAGTCGGACAGAAGCACAAAGCCCGAGGAGTCCATCGTTATATCGTTTTGATTTACCATTTTTTCTCTCCCCGATCAACAAATAGTTGCATTTTGGTGCACCCCGTGTCAAATTAACGGGGTGCCGTTCTGTTTTTGTCAAGTTATTTTCGGTTGCCGTTTTCGTCAAAATTCCTTTTCAAGGCTCTTTCAGTAGAGATCAAGGCCGCAACGAGAATAGTCATTTGCACGATCAGTATGACAGTGCCAACAATCGAGATGGTGTCGTCACTCTTACCGGCAAATGGCAGATTCGCAAGCACGGTAGGGACTAGAATTATCCAACCGATCACCCACCACAAACGACCAACGTAGCGGTGTGCAAACTGCCAGGTGTCAAGGTTTTTCATAGAGCGCGCACTTCTGTATCCGTATACGCTGTTGATCTTTTTCGGTGTGCGCTTCCACATCAGCACACCGCCGACTATCATTACCAAGGGGATCAATAGGTCGCTGATGAACATAAACCACCAAAACCACATATTACATCTCTCCCTTGCGGCTATCGATGACTCTTTTTGCCATTTTGAGTATCGGCAATTCCCTGTTAGCGATGACTCTGCCAAGCTTGGTGGATGCGCAACGCTCGTACTCTGCTACTGCCTCGTCATAGCTCATCTTCAAGGTCGAGAGGTGGAAGTACTCGATCTCGTCCTGCATAAGGTTCTTCTCACCGAACGAGAGCGCGCGGCAGAGGAAGAAATTGTTGATATTGTGACGGTGGATGAGGTTGTAATAGTCGCTGACCACTCCGAGCTTGCAGATTATCTCTGCATTTGCGCCGAGCTCCTCGCGAAGCTCGCGCAGGATCGCGGTGTTGAGGTCCTCGCCGCGCTCGACACCGCCACCCGAGGTTTCGATAAGGGTGGCCTTGCCAAAAAGATCATCCCTCTCGGCTCTGACGAAGTAAAAATACCCCTCGTCGTCATAGACTATCGCGCGTGCGATCACCCTATCGTGATCCGTATATTCAAGCGGCCACTCGTTGTCGGAAAGCTCGAGCATTATTTCCTTTTCCATTATTACTTTTCCTCAACCTTGGTAACGATCGGCTTGCCCTCAGCGTCGACCAAAACGGTCAGACCGCCCGAGTATCCGCTTGCGTGGTAGAGGTAGTTAACACCTGTTTCCTTGTCTACCCATATTTCGGTAGAGCCCATATCCTGCTTGTATATTCTCTCAAATCTTTTATCGTTTGCCATTGTTTTCCCTCTCGGTTATTTATTCAAACAGTGCTGCCGGCATATTGGAGCGTGAATCGTTGTTGCTTATTTTCTTTGCGGGGATGCCGCCGTAGGTGCCGACCTCGGTTATGGACTTAACGACAACGGCGTTTGCGCCTATCGCAACGTTGTCAACTATCGAGATATCGCCTATGATCTTTGCACCTGAGCCGATAAATACGTTGTCACCGATCTGAGGCGCGAGCGTGCTGCCGTTGGTGGCACCGATGTTTACACCCTCGTGCAGACGGCAGTTTTTGCCGATTTTAGCCGCCGAGCTTACAACGATCGTGCCGTAGTGGACGATTGCGAGTCCCGGGCCGAATGCGTTGAGGGGGATGGAAAATCCGAGCTTGAGCGACAACTTATGAAGCTTTGATTTGTTGAAGAGGTAATTGAATATTACGTGCTTTTTCGAATGCTTATAAAGGTAGCTGTAATACTCGGTCTTTCTTAAGGTTATCTGAAATTTCCATATCTCATCGCCAAAAAGCTTCGGCTTTTTTCTTGTATGGTTAAGCGCAAGTGCATCCTGCGCCAAATAATACTTAAGTTCCTTCTTTGTGGTGATCATACGTCCTCCAAGCTTGTTGTCGTAATTTGTATTGTAGCATTAAATATCCGGAATGTCAATAGCGCCACCACGGTGAGGGAAGCTCGTTTGGCGTTTTAAAACATTCCGCCGTTATATTTTTTCTGCACGGCGACGATGCACACGATCCCAACGATCAAGCCGACGAAAAGAGCCGCAAGTGAGATCGTAGCAAGCATCTCGGTGCTTGCAAAGAGGGCTATTGCACCGCTAATAATCAGAGATGCCGTGATAACGAGCATCGCCTTACCAAAGGCGCGGCCGTAGGCGGCTTTGTCTGTGACGTTCGTTTGATGGTAATCGTGAATGAGGTTGGTTTTGCCGCGGTATATGGCGATGCTTATAATGCCCATCGGCACTGCCGCGAGGAACAAAATTACTGAATATAAAATCACACGGGGTGCCCCCTTAACTTATTTTATACTTTGAAAGCGAGTCATTATTTTTACAAGACGTGGTCTGTTGTAGCGCAGTATCATCACGAAGAGCGAGTCGAACGCCATCGACAAAACCGAGGTTATTATCATAGCCACAGCGCCGCCGAGAAGCGGTATAAAGGCTATTGGCAACAGGCTGAGCACCATAATTATCTCGTGGATCACCTCAGCCTGACAGGTCGCACCGACAAGCTCGCCGACCGTCTTTTGCGACGTATCAAACGCGTCCGGGCTATATGTGGGAAGGTGCTTTTTCCATTTGCGCACACGCAAAACGCGATAGAGTCCTGCCTCAAAGCGCTTTTCCCGAAACCACGCATTTTTGTGGTTTGCCTTATTTTTCATAATCAGGTCGACACTCGTACCGACCGCAAGTCGCATTAAAAAATGGTAAAGAGTGACGCCGAAGGTGATCGCTATCGCCTCAAAAGCAGCGCCACCTATCAAAAGAAAAAGGGACAGCGATATACCAAAGCCCAAGGCGACTAAAATCGTTATCAAAAACATCTTGCGCCGCAAAGCTCGCCACCCCCTAGCTTTTTATTTATCTCATTATATCACTGTCTCATTATTTTGTCAACCGATGTTAAAGACGGGATAATCAAAAAACAAAAGCCCTGCCAAAGCAGAGCTTTTGAAAAAATGTTTTTTGATTATCTTTTGGAGTTTTAAGAACACCGTTTGATATGCTCCTTGCGAGTATCGCCCTATAAAGTGTTGCACCAAATTTGCACCAAAATCACACCAACATTCAACGCCTATTCAGCTCGACAAATTGGAATTTGTCTTATTGTCAAATCAATTTGAATTTAAAGGTCTATGTACATAATTGTTGATGAAGTATGGAAACCCACTCTTTCATACAAAGGAATTGCTTTCATATCTGCGGAATTGAGTATTGTTTTAATTC